>JBLHWY010000031.1:0-45344 GCA_047629195.1 Candidatus Azotimanducaceae bacterium
ACTGAACAAGTCACCGGTATCGATCTAGTCGAAACACAATTTCAATTAGCGAATGGTGATTCTCTAAAGTCGCTAGGGTTGGGTACGCAGGATGCCGTGGGTTCACCCAGAGGTTTTGCGCTGCAGGCCAGAGTGGTAGCGCAAAGTACCGGTACGATTACTGCGTATAAAGAACCCTCGGGTTTTGGTGTGCGAGTAGATGCTTGTGGCTACGCGGGTTACACACCACCGCCACAATTTGATCCGCTACTCGCGAAATTAGTTTGTTCTTCGGGTTCTCGTTCAACTTTTCTCTCTGTTATTGATCGAGCAATTGAGGCCATAGACGGCTATCAGATCACGGGCGTGATGACTAACTTGCCGCAGCTCAAAAACATTCTTGCTAATGCGCAATTTCGTTCCGGGGATGCTAGAACAACGCTCTTGTCTAATTCGCCTGAGCTTTTAAGTGCAAATGTAACGGTTAAAGATCAGGTGAGTAGGCAATTAGAATTGCTCGAACAACAGGCTAGTAGTTTTGGTGCGAGTTCAGGCTCCAGTTCGAAGTTGTCGATGAAAGCCATGAATACGCTCATGCCTGAGTTGGTCGTTGCAGATGGCGACCAAGGTGTTGAGTGCCCGATGGACAGTTCAGTGCTCGAGATCTGCGTAGCCGAGGGAGATAAGGTTGTTGCAGGTGCCAATCTCATTATTGTCACAGCAATGAAAATGGAAACTGCCGTCGTCGCACCTCACACCGGTATTGTAAAAGATATTCAAAAATTGAAAGTGGGCGACACAGTGGCGGCCGGGCAGGTAATGGTCGCCCTTACTCTATCAGAGGAGTCTGAGGAAAAAATTGCCGTAGACCTGAGTTCAGATCAGACATGGGGACCTATGCTCGCAGAGGTCAACACGCTGAGACGTTTGGCAGTAGAGCGGCTAGCACCGGACTCAAAAGATCCTGGGGTCGTTAGGCAATACTCTCGAGGCAAGCTTACCTGTCGTGACAGGGTGTTGTTGTTGCTTGATGAAGGAACTTTTAGAGAAGTTGGCAGCGTTGCCGGTTTCGCGTCTTATGATGAATTCGGTGAAATAGAGGCGTTCACACCCGCTAACAGTATTGGCGGCTGGGGTGAGATTAACCAGCGTACGCTAATAGTCTGTGCCGATGATTTTACTTCTAGGGGCGGCCATGCGGACGGCGCGATAGCAGCAAAAAGTGGTTATCTCGATCGACTTTCAATTGAAATGCGTATGCCCTCTATCAGAATGTTGGATGGCTCTTCTGGTGGTGGCAGTGTTGCGGCCATGGTGCCGGCGCAAAAGAAAGAAGGGGAGAGTAAAGCAAAAGAGAGTCAAGGTGCAATTACTGCGGGTAGGCCGCGAGTTTCCGGAGGTGGAGGTTCATTCTTGCCAGGTCATCTGGGCAGTACGATGTATACGGAACAATTATCAACCGTGCCGGTTGTCAACTTACTGCTCGGCAGTGTTGTCGGTATTGGCGCAGCTAAAGCTGTTCTTGGGCATTTTTCAGTAATGGTTCGGGACCTTGCTCAGTTGTTTGTCGCGGGTCCTCCGGTAGTGTCTCATGCGATGGGTTATGACATCACGAAAGAAGAATTGGGTGGATGGCATATCCACTGTACCAACGGTTCAGTGGATAATTTGGCTGAAACTGAAGAAGAGGCTGTTGAGATGACAAAACAGTTCTTGTCCTATCTTCCGTCCAGCGTCTATGAGGCTCCGCCAGTAAAAACGCCAGATCCAAGCGACCCCATTGACCGCTGGGAAGATGAGCTATTCACACTCGTTTCGCGCAAGCGTATCGCGACTTTCGACATGCGAAAAGCAATTACCTTGATGGCCGACAAAGATTCATTCTTTGAAATTGGGCCGTTGTGGGGTACTGACCAGATTACAGGTTTTGTAAGGTTTAATGGTCACCCGCTTGGGGTAATTGCTTCAGATAGTCGCCATGTTAACGGCGGGGCGCTCACCGCTGATGGTTGTGACAAGTTAAAGCGACATTTAGATGTTTGCGATTTATTTCACATTCCAGTGCTTAATTTGATTGATAACCCGGGTTTTGCTGTGGGTTTAGAGCATGAGATAGCAGGCACTATCCGTAAAGGCGGAGAATGGATGGTTGCTTTTGCTCAAGTGAAAGTGCCTATATTTACTGTGATTATGCGTCGCAGCTTCGGTGTTGCTGGAAACAATTACGCAACGCCCAGGGCAGCAGCATCGATGCGGGTGGCGTGGCCGGCAACAGATTCCGGTGGTATTCCTCCAGAGGGGGGTATCGAAGCTGCGTATAAACGCCAGTTGGCCGAAGCTGAAGATCCTGAGGCGCTGCGGGCAGAGCTTTATGCTCGAATTGAGAGTGCAAGGGGACCCGTCGGACCGTTGAACAAATTCCAGATTGAAGAGATGATCGATCCGAGAGAAACTCGGCGTTATATCTGCGAATGGGTTGAGATGGCCTACAAGATCGTGACCCAGCCAGGGGAGCTTGTTGCCAGAGGTCTTAAATTTAGGCCCTGATCACTAAAATAAATTTTGGGGTCGATACTAGGCTGAGCCGTCCGTTCAACGTAGTATGCGACGATGGAATTTCTTTCCCAAAATAGCACAGCACATGATCCGCTTTCCTTGGAGGGTGGCACTCAGAGAACTGCAATACAGACGATCTTGTCTGTGTTGCCGTTCCTATGGCCCAAGAACGAAACTGAAATAAGAGTTCGCGTCATTATTGCGATGGCGTGTTTATTCATCGGCAGATCAGCTAATGTTTATGGCCCAATTATCCTTAAGGATCTAATTGATGGCCTGAGTGCGTTAGTGCCCGCTGCTTCCAGTGTCGTGCTGAGCACGGAATTGTTGAGTACAGACTTCTTCAGCACCGGGCAGGCAGGCTCAGCATTGTTTAGTTTGGTGCTTTTGTATGGGCTCACGGTGATGTTGCCTGGATTGCTCACCGAAATCCGTGCTGCTGTTTTTACCCCTGTATCCGAATTTGCTCAGCGTTCTATTGGCATTCATGCTTTTGAACATCTTCATCAACTCAGTATGCGTTTTCATCTTGATCGGCACACCGGAGGATTGTCCCGAGCGATTGAAAGGGGAACGAGGGCAATGCAGCAAATTGTTGGTTTGTTTGCGTTTAACATCGGTCCAACCTTGTTCGAGATTTTTGTCGTCTGTCTCTACCTTGGCTACGGTTACCCTCTGAAATATGTCGGTGTGATTCTCATCGCGATTGCCTGTTACATTCTTTTCACGCTATTTTTTACTGAATGGCGAACTAAGTTTCGGCGAAAAATGGTCGCTGAAGAGTCTCGGGCAATGACGATCGGAGTCGATAGTCTGCTCAATTTCGAAACGGTCAAGTATTTTGGCAACGAGCAATATGAGTCTCGAAGGTATGATCATGCCCTGAAAGAATATATGGGTGCTGCGGTCAAAAGCCAAACTACGCTGGGCTTATTAAATGGAGGCCAACTGCTAGTTCGAGTGTGCTGTCAAATGGCGATACTGGTCATTGCCATTCAGGACTATAGCAACGGCCAGTTGACGATTGGTGAAGTCGTTATGCTAAATACTTTTATGTTGCAGCTGTTCATCCCACTAGGATTTTTAGGATCGTCTTACCGCATGATTCGGCAGGCGCTGGTCGATATGGAGTTTTTGTTTCAATTATTGGATCTTGAGCCCGAAATACAGGATAAAAAAGGCGCGAAAGGGCTTGTTGTCAGCGCAGGTGAAGTTAGGTTCTCGGAGGTAAAATTTGGCTACGAGCCTGATCGTACAGTACTGAAAGGTCTTAGTTTTACCATCCCGCCAGGGACGACGACAGCAATTGTAGGTCCAAGCGGTGCTGGCAAGTCTACCTTATCCAGGTTGCTCTATCGTTTTTATGATGTGAACGAAGGTGATGTCAGGATTGACGGTCAGAACGTTGCAGATGTTGCGCAGGCCAGCCTTAGAAAAGCGGTCGGCATCGTGCCTCAAGACACTGTTTTATTTAACGATACCATCGAGTACAACATTCGCTATGGACGCCCTGATGCGAGCGAAGAGGAAGTGTTTGCGGCAGCAAAACTAGCGAGTATTCACGACTTCATCGTTAAATTGCCGAAGGGATATGACACTCGTGTGGGTGAACGAGGTTTGAAGCTTTCTGGTGGCGAGAAGCAACGCGTCGCCATTGCCCGTACGGTATTGAAGAACCCGCCGATACTAGTGCTTGATGAAGCAACGTCGGCACTTGATATCGGTACCGAGAGAGATATCCAGGCTGCACTGAAAGAAGTTTCGAAAAATAGAACGACGATGGTCATCGCACACAGGCTATCTACCATTGTTCACGCAGATGAAATTCTGGTGATAGAAGACGGCCTTATAAAAGAGAGAGGCTCCCATAATGACTTGATTGCCCTGGATGGCATGTACAGTGTTATGTGGAGACGGCAAAAAGAAGCCGCGGATGAAATCGAAAAATTGAAAAAAGTACTGGATGACGATGAATTGAAAGCGCTCCAGACAGTTACTTTGACTACTGAATAGATTAGCTGAGGAATAATACATGAATTTCAAGACACTGAGCGTCAGTAACGACGACGGCGTATTGCTTGTTAAATTGAACCGACCCGAGGCGATGAATTCTTTTACGGTTGAGATGAGCCATGAACTTGTCGATTTGTTTGAAGCTGCAAGTGAAGACGATGAGGTCGGGGCCATTGTGCTAACCGGTGAGGGCAAAGCGTTTTGCGCAGGCATGGATCTTTCAATATCAGGTAATGTCTTCGGTTTGGATGAGACCAAGAATCCGTCTATGGAAGATATGTCTACGCATTACAACGACCCGGAGTATGTTGATGGTGTGCGGGATTCAGGCGGTAAAGTGACACTCAGTATGTTTGATTGCAAGAAGCCAATAATTGTTGCTTTTAATGGTGCCGCGGTTGGTATTGGCGCAACAATGACCCTCGCCGCAGATATACGGCTAGCTTCAACGAAGGCACGAATTGGATTTGTATTCGGAAAAATTGGGGTCACGCCAGAAGCTTGCTCAACCTGGTTTCTACCTCGTATTGTCGGTATGTCGAAGGCCTTGGAGTGGGTTTATAGTGGCGATATCCTGACCGCCGAAGAGGCAAAGGACGGTGGGCTTGTCAGTAAAATATATGAACCTGAAGCGTTGTTGGATGCGGCGACAGCAATGGCAAGAAAATTTATTGTAGGCCGCTCTCCGGTCGCGATCGCTTTGAGCAGGCAAATGATGTATCGAAATTCTGTTCTAGCGCACCCACGAGAGGCGCACAAGGTCGACTCGTTGGCGATTTTTAAATGCAGCCTCGATGATGGAAAAGAAGGTATCAGTGCTTTTTTAGAAAAGCGCGAGCCGGAGTTCACCTCGAAGGCTTCACAGATGCCCGAGTTTTATCCCTGGTGGGAAGAGTAGAAACGTTCAAACAAGCGCTTGTTGGCAAGCGCTTGTCCGAGCATTTTTGTTGAGCATCAGTCGTCGAGTTTTACCGTGTCACTTCTAGGGTGTTAAAGAAGCTCCTCAGCAAAAAATCGTAGAGTATCTGTGTTCGCAGACCCTATGTTTAGTTGAGTCACGGGGCTGTCTTTCCAGCCCTGCAGTCGCTCTTTGATGCGCTCTTTTGGTCCGCAAAGTGCTATTTCGTCAACAAGTTGATCCGGTACTGCGGCGAAAGCCTGATCGCGTTTACCAGCCATAAACAGGTCCTGGACTTCATTGGCAGCGTCAGCAAAGCCCATTCTTGAGACGTGGTCTTTGTGAACATTGAAGGTCTTGGCGCCCATGCCGCCGATATAAAAACCGACGTTCTGTTTAACTTGAGCACGCGCTTTATCCACATCGTCGTCTATCACCACCGGTACAGCCGCCGCGATTTCGAAGTCAGCACCTTTGATAGCCATTGCGTCAGCATATTGTTCGTGCATGCGGTAGGGCGACAAGAACATTGGAATCCAGCCATCAAATAGTTCTGCGCTCAGCGCTACGTTTTTGGGTCCCTCTGCGCCGAGGTATACCGGGATATGATCTCGTAGCGGGTGTTGCATCAACTTGAGTGGTTTGCCCAACCCAGTGCCGCCGTCCAGAGGTAGCTGATAGTGTTTGCCATCAAAAGAAACGGGTTCTTCACGGGCAATGATTTTACGGAATATTTCGATCCACTCTCTGGTTCTTGCTAACGGCTTTGGATAGGGCTGGCCATACCAGCCTTCCACAACCTGTGGCCCGGAGACGCCAATACCGAGAATAAGTCGACCGTTGGACAAATGGTCGATGGCAATTGCATGCATTGCAGCGCTCGCAGGGGTGCGGGCGGAAATTTGCATGATTGAGGTGCCGAGCTTGATCTTTGATGTGTGCGCGCCAATCCACGAGAGTGGTGTGAAACAATCCATGCCGTAAATTTCAGGGCACCAAATTGTATCGTAACCAAGGTTTTCAGCTTCTTTAGCGAGCTCGATAATACGTTCGCCCCCAGGAGGGCCCATCGGGCCAACGCCTAATCCTAATTTCATTTCTTTCTCCTTATTTAGTTGTTCCTAGTAGCTAATGACCTGTTGATGTCTCTGTCCATGTTCATAGAAAGAAGCATTCGGTCTATCAATTGTAGGACTTCACATCGCCATCGTTCATGCCTGCTTTTCGTGCAGCATTGCAAATTGTTTCCCATGACTGTTCGTCAATAGGGATACCGTTTTTCAATCGCTCGGCCATAGATTCACGTTCAGGTTCGCCAGGGGTTCGAACGCGGTCAAATCCAACCGCTGGCTCAGAAGAATGCAGCCAGTCACGCATACCCATCACTTCCTGTCTGAACCGGTCCTGACCGCCAAAGATATCCGGATCGATAATAAACATCAGCATATGGTTAATCGTACAGTTGCCCTGTTTCGATACGTCCTGCATGGTCCATTCTCCGGCAAGACCTCCGCCCAGTAGTTCGCAGATGAGTGCCAGGCCATAACCTTTGTGTTGACCGAATGGTGCAAGCGAGCCACCATTTGCAATCGCACTAGCATCAGTCGTTGGTGTGCCCTGGGCATCGAACAACGAACCCTCCGGCACAGGCACCCCTTTCATGTCTGCAACACGCACCTTGCCGAGGGCGATGGATGATGTCGCCATGTCGAGCACGATGGGTTCGTCATCTGTAGGTACAGCGCAACAGAATGGATTGGTTTGCATCCGCTTATCTTTTCCGCCCCAAGGCGACACAAATGGAGGATGCCCTACCACATTGACAAAGTGTACTGAAACCAAACCAGCAGAAGCGCAACGTTCGGCGTAGGTACCTATCCTGCCCAGGTGATGATTGTTACGAGAACCAACACAGACAATGCCCGTTTCTTTGACTCTCTCAATACCCATGTCAGTTGCCTGACGACCGACAACCTGGCCGAAACCCTGTTTACCGTCGACTAACAATACTGCACCTTTGTCTTGCATGAGTTCAGCGTTTGCATGGACGTCGAGATGACCATTTTTTGCGCCTAAGACATAATTTGGAATCATCCCGACACCGTGGGAATCGTGCCCTTTCAAATTGGCCTCTACCAAATGTTCAGCGGTCTCACGCGCCTTATCTTCTGGTGTGTCGATAGACACAAAGATTTTGGTTGCAAACTCGGTGAGTTTATCTTTATCTATAATCATTCAATTCCCTGCTCTTTCTATTAGCGCTTTCTGAACCGCTCTTTTTTACTAGCTCTATCATGCTAGTTCTGAGTTCATCAGCCAGAGGCTTCGACTTAGAACTCTAGAATTGCACGGCCCGAGATTTCGCCATTTTCTAGCGCTTTCGTCGCTTCATTTATCTGATCTATGGTAAATCGTTCGGTTACCATATCGTCAAGATTGAGCTTCCCAGTTTCGTACCAATTGAGATACTTTGCGAAGTCGCGGTCCGGTACACAGCTACCACCGATGCTGCCGATAAATTTCTTTTCATTGACCAGTATATCGGCTGCATTCAGTTCAACTGTTGTTTGAGGAACACCGACAAGTACGGCCGTGCCACCGGGTTCGGCGCCGAAGAACCCGTTCTTTACGGCTGGGATAATTTGCTCCATCGTCTGTTTCAGTCCAATGCAGTCAAAGGCGTAATCTGCTCCGGCGATTGGCGTGCCCATAAAGCTTCGCTTGGCAGGATTTGTGGTCAAAGATTTAATCACCTTAATAGCGTCTTCGTTTTTTGCGTTGATTGTATGAGTCGCACCAAATTTAATCGCAAATGCGAGTTTTTCATCATCTAGATCGACGGCAATGATCGGATTTGCTCCGAGCTCTTTAGCCGCGACGACTGCTGAAAGACCAACCCCGCCAACACCAAAGATAACAACGCTCTCGCCGGCTTTAACCTTAGCTGTGTTCTCAACTGCGCCAGCACCTGTCATGACTGCGCAGCCAATGATCGAGGTGACATCGCGTTTGATGTTTGAGTCGACTTTTACAACGTATTGTTCATCAGCGATGGTTGTGTCTGCCCAGGTAAAGACATTTTGTGATCTTGCGATGGAACCATCAGGCAGAGTGATCGCGGCTGGGCTAGGTGCTCTATCTGTGCTTGCAGCATCTCGAGGAACCCACGTGACCATGACCGTATCGCCCGGTGCTACATGGCTAACTTCGTTGCCGACACTAACAACTTCACCCGTAGACTCATGGCCTAGCACAATTGGATTCTGTCTGGGGTTGTGCATCTGATGCAATTGGCTGTGGCAGACCCCGCTTGCGTATTGTTTTACGATGACCTGATATGGACCAGGTTCGGGTAGGTCTAACTGAATGATTTGTAGCGGAGCTGGTTCCTGAGGTTGAACAACGATGCGAGCTGAAACAGTCATATGGGTCACCAATGAAATTGAAGATAAAAGTCATTTGATGATATAAGACTGAAACACGTTGTAACAGTGCTAGATTTCACCAAGTATCAATGAGCTAAAGTTGGGTATCTAATAAGGTGTTCAATCCAGAGTCAGGTAAGTGGCGAGATAAGCGGTCTGGTAAAGGTTCTATAGAGGGTTCGGTAAGGGGCTCAATCAGGAGTGCTGTAATGAGTATCAAGTTAGCGACACAAGAAAATGAGAGCGGTGATTCGAATCTTGCGGCACAGGGGTTTGGCAGAGTCGTTGAAAATGCGGTAACAGTATTTACCGTAGCCAATGATCCTATTGAAATATATCAGTTTTTTGAAGAACACGGTTATGTTGTGCTCGCTGAGAGTCTGGGTTCCGATGACGTTAATTTCCTAAATAATTTCTTTGACAGTACTCAAAAAAGCAAACCTTTAGTCTGGGGGTTGTCCGGTAAAAGAAAACCGCATCATCGTAATCAAGGGCTGATTTATTCCCAGCCGCTGCTAGATCACCCCGAACTTGATCGGTTCACGCGGCATCCGAATTCCTTTGCCGTTGTCTCAAACTTGCTAGGTGGTAAGGAACAGGTCCGCTTTGCTGAGTTCAACTTAAGAGAAACGCCGGCCAATGGTGGTGTCGGCACGATGAATTTTCATCATGATAAGGTCGTTGAAGACCGGTTTTTGCGGACCCCATATTTGCCCTGTGACTATTTATGTGCGATCCACTATTTGAGTGATGTTGGTGATTCGAACCCTGCGTTTTGTGTTGTGCCAGGTAGTCATAAGTATGAAACGCTTAAAGAAGCGCATGAAGAAATGGGTGATAGTTACCGTGAACTGCCGATCAGAGGGGCTGCTGGAACATGCATCCTTTATGATACCGCGATTTTTCACACGCGACTCGACGGCGATGGCGTTCAACCCAGAAGAACCTGGCACCAATATTATGCGCGCGGAGGTTGGTTGCAGAGCGCACTCCCTACAACGAGTAAATACAGGCGTTCACCATCACCGGTACTAACTGACTGGAACCTTTTTCCAGAGCGGCTTGCGATGCATGCCGATCCTGAAATCAGGTTATTCTTCTCTCACTGGAATACAGCCCAGGGCGAGTGGGTTGCGTCGGGTTTTGATACCAAGGTCAGACAAGCGATGCCCAGGGGCGAACAATAACCCCGAACTGGCTTGGATCATCGGAGCGATTTTCTTGATTCGTCATACTGGATGGTTGCTTGCGTCTGGCCTATTCCAGCAATATTTTTGTCATCAAGGGTGTAACAAGGTCCGCCTCATTTCAATTGTGGCAATACTTCGCTACATTCACTGCTGAGAACTCATCTATCATGCGTTTCGAACAGAATATTGGAGATAAGTACTATGTTGGCGATAAGTACCATGCGCGTTGTGAAAAATAATAATAATTTGGACGCTGGCAAGAAAATCCTATTGGCGACACTGCTGGGTATTCTGACTGCCTGTTCTGACAATTCGCCATTGGTTGAGGCGCCATTGGTGGATACACTTGCGGCTGATAGCCCATCGGCAATGGTTGATACAGGTATTCACGATGGCCAGAATCCAAAGGTAACCTGTGAGCCGCTGGTCGGCATGACACCATATTGCGGTTTCAAAAACCCAGAAGACCTGATCCCCGTTCCCGGTGGTGAAAAGCTACTGGTCAGCGAAATGGGCGAGTTCATGTTGGATACTCCCGGTGCGCTGTCACTGTTCGACATCGAGACTGGTGGGCGTGAAGCTTTGATGATCAATTGGCAAAATTCTGGCGACACATGGGGCGAAAAAACTTGTATGGCACCAGATCAGGCGTTGTTCAGTCCTCATGGCATTGACTTCATGACCAGAACAGATGGTAGGCATGAGCTTCTGGTTGTTAATCATGGCGGTAGGGAGGCTGTAGAGTTCTTCGAATTGATTGATTCGAATGGAATTTGGCAGCTTGACTGGAAAGGGTGTGCATTGCCTCCTGAAGACCCCTTTATCAATGACGTTGCGGCGTTAAATGATGGTGGCTTTTTTGTCACGCACATGTGGAATAAAAGTCCTTCTTTTGAAGACACGGTTGCCAAATTAATGGCTGGAGAAAATACCGGCTGGGTTTGGGAGTGGCAGGCTGAGACCGGCTTCACTAAAGTCCCTGGATCGCAACAGATGATGCCTAATGGGATTACAGTAAGCAGGGATCCAAATAACACGAAGTTATTCGTGAACATTTACATGGCGAGTAAAACAATCAAAATTGACCGTGCAACAGGAGAGGTGGAAGCAGAATTTAAAGTCCAGCAACCCGACAATATTACGATCGATGATGACGGTAACCTTTGGGTGGCAAGTCATAAACATGACCCAATTGCTCAGACCTGTAATGAAGTCAAAAGCGGTCCGTGTTTATTACCGTTTGAAATAGTGAAAGCAAATGCCGAAACGATGGTGGCGGAAGTGGTGCTAAGTCATGACGGGGAACCCATGGGCTACAGCACAGTGGCGCTGAACTTTGGCGGAAAGATATACATGGGTAGCGCCCATGGTGATCGTATTGTCAGTGTTGAACTCGAGTAGGGTTATCTTCGATTGATAACTTCTGTCCCAGCGTCGTTGCAAATGGCGTTAACAAATCCAACTTGGTCGACATCAGTGCTAGCTGGATGTCGGCTGGGCCGGTCCCAGATTCTACTCTGGCAGCGTAGAAATAATGTCGTCGGAGATAGATATTGGCTTAAGCGCCGATAGACTCCTCTTTTTTGGGTCATGTTATTGGTGTTTTTGCTAACGCATGTTTTGCGAGACCAGAGATGCCGTGCTTGTTATTGAGGTTAGTCAATTGATACCCCGCTAGATCATGTTTCTTTTCAGGTCTCGCTTCAACTTTCTTTATGGTGGTAGCGGATTTGCTAGTGCCGACTGCGAGTCCGGCACAACAAGTGAACTGTACAGAATGAAGATCCAACATTTAGACTCATATAAATCATAACTGGAGTAGCGAAATGCCAAAATTAACCAAAGAAGAGCGGAGGTCTTTCCTCTCGGAGACTGGTGTGCTGATGCGCATTGCCTGTGTTCGAGAAGATGGCAGTCCCCTCGTAACACCTATTTGGTTTATTCACAGCGAGGAGGCAATTTATTTTACGCCGAGAGAGAAGTCGGAGTGGTTTGCGTGTTTGAAACATGATGCGCGAGCGTGCCTGTGTATCGATGAAGATGCATTACCTTATCGAAAGTTGGTTGTAGAGGGTGCGGCTGAGTTGGTGCATGACATCGGCAATGATGATCTATGGCGTGAGATGTATCGCAATATCGCAAGGCGTTATGTGTCCGCTGAGGAAGCGGAGGCTTATGTCACGAATACGATGGACCAGCCAAGGGCGCTATACCGGATAGCGCTTGATTCTGCCAAAGTTAAAACCTGGCGTATGCCGGTACCGGGCGAGGATCAAACGGGGATCTGGCATTCACGTTATTATGCTCAAGGGAGTAAGTATGGGGATGCGACAGGCGTTTAAAGTGGGTTAGAGTAATAGCGTCTTGGTGTGAATGGCTGAATGAAACTAGGGAGTAGACGACAATGACAGATGTAGTGAGCTATGAAGTTGAAGGAAAGATTGCGACGATCCGGATAAATCGTGCAGCAAAAATGAATGCTCTGGATGAAGACGTTATCCAGGGGCTGCGTGCTGCACTGCGGCAATATGATTCTTCAGAACAGCGCTGTGCCATTTTGTGTGCAGAAGGCGATAGAGCTTTTTCCGTCGGCGCGGATATCAAGAATCCACCTAAGGAAATGTGGCAGGGCGTGCCAGGGGTTGGCGTGATCACAAACAAACCGATCATTGCAGTCGTGCAGGGTTATTGTGTTGGTGGTGCCTATATTCTGGTGCAAATGTGTGATCTCGTTGTCGCAGCAGATAATACGATTTTCAAATACCCAGAAGCGCAGGTCGGCTTTACCGGCGGCCTTATTGCAGGTTGTGCGGCGCGAATACCGCATAAAATCGCGATGGAGTTTATGCTTTTGGGTCAGGACTTGTCCGCCCAGCGTGCGTATGAAGTGGGTATGGTGAATAAAGTTGTACCCCTTGGCGAGCAGATGACTGCGGCGTTGGTGTACGCGGCTATCCTTGTTGATAGCGCGCCCTTAGTGGTTGAGGCCATTAAAGGGTTAGTCGCTGATACTGTACCTAGAGGGCCTGCAGAAATTTCTGCGATAGCGCGCGATAAACTGCTCGCGGTGAAAGATAGTGAAGATGGTGCTGAGGGTCGGGCCGCCTTTAAAGAAAAGCGAACGCCTGAATTTAAGGGTAGGTAGTTAGTTCCCGTCCGTAAATACCCGTTTGAAGTAGATCAACTAAGACTTTTCAGATCTGTTGGTTTGAAAAACAATAGGTTGTCGGGAAGTAACCATGGAGATGTTTAGTTTTTGGATAAGGACTAGTTAGTTCCCGCCCGTAAATACCCGTTTGAAGTAGATCAACTAAGACTTTTCAGATCTGTTGGTTTGAAAAAAAATAGGTTGTCGGGAAGTAACCATGGAGATGTTTAGTTTTTCGATAAGCACTAGTTAACAAAATTTGTGCAGATATCTCTGTGCAAGTAATCACATCAAAAGACAAGAGAGTTAAAATGAAAGCCAGTATACGATGGGTTGAAGATGCAATGTTTCTCGCCGAGTCAGAAAGTGGACATGTTGTCGCGATAGATGGCCCCCCTGCTTCCGGTGGCCGGAATGTTGGCGTTCGACCAATGGAGATGGTGTTAATGGGTATGGGCGGTTGCACCAGCTTTGATGTCATGACGATGTTGAAAAAATCACGGCAACAAGTCACCGACTGCATCGCTCAACTTGATGCGGAACGCTCGGAAGAGATACCCAGTGTATTTACTAAAATTCATATCCATTTTGTCGTCACGGGTCATTCGCTAAAAGAATCTCAGGTCAAAAGGGCTATCAGTCTATCCGCAGAAAAATACTGCTCTGCCTCCATTATGTTGGGTAGAGGTGGTGTTGAAATTACGCATGATTACGAGATAGTAGAAGCAGCGTAATTACAGCTCTCATGATCAGTGAAAACCTGCCTATTCATGATGTTCTGGATGAACTCAAGCAGGCGCTTGAGCTAAACGAGCAGGTGGTTCTGCAAGCACCGCCGGGTGCTGGTAAGACTACGCTAGTGCCTCTCGCCCTGATGGGAGCATCATGGTTAGGGCATAGTAAAATACTCATGCTGGAGCCGCGCAGAATTGCGACTCGCGCTGCGGCCTATCGAATGGCAGAGTTAATTGGCGAAAAGGTCGGTGGCACGATTGGCTATGCAATGCGTTTAGAATCCCGTTTGAGTAGACATACAAAGGTTCAGGTCATTACCGAGGGCCTTCTGACCAAAATGTTGATGGACGATCCCAGTCTTTCAGGTGTCGGGCTAGTGATTTTTGACGAATTTCATGAGCGATCGCTAGATGCAGATCTGGCATTGAGTCTGTGTTTAAAAAGCAGGGAGGTTTTTCGAGAAGCGCCGCTAAAGTTACTGGTTATGTCAGCGACGATGGATGGTGATCGGGTCGCCAATATCATCGATGCACCGATAATTTCTAGTGAAGGTAAACAGTATCCGGTAGATTTAATATACGGCCGAGCAGCAAAGCCGCGGGAAAACGTTACCGATCGGGTGGTATCTACAATTAAAGATGCTGTTGAAGAAAACCCAGATAGTAGTGTGTTGGTGTTTTTACCGGGTGAAGGCGAAATTAGACAAACCCTAGAAAAATTGTCGAGTCTGCCTGCAAGCTGGAATGATATTGAAGTGCTGCCTTTGTTCGGGAGCTTGGGACAGGAAGCCCAGCAATATGCCATCGCCCCGGGTCGCAGGAAAATAGTCTTAGCAACCAATATAGCAGAGACCAGTTTGACGATCGAAGGCGTGGACGTTGTCGTCGATAGTGGTTTGGTGCGCGTCCCTGCTTTCGATCCATCTTCTGGCATGACCAGACTAACAACGCAAAGAATATCTAGAGCTTCGAGCATTCAGCGAGCAGGGCGTGCGGGACGGTTGCGACCGGGTAAGTGTTATCGGCTTTGGTCGGCTTCCCAGCAACAAGAACTCGCGATACATGCAGCGCCTGAAATTGCGAGTGCTGATCTTGGACCCGTTGCGCTTCAGTTGTTGCGTTGGGGCATAGATGATCCGGACGAGTTGATTTGGATCGACCCCCCCCCTGTTGGACCATTGCAGCAAGCCCGAGACATGTTGTTCAACCTTAACGCGATAGCGAGAAACGGTAGTTCTGTCAGTTTAACTCAACACGGGGAGGTGATGTCCGAGCTAGGCGTTCATCCGCGCTTAGCGCATATGTTGCTGGAAGGGTCTCAATTGAATTTGTTACAAACGGCGGCGTTTATTGCTGCTGTTTTATCTGATCGTGATCCTTTCGATGACGCAGATATGGCGACTCGGGTAAATGTTTTGAAGGGCCTGATTCGCTGTTCAGGCAACCGTGAAGGTTGGAAACGAAGGACTTTGCAATTAGCACGGCAGTTTGAGACTCAGGTAAAAGCGAAGTTAGCTAAAACAGAGGGTGGTAACAAAAAGCAAAGCAACATTGAGTTGGATGTCATCTCTCCAGAGCAAGTTGTTCCATTTTTGTTGGCTTGTGCTTTCCCTGATCGTATTGCGCGAAGACGGCACTCTGGAGCCTACCAGCTTGCTAACGGTCGCAGTGCCAGTCTGCCAAAAGGTGCTCATTTTAGTCACGGTGAATGGTTGGCCGTTGGCGAGGTGAGTGGCCTGTCAAAGAGCAAAGGCGATACTATTCGTTCGGCGGCTGCGCTTGCGCCAGAACTTTTTTCTGGTCCTCTTCAATCACTGGTTCAAGATAGTGAGGTTGTTGAGTGGAGTAAGAAGGAAAACAGGTTTATTGCTGAGCGAAGGCGATCCATTGGTGCGTTGGTTCTAGCAAGGACAAAACTTGATCCGGTGCCTGTTGAGGCGCGGAGAAAAGCGTTAGTGTTGCATCTGCGTGAAATAGGTTTGGACTATTTACCGTGGAGTTCAGATCTTTTGACTTGGCAAGCGCGGGTTGAGCTAGCGAGAACTTCAGATAGCAGTTTCCCCGACATCAGTAATGGTCATCTCTTGGATACGCTGGAAGTCTGGCTGGGGCCATACCTCGATAGCGTTACGAAGCCAGCTGATTTCAAGAAGCTCGAGTTAGCACAGATTATTCATTCGCTGTTATCTTGGGACCAGCAGAAATCTCTAGAGGAGTTGGTGCCGGAGAGAATTAGGGTGCCTTCAGGTTCAAACATTAGGTTGGATTATTCGCAGCATCCGCCAGTCTTGGGGGTCAAGCTGCAGGAAATGTTTGGTATGTCTGAAACGCCAGTGATTTTGAAGGGTCAGGTTGCTGTCGTTATTCATCTGTTGTCACCCGCAGGCAGCCCTTTGCAGGTGACTCAGGATCTTGCACATTTTTGGCGCAACACTTATCAGGATGTTAGAAAAGATATTAGAGGACGTTACCCAAGACACCCGTGGCCTGAAGATCCGTTGACGGCTGTTGCTACTGCTAAAACTAAGCGGGCGATTGCGAAAAGCCAGCGTAAGAACGAACCTGAATGAAATCCACATTTCCTGCTGGTGCGTTCTGCGGGATTTTTGGTGTGTTTATGACTGTGGGTCTATCTGTTGATAATATGCTCTGTCGACTATTTCAGCGGCATCAAGATGACGAAATGGGAATGTGTGAGTGAGGAAAATGCCGTGAAAATCTAATTCTGGGTCAAACCAGAAATGTGTGTTGGTAGATCCTCCCCACCACATTTTATTGGGGCTGTAACCGCCGAAAGTTTTCTTTTGATCTGAAGCGTCTAACGGATTCAGGCTTGCGAAACCATAAGAGTATCCATTGTTTGGTAAAATCTTTCCGATCGTCTCAGTCTGGTTTTGCCATAGCAGTTGTGTCGTTTCAGGTTTGAGCAGTTGGACGCCGTCGAGCGTTCCTTTGTTTAGTATCATCCTTAGTAGACGTGAGAAATCGCGGGTGTTGCTAACTAAGCCGCCATTGCCAAACATGTCCCATCCACCACCGCCGGAAATTGAAGAGGGGCTTTGGAGGAATGGGCTCGTGCTGGCTTGTTCTAAACAAGTTATTTCGCCTTTGCGAATTGAATAGAAGTTCGTTAGGTCACCTTTTCGATGGTCGGGTACGGTGAAAAAAGTATGCTGCAAGTTTAGTGGGTCGTTTAGCGATTCCTTAAAAAACTGTTCAACGGAAATGCCAGTAATAACCTCGATGACAGCGCCTATGATGTCGTGCCCAAGGCCATAGGAAACTTTTGTACCAGCCTCAAATTCCATAGGTACAGCGCTCAACGTGCGCGCCCATTCTCTAAGGCCTAAATCGTGACTCCAATCGAGGCCGAGCTTTTTATTCGCAATCACTAATCCGGCGGCATTTAAAGCTGATTGGTAAGGTTCGTTATCGCCATAGGCGAAACCATTACTGTGTCTTAACAGGTCTTCAATCGTTAGTACGTTCTTTGCTGACGCCGTGCTGCCAGTCTCTGTAAAAATTTTGAGTGATTGGTATTCAGGTAAATATTTGGAGACGGGATCGGTCAATCTGACTTGACGCTGATCCACCAAGGTTAGGAAGGCGACGGAAGTAAATATTTTTGTCGCTGAAGCTAATCGAAAAAGGCTGTTCTTATCCACGGGTATTTCTTCTTCGATGTTTTTGTAACCAAAGTAGGAATCGTCCAGCAATGTTTGTCCCTGCATTGCAAATATTGCTGCGCTAGGTAGTTCTCGTTCTTCAGTCCAAAAACGGAGTTGACGGTGTAACTCCTCGAGATCTAATTTGTTCGCTGGCATCTGTGCGTCGCTTTTTTTTGTGGGTTGTGAGAGTGTATCTCTCTTAGAATCATTTTTGCTGGAACTTGAATTGAACTATGTTATTAGCTGTCCCACTAACCGTCCTGTGAATTGTCTCTGTGGCACCAATATTAGCTATGAGGCTTGTTGTCAGCTTTTACATAAAGGTATCGCGAGAGCGCAGAGTGCAGAACAGCTAATGAGATCGCGATATAGCGCTTTTGCAGGAAAAGAGTATCAGTATCTTATTGATAGCCATCATGTTGATACGCGAGGCTCTTTGTCTTTATCAGAACTAGAAAGTAGCAATAGGGGGACAACTTGGCTAGGCCTTGAGGTTATTTCTGCAACTGATCTGACTGTGAATTTTCGTGCATATTTTCAACAGTTAACACCGCAGAATGAGAGGGCCATCCATTGTTTGTGCGAGAACTCTAGATTCGTGCTTGAACAAAATCAGTGGTTCTATCTCGATGGTAAGCAGGACCCAGGCCTTGCTGTGCTGCCTAGCAGGAAAGAGCCATGTTTTTGTGGCAGTGGCAAGAAGTTCAAAAATTGCCACCACAAATTAATAGAAACGTCTTGACGCTTGATTTACACCCCGCCAAGCGCATCGCCAGAATCGTAGTCGTCAAAATCTTCCTGTTCAGCTTCTTCCATCTGTTCTAGCAGGTTTATTGCTAATCCGACGTAGTCGGTATCGGTAATAATACCCACTAACACACCCTCGCGAACCACTGGCAATGAACCGATTTTATGATTCTGCAACATGAGAGCGGCTGATCTCATATCGGCAGACTCAGAGATGGTGTAGATTTCGCGCCTCATGACATCAGCCACACTGGTGTCACTTAAATTCGCTGCCAAAATATCGCGTTGGGTAATCAAACCGATCAGGTGTTTTTCGTCATCGATGATTGGAATATGTCGAACCCGGTGCTCTCTCATTAATTGCTCTGCATTGGCCAGAGAATCCTCTTTCCGTAAAGTAAAAAGGTCGGTTGTCATAATCTTGTCGATACTCAACATGCTAATTCCCTCTTAATTTCCTAAAGTTTAGCGGGGCTTGCGTGAATTTGAAATGATATGGGTTAGGTTCCTGAAAAAATAAAGCGTGTAATGGATTATGGTTTAAAGTATTGATGTTCACTGCTGGGCATAGCTGCACGCAAGCCTAAAGATAATAATGGAGATTAAAGTGATGATGAAATTATATATGAGCGGCAACTCGCCTTATGCCCGAAGGGCAAGATTAGCGATCCGTGGTTGTGGGCTATTGGATCAGGTTGAAGAAATTGCGATCAAGGGGTTCGATAGTCTGCCGCCACAGAGTCCTGGTAATAAAATCCCAATCCTCATAACAGAATCAGGCGTTGTCGTTACCGAGTGCATTCTCATCGGGCGGTATCTTAATGATCTGGCGGGTGACAAATTGACACCTGTCGACTCCGATGCCAGGCTCGAATGCCTTGCAATTGAATCTGTTGCATCGGTTTTAATGGACTCACTGTTTGCGCGTTCCATGGAAAAAAACCAACGGAATGAAGAAACACGTTCAGCTGCCGTGTTGGCAAAAGAGGCTGCGCGTTCTGCACGGTGCTACGATAAATTGGAAGAGATGCTTCAAGATGCATCTCACGAAATCAATTTCGGTTCCATCGCGGTGATCGCATGTTTGGGATATGCTGATTGGCGTAACGCAGAGGATGAGTGGCGCAGTGACCGGCCGATTCTGACAGCATTCTATGACCATATGATGACGATTCCAGCATTCGCTGAGACAGCGCCAAAATTCTAACAACTCGGGAGTAGCACTAATTATGGTCTCCATTGAGCGAGTATCAACGATTAAAAATAGTCTTGGCGAGGGTCCTGTATGGGATGCTGATACCGAGGCACTTTTTTGGGTTGATTCATATGCTGGTGAAATCTTCAGGTTGAAGATTCAAAATAGTACTGGCGAAACTGAACTCAAATCATGGTCGGTGCCCTGCATGATTGGCAGCCTCGCTGTGGTAGATCATCAGCGTCTAATTGTTGCCTTGCAGACGGGTTTTCATTTCTTTGACCTGGACTCCGGGCAACTGGCTTCGATTAATGATCCTGAAGAGGGGATGCCGGAAACACGATTTAATGATGGTAAGACCGATCGAGCAGGTAATTTTCTTGCAGGGTCTATGGGTATTAAAATTCGTGACCGTGCGCTTGCTTCGCTTTATCGAGTAAATACCGATCTAAATATCGAAACGCTTGAAGATGATGTCGTTGTGGCTAATGGTCCTTGTTTTAGTCCTGACGGCTGTACGCTCTATTTCAATGATGGTCGCCGTCGTATTCTAGCGTATGACTATGATCCAACGGGTCCGCTTACGAATAAGCGAGTGATCTTTGAAGGAGAGAAATATAATACAGGGTCAGACGGTGCAACCGTCGATAGTGATGGCAATTTGTGGGTTGGTTTGACCGGTTCAAGCGAGATTGGCATGTTGAGTCCTGAGGGAGATTTGTTGGAGAGAATTGCAATGCCAATAAACCTTCCAAGTTCAGTGATGTTCGGTGGCCCAGATCTTGATCAGCTATTTGTGACTTCTATCAGCAACTCTGGCAATAGAGTTTCTTCGGAGGATGGTGCCGGTGGTTTATACAAAATTTCCGGTTTGGGTGTTCGCGGTATTGCAGAGACAAGGTTTCAGCCGAGGCAAGCATGAACTCCTCGGTCACTAAGTGTCCGGTTGGGCGGCCCAGAGTTGACGGTCGCTCACATCTTTCTAAAGGTGCAACGAAGGAGCTCTTGCTCAACGAGAAGCAATGATTGGAAATTTTAGAAGCTTAGTTGGCCAATGTATCGAAGATCGTTTGTTTCTCGACGTGGATTGTGTGGTTGCAGCAGAGCAGGTATTTTAGCTGACAGAAACGAGTATGATAGCTCTAGACCCTGAAAATATAGGTTCAATAGGAATGCAGGCAACGGCTTCAGCCGATTTCGCTTTAAGAGGATTGTTGATAAAATCAGCCCGCCTGCCTGCAATAAAAAAGCGTGCGCATGCGTGTAAGATCGCACCCGACAGAAGCAGTTAGTCAGGGAGTCACCATGATATGTTTAGTTTGTGGATAAAAACGAGTTAGTCCCACTTAGACAACTCCATTTTGGACAGCCACCATCGATTCATTTGCCAGATCGATTTTTCAAAAGTTGATAAGCGACCCTGAGTCGTGAGCGGTGCTTTAAGCCCGTTCCAGACGTGGTCATTACCGCCAATGTCTTGCGTATGCACCAATGAGATGAGTTTTTCTGAGACATCAAGTTCCTGTTGTAACTGTGGGATATCTAGATTGTTCTTATGGATGCAGATGTGAATTTTTAGCTGAAAGTTGTCAAAGGGATAGGGGATTATCTGATACCAAATCATCATGTTGCTCTGTATCGCAAAGGTCAGATATGGAAATGCGACATTTGCTCAGAGAGTCCCGTGGTCTTCTTCTTTTAGCCCTGGAACGGGCATTAGGCTGCCATGATTGGTTTCGCTGCCCGCTAATGTTTTGGGTGGCATTTTAAGAATAGACCAAGGGCCATCTTTGTCAGGCACTCTAGAGTTTCGAGCCGGTAGCCCTGGTTGTAAGGTCGCAGAATGAGTGCCGATATGATGATAAGCCTCCATAAAATTCTCCACCAAAACCTTCCAGTTCCAGTTGCTGTCGAACTCAAGCGTACGTTGTATAACATGATCATCGAGTTGATACTGGTCGAAATGTTGAGTTAAACCCTCGACTTGGGGCGAAAATGCGTCAGCGTCTTCAGCTAGATTTGCAACGATAAAACCTTGCCAAATTTCCGAACGGATCTCAGGAAGTTTGCAATTGCGAGGCTCGAAATTCTTCGCCTGTTCCATCATGGGCGCTGCGACGAGTTGTCCTTTAGTGTCATAACTCCATGCGTGGTAAGGGCAGGTAAACTTTAGCTGCGTTCCTTCGCCCACGGCTAAGGTCGCTGCTCGGTGTAAACAAACGTTAGATAACACTCTGATATTCTGATCTGTGCCTCGCACTATTATGATGGGTTGCCCCAGTAAATCAGCGGTAATGAAGTTGCCGACTTCCGGGAGTTGCTCGAAGCGCCCGACAGGAATCCATGATGTAGGCGTTCGGTGGCAGGCTGAATGCCTCGTCTAGCGGAGCTGAAATGTTTTTGACCTCATCTCTAGTGAGTAAAGGTTTGTTGTCTGCGGCCATGTTGAGTACACCTGAGATTTTTTTGAAGATGAAAATTCAGATCATTAGTAGGGTCTAAGTAAATATTAATAATCGGTGCACGATTTCTACGAGTACCGATGCTGTACAGCCTTGACCGAAATAGGGCAACATAGGAGGACTAGATTTCATAAGAGAGGAAAATCAAATGTTAATAGCGATAGTTCAAATTCCGCTGGCAGGGAAAAAGCCAAAGGAACAGGCAATCATGGGCGGAATGAAATCGACTGACCAATATTTGGGTATGCCCGGTCTAATACGCAAAGACTACCTGAGTAGCGATGAAGGCGCGGGTGGGGTTTACCTCTGGGAAACTCGTGAAGCTGCAGAAGCGTGGTACAACGATGATTGGTGGGTGATGATGCAAGACCGCTATGGCGTTCGCCCTAGTCTGACTCTATATGATCATTATCTGACAGTGGACAACGATGCTGGTGTTGTTACCGTCGATCGCGTGCCAGTAGAAAAAGAATCTGCCACTGCGGCCAAATAGGAATTTTCTAAGCTGGTCGAAGGACCAGCTTATGCTGGGGCGCAATTATAGTCGTTCGTATACAACTTTCCCATCGACCATGGTCATATCGATTTCTATCGACAGCAGTTCTGCATTGGGTTTTTCAAAAATGTTTCTATCGATAATAACGAGGTCAGCAAGTTTGCCGACTTTAATTGACCCATTGACATCGCCGTCAAATGTCGCTCTGGCGCCGTTGATAGAGTAGCCCATCATGGCCTCCATTAACGAAATCTTCTGTTCTGGAAACCAACCGCCTTCAGGTGTTCCATTTAATGTTGTACGGTTGACTGCCGCGTGTAGCAGATACTTCGGGTGACTTTAGTATTCGGCAGCATTGGTGCCTGGCCAGTCTGAAGCGAACACCAAGGTCGCACCATTGCTTTGCAATGAGCGGAAAGCGTAAGCGCCTTTACTCCGTTCATGACCGATTCTTTCTTCCATCCAGCGCATGTCGTCTGAAACATGATATGGATTTACTTCAGCAATGACGCCTAATACTTTGAACCGCGCCATATCCTGGGGTCTTACAACCTGACAATGGATAACCCGAAAACCTGCAAGAGAGCCGCCGAGATCCTTCTGTAAACGTTCATAGGTATCCAGCATCAAGGAAACGCCCCGGGTGCCAATCGCGTGTACATTTGCGGTATAACCGCCGCGATGTGCTTCCGTTAGGAACGAGTACATCTTCTCCATGTTCTCGATACGGTGTTCGGTGTCATCACTCGTATGATCTCTGTACTTACCATACTCGTCTGGTCGATCATCATAGGGGTCGAAAAACAATGCTGAGTGGTTGTCCATAATTCCATCAATATACCCCTGGTATGCACCCCAACGCAGGTAGTCGTCATCTTTCCCTGTGACTGGGTGGGTGTTCATTTCTATTTTCTTCTCATTGAATTCTGCCGCTCGGGCCAGATCTGCGCGCATCCACACGCGGGTCGTGATTTCGCCGCTTTCTTGAAGTTCCTGATAAATCTGCTCGTAGTCTGTTTTTGTAATATCGTGTATTTCAACTACACCATTTTCTCTGGGCCGTTTTAACGCTGCTCTTGCTTCCCCTAAAATTCGGTCATGTGATTTTTTAGCGACAACTGATTTGATGAGTTCAATGGCAGGTGAATTTTTTCGAATTAATCCTGTTGCAACACCTTGCGGGTTCAAGTCCATACCTGCGACGGGATTTTCCAACAGACCAACTATCTTTAGTGCCACTGTGTTGGCGAGGTAGAGTTGAGCCGGGCGCTCGAAACTGTTGATGAAAACCGGATTGTTGCTTGTTATAGCATCGATGATTGTTCGCTCGGGTTGCCAGCGTCCGCGAAGATCGTTTGTGTCTTCACCGCTGGAGCGGTTCTGCCAGCTTTCATAGGCGTCCCGTGACCCGCCAGTGATCCATTCTCCTTCGCCGATGATATTGATAACCCTGGTGAGCTCTGCCTTCAGTGCATCATTGTTGTCGACTTTGAGTAGATTGACATCGTTGATTTGTTTGCCAGCCCGATTGAAATGCGTATGACCATCAATAAAGCCCGAGACTAGGAGCTTTTCTCCGAGGTTTATGCTTCGAGTATTGGCGCCTATGTAAGATTGCAAGCTCATATCGGTACGTTCAACCGCAATGATTTTGTTATCTTTGACAGCGACCGTTTTTACGAATGGCGCTGTTTCCTCGGCTGTAAAAATTTTGCCGTTAAAGATGTAATCCGCGCCTTTTGTTGCTGTGGCTTCTTCTTCAGAATTTTCACAGGTGGCTAGAACTGAGACGCTTAAGAGAGTGGCTCCGACAAATGATTTCACGAAAAATAAATTCATGACGATGCATTCTCCCAGATGATGGGTTGTGACTACCATCAGCATTTAGAAAAGCTTTTTAGGCCTTCCGATGTGAGCCCTACATGTTTGTAATACTTTTAAAATCTGGCAGTGTTTTTTCGATTAGCATTTTTGTTTGTTTAAGCATGTCTTCTGCATCCGAGGCTATTGGCCGTAAAATAAACTTGTGCGCACCGGCTTCATGAAATTTTGCTGCAAGGGCTATGATGTCTTCACTGCTGCCAACCGCAAATAGATCCTTCGGCTCTCTTTTTAGACGAGTCTTGAGGGTCTCTTCATAGCGCTTGATGATTGGCTCATTAGGATCGCCGAACCTAAATGCGAAACCAGCACCAAAGTGATCATCATCTATCGAGCGCCCATATTTTGGTAATGCTGCCTTTATTGCTGCTATAACAGGTGCGACTTGATCGGGACTCTCAATTCCAGCTTGCCAACCTGTGCCCCAGCGAGCGGTTCGATCTACTGCCTGGGCAGCGGAGCCGCCAACCCAAAGCGGCAAGGGGCTTTGTACTGGCCTTGGTGCGATGGTGGCTGCGTCAAGTTGGTAATATTCGCCGTCAAATGTCACTTCTGTTTCGCGCCAGAGTCTGGAGATAATCTCAAGCCCCTCGGCGGATCTTTTGCCTCTACCCTTGGTTGGCGTTTGGGTAGCAATATAGTCTCGTGATAGCGCGCTGCCGACACCAAAGGCAGGTAACAGACGACCGTCGCTAAGAACGTCGATGGTTGCGCACATTTTGGCAGTCAATACGGGGTCGCGGAGTCCGAGGCTTGCGACGTTCATGCCAAATTTGATTCGTTTAGTGCCTCCCGCTAGCGCCGCCATCACGCTCATACATTCGAGGTGAGGGTCTGAGCTAATAATGCGATCGCTTTGCCAGAGAGAGTCAACACCTCCAGCTTCACATAGATCGACCCAACGCCAAAAACCTCGTGCGTCTTCGAGGGGGAAATTTGCGATACCTAGTCCTGCGCTGATACTCATAGTGTCATCCGTTAGTCATTGGTCATGTTAATACAAAGGTTAGTTGGGATAGCGTTGATGGATTGGCATCATAAAACAGAATCCAATCCTTTTTCGATCAAAGCTGCACCTAACCATGTGAGTGGCGGAATGACCAGGTATAGGAGCAACCGCGTTACCGCACTTAAGTCGAATGGCCAAGTTGAGAGCTGTGATAAATGGCTTTGATAGTTCAGCAATGGCGCTATGTTTTCTATTGTCTGTTTGCTAAATGATTGTGTAGGGGACTTTTCTGTCGCCTCATTGATAAGCTGTTTCACATCGGTAAGTACTTGTCTTTTTGCTAGTATCAGACGCTGATGGATTGGCCAGATTGGTAAAGCCAGCATAATAATAATAGGAACCCCAGTAGCGAAAAACCCTGGAAGTGATCCAGATAATGGGGTGCTAGAATCGAAGAAAAGAATCGGGAAAAGGGTTAAAGCGCCAATGAGCGCAAGGGTAGATATGATCGCGACACGAGCAAATGGCAATAGTTTAGAGATTTGAAATAAATCAATTTTTACATGATTTTTAGCGAGTTTAGAAAAGGTTCTAGCATTACTCGTCAAGGCATAGATTACTGTGGTCATGGTGATCCATATCAAGATGGTGCCGACGAAACTCGCAAAGTTTTCGGCGCTGCGGGTATCGCTCAGAGACAAATTTAGTGTGCTTCCGAAGATTAGCGATTGGTGAAGTAGGGCAAGGAGGAGACCTACAGCAGGCGGAATCAGGTTACCTAGTAATGTTGTTTGGGTGATTGACGTTTTGACGCGGATAAAAGCCTCGTCTGTTAGTTCGAGTTCGTCTTTAAGGTCATCCAACGCCTCGGTTGATTTTTCAGTTATAAAGCTAAATATAGGGATGATGTAGGAAATTATGATGGTGGAAAACAGCACAACTGCCGTCATCGGTACAGTAGAAGTTAATTTAAAGAATAGGAATAGTCCGACAAAGAGGATCGCGCCAGTGATCCAGCGGCCGAATGGAAATGATGGAACTAGCAATAAAAGATAGTTTTTCTTCATTGAGTCGGCATTCCCAATTGTGTTTCCCTATTCATAAGGATGCAATGGTATCATGGCAGCTATGTGGAAAATGACGCTAAAACAACGACGCCGTCAGCGAGAACTAATTGCTGACCTTGATGCACTGAAACGGAGTCCTTATTCGAGTGTTCCTCCTAGCTATAGCTTTGGAGAGGATCTGGAAGAGGATAAAAAGTACGAGGATTTGCTTAAATCTCTAAGTACGATTCTTCAAGAAATGCACCAGCTAGAGGAGGCTGCCCGAGATTCGGGCTAGACAAGTAAATATGAGAGACCTAAATGGAAAAGTCGCTTGGATCACGGGTGCCGGTACGGGTATCGGCTCCGGTGCTGCTATCGCTTTAGCTAATGCTGGGATGCAAGTGGTTTTGTCTGGGCGTCGAGAAGAAAAATTGAAGGAAGTTGCGCAAGCCTGCAACGGCAATGCCCACATTGAGATACTTGACGTTGCCAATAAAGATGATGTGCTTGCCGTAGTCGAGCGGATTACGGCTTCGCTTGGTCGTATTGATGTGATGGTTGCGAGTGCAGGGATCAATATAAAAAACAGGAATTGGCATAATGTCACCACCGACGATTGGGATTCGGTTATTCGAATCGACCTTGATGGCGCGTTCTACTGTTGTAAGGCCGTGTTGCCGCTGATGCAGAAGCAGGGTGATGGATTGATTATCAATATTTCATCCTGGGCAGGAAAACACGTAAGCGTTGTCACTGGACCAGCTTACACGGCAGCTAAACATGCCATGAATGCGATGAATGAAAGCATCAATATGGAAGCGGGCAGCTATGGCGTAAGAGCCTGCGCAATCTGCCCCGGTGAGGTTGCAACGCCAATTCTGGATAATCGCCCCATTCCTGTTAGCGCTGAAGACCGGGAGAAGATGGTACAGTCTGAAGACTGCGGCGAGGTCGTTAAATTTCTGGCGCAACTACCTGCCCATGTATGTATTAATGATTTGACGATTAGCCCGACTTGGAATCGAGGATATATTGCTCAGGCTAGACAACAGGTGCCGGTGAAACAGGGCTAGTCATGATTGAGTGCGCTCTTGATAGGTGTTTTTGGTAGGTGCAGTTGATAATTAGAACAAGAGTCTATTTGAGTGATTTCATTGCCAAATCGACTTGAAGGCGACCCGGCTGGGTCATAAGAGGATGAGCTACTTATAGAGGGAAGTTGATATGAGCGTTCAATACATTGAGAAAAACGGTGATACCCGCAAGGCCCTGAGTCAGAGAATGCAAGACGGCGACATGACTGTGTCAAACAAGGAAGTTGCAGACGCCTATGAAATTGATCCGTTTTTTGACGTCAACGATATCCCCCTCGATAGCATAGATCCATCCCACCCTGCTTTGTTTCAGAATGACACGCTTTGGGATCACTTCGCTCGACTCCGTCGTGAAGATCCTGTTCACTTTCATGAGGAAAGTGTCGGTGGTCCCTTTTGGTCAGTGACTAAATATCAGGACATCATGCAGGTAGATAAACACCACGAGTTGTTTTCCTCGCAACAACGTTTAGGTGGTATCGCCCTCGGTGGCATAGCCCGAGACGATGACGATGCGTTTGCGCTACCCATGTTTATTCAAGAAGACCCACCTAAGCATGACGCCCAGCGGAAGGTTGTTACGCCAATGTTTGTGCCGCGTCAATTAGCCGATTTGGAACCGCTGATCCGCGAGAGAGCGGGTATGATTCTCGATGGCTTGCCCCGGAATGAAGAGTTTAATTGGGTCGATCACGTCTCAAAAGAACTGACGGGTCAAATGCTGGCAACCTTGTTTGATGTGCCTCAGGAAGACCGAATGAAGCTTGTTGGTTGGTCAGATACCATTCAAAATTTAGGTGACCCTGAGGTTTATGAAACACCTGAGGAAGGATTTCAGGAATTGTTTGAATGTCTCGCTTATTTCACTGAATTTTATGAAGCCAGGAAAAAAGAGCCGGCTAAGTTTGACTTGATATCAATGTTGGCTCACGACGAGTCGACTAACAACATGACTCCGCAGGAATTGTTGGGAAATATTGTTCTATTGATCGTTGGCGGTAATGATACAACTCGAAACTCTATTTCCGGCGGCGTACTGGCGCTTAATAAGAATCCAGATCAGTATGAGAAGCTATTGCAGAATCCTGGTCTCATTCCCAAGATGGTTCCGGAAATTATTCGTTGGCAAACTCCGCTTGCTCACATGGCCCGAACTGCGCTCGTAGATACAGAACTTGGTGGCAAACACATCAAGAAAGGCGATCGAGTCGCGATGTGGTATATATCGGGGAACCGTGATGAAGACTACATTGATAACGCTGATAAATTCATTATCGACAGAGCCAATCCGCGTACACATACCGCTTTTGGCTATGGTGTACATCGGTGTGTAGGTAATCGTCTCGCAGAAATGCAGCTACGGGTCATGTGGGAAGAAATTCAGAACAGGTTTCCACGGGTTGAAGTAACGGGAGACCCAGTTCTACTTAGTTCGAATTTTGTCCATGGAATACGCGAATTGCCTGTGACACTTAGAGACTAATCTGGCGGGGATAGGCTAAAGGTATTAGGCGCTTAACTGTATTTTGATATCGAGGTTGTCTACCAGGAACTTGTAGACTTCTTCGAAACGGAAAGGCTTGGAAATGAATCCATCAAACCCTGTTGCCATGATTTCGTCGTATTCGTGTGCCAGATTTGCTGCCGTGATAGCAACGCAGGGGATGTAACGAGCGGGATTTTTCGATCGAATCAGAGTTAATGCTTCTTGGCCGTTCATTTCAGGCATGCGGATATCCATGTAAATAATATCAATATGATTTTCATGGACTGCTGTGACCGCTTCTAAACCGTTGCTTGCGGTTATAATTCTAATGCCTTGCTGACTCAGAGTTTTTGAAAGAATTAGTCTGTTTACTTTGATGTCATCCACGATGAGCACGGTGATAGCGGGTTCTATACCGATAATTTCCGAATAACTAACTCGGCTAAGGTCCAGATCGGGCTTTTGAGTTTTCGTCGCATGTATTTTGAATGAAAACGTACTGCCAACGCCTAGTTGGGATTCAACTTCCAATTCGCCTCCCATCAATTTTATTTGCTCGAAGCTAAGCGCAAGTCCGAGGCCAGTGCCGCCGAACTTTTTGCCCGCATCAGCTTGTTGAAATCTGTCAAAAATAAAGGGCAGTTCTTTTTCGCTGATGCCTTCTCCAGTGTCAGATATCTCAAATTGGTACGCCTCATTATCGAGGGCCGTAACTTTTAGCAATATTTTTCCCAGCTGTGTAAATTTAACTGCATTGCCAATCAGGTTGATGAGAACTTGGCGAAGTTTTGTTTTGTCAGCAATTATCCAAGTTTCCTTGTCCAGATTGTGTTCCATGTGCCATTGCAGGTACTTCTTATGACTTGTTTCCCCAAACATGAAATCAAGGTCTTCAATCAGGTGGGTGAGATCGCATTCAATTGATTCTACCGTCATCAAGCCCGCTTCGATTTTTGAAAGATCCAGAATCGAATTGATCAGTCCGAGTAGATACATTTCAGATGATTCCATTTGCGTTACGTATTCCATAAGTTCCGGCGCAACGTCGTTGTGGGCTTGTATCAGCTGGGTATACCCCATGATTGCATTCATGGGTGTTCTGATTTCATGAGACATGTTGGCGAGAAACAAACTTTTCGCTTCAGTGGCGGACTGCGCTTCATCTCTGGCCCCTGACAACTCTTTGTAAAGGGTTTGTAGGCGGGATGTCATGTCATTGAATGCGGTTGCGAGAGCGCCAATTTCATCTTTTGTAGTATTCTCAACCCTCATCGATAGATTTCCTGCGGCAATACCTTTGGCCACCTGCGTCATTTTGACAATCGGCTTTGTGATCTGGGTGGCAACGTAATAAGCGGCGCATAACAGTAGTGCGAGCACTACCAAGCCAAAAATGAATATATCGAATGCAAGGCGTTGGGCCGGTAAAAAAGCTGCTTCCTGTTTGATTTCAACAAGCAGCAAAGCATCTAATGGCACGATGTTTCGATAGACCCCAATGACGGGTTCACCAGCGTAATTTAGGTACAAGCCCATGCCGTCATTGCCAGAGATGCCGTCATCAATTGCCCAAGAGTGGGCCCCGCGAGGATACTCATTTCGGCCAAAACGTTTGCTTGATAGGAACGTATGAAATTTGTCTACGAGATAAGATTCACTGCTGTTGCCTAAACCGGTGAGTTCCAGAACAATAGTATCCATGCGGTCAAGATTCAGGTTGATGGCAAGGACACCAGATGAACTTGTATTGGGAGTGCCCACCTTGACCGATACTGTCATGGTTGGCCGATAATCAATGGGTGAGGGATAGGTTTTTTGAACATAAATTTGATCGCGCTTGGCATGTACAAAAAACTCATCCAGTATTCTATAGTCACCGAGCAATTCTGTAACGGATGAGTAAATAACTTTACCATCACTGTCCAAAACGAGCACATCGAACCAGCCCTTTTTTAGTAATGCCAACGAATCCAATTGCGCCAAAAATTCGTCACGATGAAGTAAATAAGCCTGTTTGTCTTCATGGTTAGCCAGCATTTGAATCGTTGGTTTCATAAAATCTTCGTTGGTGACTAACCAATTGACGAAAACAATTTGATCTTTCATCCAGCGTTCTAGTGCCTGCTGCTGAAGGCTCGCTGCCGTTTCAAGTCGCAAGTAAATCTCATCACCTAATTGGTTGCGCATCTGGGTATAGACCAACAGGCTGGTGAGTACAGTGCCCATGGTGGAAATAGCCATCATGTAAACCATGAGCCTCATCTTGAGGCTGCTTTTTAAGCTCGGAATCATTGGTCTTTCCAGCTCTGGTAACTGTCTGGGAAGTCCTCTGGCTGTTTCTGACGGCTCCAGGGGTATGTTTGACTTACCTGATCTTTGATCGTGAGAATCATCGGATCTTTTTGTGGGTTGCCACCATCGCTAAACGATATAGGCCCAGTAACGCCGTGAGCGAATTCTGTAGTTGCTAATGCATTTCTCAGTGCTATCGAGTTAGTGCCGCCGCTTTCGATGGCGGAAAAAAGGATGCTAAAAGCGTCGTAAGTAAGTGCCGCCATAGTGGCTGGAGTCTCGCCATACTCTTGTTCAAAACGAGTAACGAATTTTTTGTTCTGCGCGTTTAGCTTTGCAACAGATGGATGCCAATGGTGGGTATAGTAGGCACCTTGCATATCGTCGATCTTGTCTATCGCAGAGGCGCTCCAGCTATCGGTACCTAGTAGTATGAGGTTCGGTGAAATATTCTTCAATATTGATGCCTGAATCAATGTGTCGGATGACGGGTTGGGTAGCAATAAGGCTTCGGGCTGCCCGTCGAGTGCTTGTGCTAGTAGTACCTCAAAATTGGTTTCTCCTGTGACGTAGGAAATAAAGTCTGTTATCTGTCCGCCTTGACTTTCAAACCCTTGTTTGAATGTCTGTGCAACGCTCCTGCTAGTGGGACGAGAAATATCGTACAAAATAGCCGACTTTTCTATCCGGAGATGTTTTTTTGCAAATCCTGAAAGCAAGAAACCTTGTACAGGATCAGTATAGGAAGCTCTGAAAACAAAGTTTTTTCCGAATGTGGTTTCCGGATGGGTAGAACCTGGAGAGACCATCGGGGTTTTATTGTCCTCGGCGATATTGGCAACTGCGATGGCATTTCGACTAACGTTTGGGCCGATGATTGCGACCAAATTTTGAGTGCTGATTAGACGCCGCATTGCTGCAATTGCACCGGTGGGCGTATCGTTAGTATCTTCAAAAACTAGTGTGACTAGGCGATGGCGGCAGAGGTTAGGTGGTTTCTTTGATGGCCCACACCCTATTTTTAGCCCGCCCTTGGCGTTGACCTCTTTCGTCGCCAAAATTGCTGCGTTCTTTGAAGGTAAGCCGCCAGGCGTTGGCATATCCAGCAAGACACCGATGATGACTGGCTCAGTGTCCAGCTGTGAACAGCTCGTTAGCATAGAGAGCGAGGCCATTGTGGAAAGCCAAAAGGAAACGGAAATGAAGTCCATGTGGCGATTGATCACCTTGGATAAACCTCTTCGGCCAAATGCATTTTGCCATCCTTAACTTGAAGGATATAGACTGGCTTTTTTGTTTCGCCGTGCTCAGAGAATGAAATGCTTCCTGTCACTCCGTTAAAGTTCTGGGTTTTGATTAGCTCAGATTGAATGCTTTGACCATCGCCTGAACTTTTACTAATCGCCTCAAACAATATGTTGATCGAATCGTAAGTCAACATTGCGGCGATGTGCGGGTTGCTGCTGAACTTTTCATTATAGAGATCGAAAAAAAGCGCAGATGCCTCATGCCGTTGATTTACTGCCGCATGCCAGTGGTCTGTATGGTAGGAGCCCTCAAATACCGGCAGTGTCGCTATCTCCGTTTGGTTCCAGGCGTCCCCTCCAAGGAGAATGCTTTCGACCTCTTGGTTTCTAAGTTGAGTGACTTGAGCCTTGATTACTTCTGAATTGCCAGGCAGATAGATAACGTCCACTGGGTTCGCTTTTATATTTTTAATTTGCTCCGAAAAGTCCGTGCGTCCTGTGACATAGGTCTCGACTGAAACGACTTCACCACCTTCCCGCTCGAAGGCCTTGGTGAAACTTTGAAAGAGGCTCTGGCTATATTCGTTTGATACATCAAAGAAGATGGTCGCAGTCTTAGCTTCAAGCTGCTTCCGTGCAAATGTTGCCATCGCCTCGCCTTGGAGATGATCACTAAAAGCAGTTCTGAAAGCGTAGTGATGATTTTTGGTTATATCTACGTGGGTCGCAATAGGTGTGATGAGCGGCATCTTGACGGTCTCAACCAATCCCGCCACTGGAATTGCAGTACGGCTAGTATTGGGGCCAATAATGGCTACAACTTGATCTGCAATGAGCTTTTGCGCTGCCTTTATCGCTTTTTGTGGTGTGTTGCCAGAATCCATAACTATCAGTTGGACCCTGTGACTTTGACCATTGACGTATAAGCCACCGTTTGCATTGACCCGCTCTACGGCTAGTTGAGCAGCTTGAACGATGGTTGCATCGGTTTCTAATTGGCTATCACGAAGTACGCCAATATTGAGTACGGGGGTAGAGTTGTCGCAGCTGGAAAGTACTCCTGCATGGAGTAGCGCTAAAATTATCAGCAGCACTCTTGGCACAGCGGAATATGACAAGCTGCTGAAGAATGTCATCAGTGTGTCTTTGGGATTTCGTCTCATCTTGAAAGTATAGACAAAATATAGGAATTGGAAGATTAAACTCAAAGGCTTCGACGAGAGTTTCAGCTCGATTGTGTGGCTCTCAATTCTCTATTTTGCACGACACGTATGCCAAAAAGCGCCTTGTGTATCGCTAGGGACGCCCTGCTCTAGTTAGTTCCCGTCCGTAAATACCGCTTCAAACGTAAATTCCCCAGACTTTTCAGATCTGTTGGTTTGAAAATCAATAGGTTGTCGGGAAGTAACCATGGAGATGTTAAGTTTTCGGATAAGCTCTAGTTAAGTCCAAAGATTCTATTGTTTATCTTTTTTCGGCGTTGCATCTTGCCTGAGAATGCCTCGTCTGACCTGTTCATTTGAATCAGGCAGTGGGCATTCACTGTTTCAACGAGGTCTCGTTGAGCACGACTTCCACCCAGTTGCTCATGTGTGAGCAATAGAGGTGATAAGTGGTTGATAGCCGACTGCCAATCGGCATCTACGTAAGCCTCAAATGCACGCGCAATGTTTGAAACCAGGTCGTGGGCAAACCCGCTGTGGAGCGAGCTATAACGGGATAACCTTGTTGGTTCGCCGTTTTTTGCGAGTGCAATTGCGGCGTGAGCGTCAACGAAGGATAAGCCAGGTTCAGGGAATAGTCTTTTGATTATGCCGCTTGCAGTAGACCAGTGATCTGAATGTATGCTGGCACCCAGCATTTCTGCTCGAATGAGAAACCCAATGAAATCAGTCGCCATATTGATCGGTGGTGAATGGCTTATATTGGGGTGAATATCTTCCTCTAGTATTTCGAATGCACGTTTGAAGTCACCCTGCTCAAGCTTCCATAATGCACAATGCCAGGCCAGGTGACCATGTAGAATTCCGTCGCGATGATAGCTAGATCGCCAGTTCTCTAATGCTTTGAGACCTGACTCGGAATTGCCCGTTTCGTAATTAATGTGCGCGAGTGTGTGAACGGCATCCGCATTTTCCGGGTCTGCTTCTAGCGCAGCTTCTGCTATTTTTAATGCGCGTTCCGGGTCGCCAGCTTCTGAGATTGCAAATGCGTATTGGCTGTTGAACCATGAGTCATTTTTATAATGCGGTACAAGTTGTTCCATAAACTTAAGATTTTCTTGTTCGCGACCTGCTCTCCCACTAAAGCCTATTAGGCCAAATGCGCCGCTAACAGATTGAGCGATGATCGCGTCTTTTGGGTAAGTCTTAAGGTGACGGGTAGCTGTTTCAAAGGCAAGGTCAGCGTTGTTATTGATCATTACAGCGATGATATTAATGTGTGCTTTTTCGCGGGCGCTTGTATTAACAGTGCATGCAATGGCCGTCTCGAGTGATATTCTTGCCTCGTTTGATAGCGACATCATAGAGTAGGTATGTGCAAGTGTTGCATGCGCGAGGGCAAACTTCGGGTCCTCAGATAGGGAGGCCTTTAAGCGTATGATAGTGCCATATTGAGCGGTAAGTAAGGTATTCACAGCGGCGCTGTAATACTCGAGCGCTTTGGAGGAATGGGTGCTGCAGTCGTTGTTATAACGATCTTTCATCGTTAGGCCTTTTGTTGATTAGTGCTACAGCATCATGGTCTCATGCTAAATAGGGATTGCCAATTACTAATAATCCCGCATTAAAGTCTGCGTCGGCGACAATTTGATATGATTAGAAATGCAATGTCAGAAAAATAAGAAGATGAGGATGGGACGGATCAATGTTTAGGTTATTTATATTTTTGTTAGTTTCGACAAATTGTTTATTGTTGTCGCATGAAGCGAAGGCAGAGCAAGTGCGCACTTCTTATGTTTCGATTCCCGTTTCGTACCAACAAAAAAACTGGGGTCTCGCAGGTAAACTTAATGTGCCACTTGGTGGCAAAAATACTGCTGCGGTCTTGATTGTTCACGGCTCAAGCGGTGTCGATTCGCGTGGGCAGTTACACACGAGTTCCCTTAATAAAAAGGGATTTACTACGCTAGAAATTGACCTCTGGGCGGCGCGAGGTTGGGTCGGAAAGCAACGTGGTAGACCTGCCAATGTGGCTGAAACATTACCTGATACCTTTGCTGCGTTAAACTACCTCCAACATCTAGATGGAATTGATAGGGACAAAATTGGCATCCTTGGGTTCTCTTGGGGCGGCGTTGTTTCAATGTTAGTGCGAAATGAATTCAATCAATATCAGTTCGGCTACGGTCATGGTTTTGCCGCTAATGTAGCCTTCTATCCAGTTTGTTGGGTATACAATAAGGTACCTGGTTATGAGCTTGAAAATTTGGTTAATCGCCCTCTGTTGATTCAGACAGGGGCAGATGATGACTATGATCTAGCGTCTAGTTGTGATGAGTGGCGTCAAAGCCTCGATGATACGGCAAAGAGTCATGTCGAAATTACGGTTTACAAAGACGCAGGACATGCCTTCAACACTAACGCTGCTCCCATCGAAGTAACGGATCCTTTCAGCCACTTGGGCAAGGGTGGGCAGGTGATCATGAAATCTAATGCGCAAGCCAGAGCAAAGTCAGATCAAGCAACAGTCGATTTTTTTGCGGAGAATCTAGCCGGGCAATAGTTATGAACCTATATTTCCGATTTGTTTGCGTCGTTGCTCGCCCCCGAGTAGTACTTACCTTACTTGGACTCTACTTAATATTCATTTTGGGGATCATGCCAAACCTCGCAGGGCCAGAGTCTGATGTGCCACCTATCGATCTGGCCTTTCATTATTCTGTCGATGAGGTTTATGGATGGATTGAAGCCTACGGTGCTGCTGGTCGACATCAGTATATGATCGGAGAAATGACCTTTGATGTAGCATATCCTATTGTTTACACCTGCCTTTTTATAGGATTGATTGGCTATCTCATCGGGTTTGAGGAACGAATTCTTGCTTCGACAACCGATGGTGCTCGCTGGTTCGTCTGGTTAGTTTTGCTACCGCCGGTGATTTGGTTGTTCGACATGCTGGAAAATATCGGTATCGTCACTATGCTATTCAATTACCCGGTCGTATTGGCACCCGTTGCAACGTTGACTGCCTGGGCGACTAGTATCAAGTGGAGTTTTGCGGGCCTTGTTGTCGCCATGACAATATTGTTGGTTGTACGAAAAATTGTCATGAAGGTTAGAAGCAGATAGCATCGACCATCACGAATTATTGCTAAAAAACTTATTAAGTAGGGTGTGGTATGTCTGAACTCTCAGTCTTTCGAGATGAAACACGTTCATGGCTTGAGCAAAACTGCCCCGTGTCCATGCGGACACGGATGGTCTCAGGCGAAGAAGTAAACGGCGGTATAAAACGTCGGAGTAGCAACCCCGATGCTTATATCTGGCTTGATCGCATGGCTGAGAAAGGCTGGACTGTTCCGACATGGCCTGTTGAGTATGGTGGTGCGGGATTAGATATCGATCACTTTCTTGTGTTACTTGAGGAGCTTCAACACATTGAAGCGCGACCACCTCTCGGAGGTATGGGGGTCACCTTGATCGGCCCAACGCTACTTGAATACGGCAATGAAGAGCAAAAACTACGGCATCTTCCGCCAATCGCAAGAGGGGAGTTGGGTTGGTGTCAGGGCTACAGTGAACCGGGTGCAGGTTCTGACCTTGCAAGTTTGCAGACTCGAGCTGTCGATGAAGGAGATTTCTATCGGGTTAATGGGTCAAAAATCTGGACTTCAGGTGCAGATTACGCCGATTGGATGTTCTGTCTCGTACGTACTAACCCAGATGCACCAAAACACGAAGGCATTAGTTTTGTCCTGTTTTCAATGGATAGCGCAGGCGTGAGTACTCAACCTATCGTCCTTATCAATGGCCAATCGCCTTTTTGCCAGACGTTCTTTGATGATGTTGAAGTACCCAAGGTGGATCTGGTGCACAGAATGAATCAGGGCTGGACCGTTGCAAAACGTTTGTTGCAGCACGAACGATCGGGTCTAGCTGCGCTTGTGAGTGCTGATACGGGAGGTGTGATGGAGCGTATCAGGCCAACATTGCCTTTGCCTGAATTAGCAAAATACTATGCAAGCTCGCAGAGCATCGATGACCTTGCTTTAAGGGATCAAATTGTCATCAATGAAATGCAACGGCGTGCGCTCTCATTAACGCAACAACGTACAGTGGCTGAATCAGAAACCAGTACGCCAGGGGCTGCGACTTCGATATTGAACTACATTGAGGCTGAAGTGGTTAAAGAGCAATTAGAGATTCAGGTTAGAATTCGAGGTACCCAAGGACTGGGTTGGGAGGGTGAGACCTTTAGTGAGGAAGAGATAAGTAAAGGCCGGCTATGGTTAGAATCGAAAGCGATTTCGATTGCCGGAGGCTCGAATGAAGTTCAGTTGAACATTATTGCTAAGCGAGTACTGGGCTTGCCGGACTAGTGTCGCGCGTGTCAAGCGCTAAGCATTCTGTCCATCCTAGGAAGTTGGTAGTCCGCGGAGTATAGTCATTTCATCGCTGGTAGCGATTTATCATATGAAAGCAAAGGGTGATGCATTGAGTGGCTATCGTGTTCGATTCCAAACCTATGAATTCGAAGGGTTCGATATTCATCTGCGTACGCTGCTCGATAGAAATCAATTTTTTGATCCGCTTGGTGAAGCAGAAGCGCTGGGCATCTCTTCTGCGCAATGGTCTCTCTTCGGTGTTGTATGGGACTCTAGCCAAGTATTGGCACATGAACTGCAAACGCATAGCATCGAGAACAAGCGGATACTTGAAGTCGGTTGCGGTATTGGCCTAACGAGTATGATGTTTAATGCTCGACACGCCGACATTACCGCATCGGACTACCATCCAGAAGTGGGGTATTTTCTTGCTGAAAATACCCGTCTGAATAATGGTGATGCAATTCCTTATCTACGAGCTGACTGGACTGTGATCCACGAAGGGTTGGGAAAGTTTGATCTGATTGTTGGCAGTGACCTGCTCTATGAAGTCCAACACATAAAGCAGCTATCTAGCTTTATTGATAGACACGCGAAACCCGAATGTGAGGTTGTGATAGTTGACCCTGGGCGCGGTAATCATGCGGCTTTCAGTAAACATATGGTCAAGTTGGGGTTTAGCCACGAACAACATAAGCCCGAAAGTTGTGAATATTTGGCAAAACCTTTTAAGGGCAATATATTACGTTACTGTCGATAGACAGCTAGGTAGTCCTATATACCAGCTTAGAGCGGGTGCTCGGTTGAAATAGCGATTGCGATGAAAACCCGTTAGAGTTTAGCCATTCGTATGAATGGAGAAGGATATGACAATGACGGAAGAAGTAACAATAGACCGAACTCGCGTACATCGATTGTATAGCGAAAAGATAGGTCAAAAATTCCTCTTAAACGTCTCCGTGCCCCCGATGTATAACGCCACTGGTACACCATATCCCGTCGTATACATGACTGATGGCGGCCCAGGTTTCTTGGCTGTCAGTTCGGTTATTCCTATGATGCAACTGGCAGAAGAAATAGAGCCATTCATCACTGTAGGGATTACTTATGACGTTGAACATTCCAGCGACATCATGACATTAAGAACTCGAGAGCTTACGCATTGTGCCGGTGGCATGGGAGAGCCATCAGAGAATATGCCTGATTGGATGAAGAAACTGCCGCCCGCTGAACCTGGTGGCGCCGAGAACTTTTTAGCGTTCATCAATACTCAAGTCAAAACCCTTGTCCAACAAAGCTACAATGTTTCAGCAGATGATGAGTGTTATGTGGGTTATTCTCTCGGAGGGCTATTTGGTCTTTATACCTTATTTAATCAGCCGGAATCTTTTAGTCGTTATGTGATTGGCAGTCCATCAATTTGGTGGGGTGAAAAAGATATTCTTGCCCATGAACAGCGATATGCAGAAACGAAAAATGATCTAGCTGCGAGCGTATTTATGTCTTCAGGCAGTCTGGAAGAACACCCTACCAGGACTGATCCCTATAGCATGGTTACTAACATGCTTGCTCTGTCTCAGACGCTGGAACAGAGGCGCTATAATAATCTCAATCTGATGCATCAAGTCATTGAAGATGAAACTCATCTTTCTGGTCATCCTGTTACAATTATTCGAGGTCTTAGAAAGGTTTTTGGTCGACCGAATCGTACAGATACGTAAGTGCTTCCATGAATGAAACTCGATATCGTTGGTTTCAATTCCCTCTGAGCTGTAATTTTACTTAGCGAACGACCGAAAGGTCTACGAGGGATCTTGTGCTGCTCATGTTCTTATCCTAAAGCCTGAGTTCCCAGCCGAACTATCAATATTTATGCACCAAACAAGGGGGAGTGCGTACAATTTTTTACTGATATTTCAGCACACGCAAGAATCATTGCGTGTGCTTCGTTAAAGACCTGAACTGAAATTTGACGCCAAGGGTTGTGGGTTAAGCGGCAGTTCGACTCGCCATAACATCAGATATCCATTCCATCAGCAGTTTAATGATCAGACCGCTACCGATGATCACTAACAGGAAGCTGATGAAGCCACCTATCACGGGGATATTTGAAGCGATGAGTATCAGCGTTAAACCTGCAAGTAGGGTGGCGAACAGGCTGTCTTCTCTTGCCGAATCTCTAAATACCATCTGCCCGATGACACTCGCTAGGACAATCTTTGAAGAGTATAGGATTAACATCCAAGCAATAAAACTGACCACGGCTATTGGTAACCCTATCAAGGTTGCCGCAATCAAAGTGGCGAGGATTGGCATGCTAACAATGGCAATGAGACCGACTCCTGCGGTCTTAACGCCATCCATGTCGCCATAGAGATTGAGCTCTCTTAAAGATGGAAAGAGTACTAAGATGATAAAGCCGAATATAAACGCACTGACTATCCAGAATAGCTGGTGTAAGTAGAATTTTGCGGAAAGATATTTGTTTTGATTTTGGAAGCGATCCGAGCGAGCGTGAAAATTGGTATCGCCATCAACTATCGCTGTAGGCGCTAATTGAAGCTTTTCTTCTTCATCTGTGTGAAAACTAAGATTCCCAAAAATGTGCGCGCCACTCAGTAGATTGATCCTGTCTGCATAAGCAACAACATCCTCGCGTACTTTGCCCTGAATATCGAAGGACTCTCCGAATAGATGTGCATCACTGCCAATGTCCCCAGCGATTGAAGCTGTTTCCGTCGCCAAGGTCGCGTTTCTAGCGATCTTGGTGTTTTTGCCTACTGTGATGTTACCCGCCGCACTCCAGAAGTCACCGCCGATGTCAGATCCGTCAACTATGACAGTTGACGCAGCCGTCAGAACAAGTCCTTTTACATCGCCACTTAAATTAACGGACTCTGCAAAGGCTATCAAGTTACCCGCAACCGGGCCACTAACAATGATCTTACGACCGAAAGCGATGAGGTCTCCTTTAACGGTCCCTTCGATGACGACAGTGTCAGCGGAAACGATCAGTGTATCGTCAATGATTTCATCTGCTGAGATGGTAATCGTCTCTTCGCTATACCTTCGCTCGAGTGCTTCTGCCGTAGAGGGATTCAGCAAGCTGGCAGAGATCGCAAAAAGCGCAAATAGACCTACGACTGTTCGGCGTTTTGAGTAAGTGGCAATTAGCAAGGTCGCAAAAAGTGCGACCAGGACGAGAAGGGTGTAGCCAAAATATGAATAAATCATAGCGGTACCTCTTTCAGAGAAATAGAGCGTGGTGTTAACAAAGATCCCATAAACATCAGGGACATAAAGTGCAGAAATACGGGTGAGTCCGTTGATAATGAACTCACCGAATATCGTTTTCCAAAGAAATTGTGCCAACCAAAACACGACCCCAGTAGCGACATTTGCGATTGCAAACTCTCGTAACCCTATGGGGCGAGCAAATTTTATCGCCGGCGGCGCGGGTATCGTCTCATCATTGAATGCTAGCGCCGCACTGATCAGCTTAGCTTCGAGGGATAGTTGATTGGCTCGATGCTCACACTGGGAGCAGTCTCGCAGGTGCTGTTCCAGCGTTGCTAACTCATCGTTGGGGACGGCTTGATCTAGGTACATTGAAAATTGTAGCTCGGTCAGGTGGCTCATTTGTTCACACCTTGCCGGTCAGCATCAATCATCGTGCTACGTAACATTTGTTTTGCTCTTAGTAGTAAAACGCCCACATGGTTTTGATTGATGGATAGATCTTCTGCGATTTGCTCATAGCTTGCTTCAAAAAAATAGGCGAGCACCAAGGGCACTCTGTACTTGTCAGGCAGTGCAGCTATCGCAACGTTTAAAGCAACGCCGTTTTCGGAAGTGATCACTTGAGACTCAAGCGCGATGTCTGCTGATTCTAGTGTTTCAACTTCTGCCACTTCTTCACCAAACAGTGACTTGGTTCGACCGCGCTGTCTTAGCAAGTCGATACAATGATGATTCGCGATAGTTGCGATCCATTGCCAGAATGGTTGGGTATCGTCGTAGCTGTCAAATTTTTTATAGGCCCGCATAAAAGCTTCCTGCGTTGCATCTTCGGCCAGAGTCGGTGAATTCAAAATTCGCCGACATAAACCGAAGACACGGGCGTAGTAATCCTTATATAGAATTTGAAAAACTACGTTCGTTGCCATTGGCGGTTTCCGATGGAGTTATAAGGTATTACGTTCCAACAAGGACTTTATTACAGAATGTTGAAAATTTTTTCTACTATTTGTTATAGAGTGAGTATCTATTGCTATCGTTAGTGCAACTCCATCGTCATTATGACCCATGTATTTACGGGTGGGACGGCACTCATCATCTGTTTTACTACTCTCAAATCGGTGCCATTCTTCCTGCCGGGGTGTATTGTTGTTATTTTGAATATCTGCAGGACTTATCGTGATGAATGTGATCCTAGCACCGGTATTTGGCTACATCATCATTGGGTTTGTTCTGGTGGGTAGTGTGTATTACTACATCGCGAGTCACTATCTTTACCCAAAATCAGGAAGTAACGAATGAACATCTCGAATGAAGACAAAGTAACTTATCGCCGTGACGGTGTGGTGAAACTCTGTGGTGTTTTTGATGCGAAGTGGCTGGAGTTCCTGCGCGCCGCGACAGAAGAAAATCTAGCCAGCCCCGGCGTAATGGCAGAAGAATATGCTGAGGCAAAGAATTCTACGCGTTTTTTTGGTGATCAATTTCTTTGGACTCACAGTGACGCTTTCAAGCAGTTTGTTTTTGAAAGCGAGGCTGCTTCTATTGCGGCAGAAATGATGGGCGCAAGCAAAATCAATATATTCTTTGACCATTTGTTAGTGAAGGAACCTGGGTCAATTGAAGCGACACCTTGGCATCAAGATGGTCCCTATTGGAAGGTAAAGGGTTCACAGGTTTGTTCCATCTGGTTTGCAATGGACAAAGTCACCGAGGCTAGTGGCGGTGTTCGCTATGTCAAAGGTTCTCATCTCTCAGAAAACCGTTATCGGCCGCAAAGCTTTAGTGGTGGCGGAGACGCTTCATACGTTGAGAGTGACTTGCTTGCTATGCCAGATATCGATGCGGCAATTCCCCTCGAAGATATTGTTTGTTACGATATGGAGCCTGGTGACTGCCTCGTTCATCATCAAAATACGATTCATGGCGCCAAGGGTAACGTCTCTGCGGGCACGAGGCGGCGTGGCTATGCAACGCGATGGACGGGTGAAGATGTCGTGTGGGATCCGCGCCCTGGCACTGCCGATATTATTGCAGACCCCGGTATTGAACCCGGCAGCCCGATGGACAGTGAGCTCTTTCCTGTTGTTTGGAAAAAATAGTTTGGAGAAAATAGTTTGGAGAACATAATCTCTAGAACCATGCGCTTCAATAAGTAGCCCATACATTGTAAAAGTTTGCGTTTGGTTTGAATTTTATTAAAGCCGGCAATGCTGGATGAGCACTAGCGATTTCGGCGAAAGCACGAAAATCTGCTTCCCTCTTCCAGCGAGCGTAGTGTAAAAGTCCTGTCCCTTTGCTGTTCTCATGGAGCTTGCTTTCAATAAATCCAGGTTGCTGGCTCAGGAAATCTTTAATATAGGCGCCAATGAGTTCTTTCGCCTCAGTGTGGTTTTGTTGATCCGTTTCAAATGTCACAACCACAATAAAATCGTCGTTCATGTTGATTTCCCTTTATCCTTTTTCTTTGGAGATTGTTTTGAAGATCGTCTGTGGAGATTGTAATTCAGATTGACGCTCCTTTCAGAAGCTTCTATTTTGAAGGTTGATCTTAATATGTTTTCTTGGAATAGGCTTTTGCAATATGCGCATCACGGAAATTCGAGATTTATCAATAAATCTCGAAGGCAATATATCTAACGCGATGGTTAGCTTTAACGACCATACGGTGTCTCTAGTCGCCGTTGTGAGTGACCAGCGCCGAGACGGCAAGCCTGTCATAGGTTTTGGGTTCAACTCTATTGGTCGCTATAGCCAATCAGGAATTTTACGTGAAAGAATGATACCGCGGGTGCTCAAATGCAAAGCTGAAGCCTTGTTAGCCATTGATGGTAATAGGTTTGACCCTGCTGCTGTTACGAAAGCCGCGATGCAAAATGAAAAGCCTGGCGGGCATGGTGATAGGGCTGGTGCGCTTGGTGCTCTTGAACTCGCTATTTGGGATCTTAATGCCAAACTTGCAGATGAACCTGCCTGGACAACAATCGCAAAGGCTTTTGATCGCCAGTTAAGCGATCCGGTAACCAATGTTTACGCCGCTGGCGGGTATTACTACGATGAGGATTCTAGTCAGCGACTACAGCAGGAACTTGAGCACTATCGAGAACTTGGCTACCACGCATTCAAGATGAAAGTGGGTGGTGCGTCGCTGGCTGAAGATCTTGTGCGTATTGAGACAGCGCTCGAGGTCGCCGGCTCTGGCGCGAATCTTTCAATAGATGCAAATGGTCGGTTTGATCTCGATTCGGCTATTGAGTATGCCGAGGCAATTACACCTTTAGATCTCCGTTGGTTTGAAGAGCCCGGCGACCCCTTGGATTACAAATTGAATCAGGCGCTAACGATTGGCTACCAAGGTGTGATCGCAACCGGAGAGAATTTGTTTAGTGAGCAGGACGTAAGAAACCTGTCTCAATTCGGTGGTATGCGGCCCGGCAAAGACATATTCCAGATGGACCCGGGCCTAAGCTACGGCCTCACTGAATACGCAAAGATGATACAGACGCTTGAGAGGGCTGGCTTCAATCGAGCAGAATGTTTTCCTCATGGCGGCCACTTGATAAACCTGCATATCGCCATTGGTTTGGGGCTCGGCGGCTGCGAGGCTTATCCTGGCGTCTTTCAACCGTTTGGCGGATACCCTGATGTCTGTAAGCTTGAAGAGGGGGTTGTCTCCCCTACAGATGCACCGGGGTTCGGGTTAGAGCAAAAGGCAGAATTGCAAAAACACATTTTCTTTCTGTCAGAAAACTTAAAAGGGAGTCCGTAACAATGAAAGTCACAGTGCTAGGGTGTGGCGCCATGGGTTCTATCTATGCGGCCTTACTTGCCTCAAACGGAAACGATGTCACGGTGGTCGATCCAAATGCAGAACATATCGCAGCTATTAAGAATAATGGTCTTCGAGTCTATGGGGCTAGCGGTGATAGAACAGTGAAGGTAAATGCCTATTTGACACCGCCCTCTGAAACCTGCGATTTGTTAGTCATTGCAGTGAAGGGTAGTCATGTCGCATCAGCAGTTGCTGGAGCACATTGCCTGATAAATGAA
>JBLHWY010000032.1:0-44816 GCA_047629195.1 Candidatus Azotimanducaceae bacterium
CGAATTCATAATTCATATGTCCTAAAAGTTACGTAGAGCATTTCTATCCTATAGATATGAAGGATATGCAATTAGTGGTCCAACAGTAACGCGCCTAATGGCTGCCTCTAGTGACGGTATTCTGCTGGAACCCTTGGATGCTTCTGCAAAATCTGCAAGTTCACTGCAAAAATTGCAGCAAAACCATCAGTAAATTCTTTAGCAAAGCTCGAGAATACACCTACTTATACCAGCTGGAGCGGTTTATGTCCTATCTGGCACAGACGTTGCTCTAATTCATAGGGTAGAGGTGAAAAAACATCCTCAAGAACAGCATTAAACGTAAAATGGAGCTATTGGAATGAATCAAAAAATTGTAAAGAATCCAACCGATACGATCGATACGTTAAGACATGTCTTAGTTGTCATTAGCCCTGACTTGGTTAAACCATGTGCGCCAAAAGAGTCTGCGCTGGTCAGAAGAGCCATTGCTTTAGCGAAAGCAACCGGTTGTGAGCTTGAATTTTTGCATGTATCCCATGACAGTTCTCTTATGCCAGGGAGCTTTTCCGACGATGATCTCGCTACAGAATTAGTAAAGCGCGTCGACGAAGATGCCACGCTAATGGCCGAGTTAGTCGAGCAATTAAGCACTGAAGGTATAAAAATCAGTCACGATACGCGATGGGATTCGCCTAGAACAGAAGCAATTCTTCGAAAAATAGATGAGGCACAACCAGATATAGTAATGAAAGCGTCACGCGCCCACAATTACGTCATGGGGCTTATCGGCAATACAGACTGGGATTTGATTCGTCTATCCCCAGCGCACCTGTGGTTTGTCACGGAACAAAGAGAAGACAATATTATTAGCCTAGTAACAGCGATAGGCGACACAAATAATAAGGAGATTATTTCTAGTCCTGACTATGAAGTCTTCAGCATGGCAAATCTTATAGCAGAAAGTTTTCACGCTACCAATACGCCTGTTCATGCATATCAGGCATCTACGGGTCTGGAAAACTACGCTCTAAATGCAACAGAATATGGAGGGCTCACTTATCCCACAGAAATAGGGCTTTCATCAACAGAAGAAATGCGGCACGAGATTGCAAGAAAACATGGACGAGCCATTGAAGCTTTTGCAGAACATTTCGACATAGCAGCCTCGCGTGTGCGGGTAGCTGAGGGTACGCCTAATGATGTCCTAGCAACCGTTGCAGCAGATGTGAATGCGAATCTTGCGGTGGTGGGAGCTCGTAACTTGTCTCGCTGGGAGCGTTGGAGCAAATCAGTGACCGCCGAGCCACTATTGGCCGATGCCCCATGCGATATACTTTTTATTAAGGATGCTAACAGCGCCCCTGCTCCAAAAGTAAAAGAGCCCCTTTTAAAGGGCGAGGCAGTCTATGATTTGCAAAAAGCAATCCTCGATCCGGAACGAGTATTCGGTTCACCTAAAGCTCTTGCTGAAGCGAAAATACTTAGCGCCACTCTACGTCATCGAATATTCGAGAACTGGAAGTCAGACATTCAAACACGAATGGCTGATGCTGACAAAAGAAGTCCAACGCAGTCCACTCTCTTTAAACTTCTACGCTCAGTTGTGACCGCACAAGCACTTGTTGTTAGCCTTGAATCTGAGGATACGATAGCAGCATCGACGGCTTTTGAGCATTAACAAAATAGAATACGAGCCCACTCGATACTGGGCTCAGAAGTACATCAATAAACTTAATGGCGAATCAGCGACGGCAGATATTCTTAAACACGCGCTTGAGCAACAAGGACAAGTAGACTTGTTAGCTATTAGGATTATTAGGTTAGATGGAGAACACGATCCCGCGAAACCATTACTAGCAACTGCTTATCCGAAAACTAGGCATCTCCATGGCTACTTCCCGAAAACCTATTGATTTTTAAACCAACAGATCTGAAAAGTCGTCGAAGTTCACCCAGGAACAAGTATTTACCGAGGGGAACTAGCTACTTGAAAATCCACCAATGTAGAAAACGGATACGTTAAATGCGTTATACCAATGAACGTCTGCGAATCATCGCTCGACATCGCGACGAAAAGTCTAGAATAGTAGATAGCAAAGCTAGAGCGCCCAGAAATTCTAACGGTGTAGATGATTACTTTGACGCAACTCCGGTGGATGTTGTTACTCAGCTTAGTCCGTTAGAAAATAGCATCTTGCAAGCCTTACCGACACTAATCGATAAAGTTCGAGATGTGCTCGTAACGACTGAAAAGATAGACGAACACCTCTACAGAAAACTGACGACAGCGATAGACCGTCTTGATTCGTCTTTAGTCGAGGTCCAAGTTTACGTCGAGCCTACTCAACTGTAACAGATTTGGCTAAATTTCTCGGCTGATCAACATCAGTGCCTTTGAACACGGCTACATGATACGAAAGCAACTGCATTGGAATAGCATAAACGATAGGTGAAATAATCGGATGACATTTAGGCATAGAAACAAAGGTCAATTCGTCTTCCTTATCAAATGTATTTTCTTCGCCAAAAACAATCAACTGCCCACCTCGCGCTTTAACTTCCTCCAAGTTAGATAGAACCTTTTCCAACAGTTCATCACCAGGGGCAACTGCGACGACAGGCATATCATCATCAACCAGTGCTAACGGTCCATGCTTAAGTTCCCCCGCTGGGTAACCTTCGGCGTGAATATAGGAAATTTCTTTTAGCTTCAACGCACCTTCAAGAGCAACCGGGTGATGAGTGCCACGACCTAGAAATAATGCGTGATGTTTGTCGACAAATTGTTCTGCTACTATTTTGATTTTTGCGTCTCTTGCAAGAGTTTCTGACAATAAATCAGGGACCGAGTTAAGTGCCGCGACATATTCAGCTTCATCTTCAGCCGACAGTCCCTGGCACTTTGCAATAGATAGAACCAGTAACAGTAGATCAGTCAGTTGGTTAGTAAATGCCTTGGTCGATGCAACACAAATTTCTGGACCAGCATTGATCATCAGACAGAGGTCTGATTCCCTAACGAGACTACTATTTGGGACGTTACAAAGACACAGAGAAGCGAGGTAGTTATCATCAGTTGCATCTCTTAGTGCTGCAAGAGTATCTGCAGTTTCACCGGATTGCGATATCGTAACCATCAGCGTATTCGCTTGTACAGCAACTTTGCGATACCTAAATTCACTGGCTATTTCAACAAGACAGGGTATGCCCACAATTTGCTCACACCAATATTTAGCAACTAACCCTGTATAGAAACTGCTTCCGCAAGCGACTATCTGGACTGCTTTCGTCTTGGTAAAAATACGTTCAGCATCTGTACCAAAAGCATTGACGAGAACTTTTTTGTCCGTAACTCGACCTTCTAGTGTGTCACGAACCCTGGCGGGCTGCTCGTGAATCTCTTTCATCATATAGTGGCGATAGGTACCTTTGTCCGTTGCATCAGCAGTTGCATCTAGTCTGACTATTCGAGTTTCAACGGCTGCGTCACTACCACCAAATATCTCAATCGAGTCAGCTGTAACCTCAACAATTTCACCTTCTTCAAGGTAAATAAATTGATCTGTTACAGGTCTAAGAGCCTGCGGGTCAGAAGCAATAAAGTTTTCACCAATACCGCAACCAACAACCAAAGGGCTTCCTATTCTTGCCGCAATTACAATACCAGGATACTCGGTGTGTATGACCCCAACAGCATATGCACCCCTTAGTTGTGCGAGGGCTGAAATTACACCGCCTCGAAAAGTATCAGCTGACGCTACTTCACGATGAACCAAATGTGCGACGACTTCAGTATCTGTTTCAGAAGTAAATACATAGCCAGCTTTCTCTAAATTCGTCCTAAGTTCACTATGATTTTCTATAATGCCATTATGAACGACCGCTACTTGGTCAGTCGAAACATGAGGGTGAGCATTGTTTTCCGTAGGCTTACCGTGCGTGGCCCAACGCGTATGGGCAATACCGGTTTCACCTCGACCTGGGTCTGTCGCACTACCTCTTTTACAGGCAGCTTTCAATTCTGCTACTTTTCCAGCTCGTCTAACTCTCTTGAAAGAGTTATTAGCATCCATTAAAACCAGTCCTGCAGAGTCATAGCCCCTATATTCGAGCCTTTGTAGACCTTCTAATAATATCTCTGTGACATTTCTACGAGTTGCCGCACCAACTATTCCGCACATTATTTTTTATCCCTCGGCCCTTTCCAATTCGCAAACACTTTCTGCCTTCCTCTGGCGATTGCAAGTCCAGCTTCTACCTCATGTGTAATAGTTGACCCGGCTCCTATAGTTGCGCCTGCGCCTATTTTAACCGGTGCGACTAACGAGCTATTTGAGCCTACGAAAACGTTGTCAGCGATTTCTGTTTTGTGCTTGTTCACACCATCGTAGTTGCAGGTAATTGTGCCTGCACCAATATTTACATTGGCGCCTATCTCGGCGTCGCCAAGATAGCTTAAGTGAGGAGCTTTCGCGCCATCTCCTAGTGTCGTTTTTTTAATTTCAACAAAATTGCCAACACTTACTGAATTCATCAGGTGTGCTCCTGGGCGAAGCCTCGCAAAAGGACCAACGGTACAGTTCTTTCCCACTGTCGCTTCATCAAGCATTGAGTTAGGTTTTATCAGTGAACCCTCAGCAATTGTAGAATCTTTTATCACGCAGTTAGACGACACAGTGACATTGTCACCTAGTGAAACGTCACCCTCGAAAATGCAGTTAATATCGATTCTAACATTCTTCCCTACAGTGAGATTTCCACGGATGTCGATTCGTGTCGGATCAATCACGTGAACACCGGCTTCCATTAATTCTTCTGCGCGACTCATTTGATATTCCCTCTCCAATTTAGCTAATTGACTAAAATTATTGATACCCGATGCCTCCAGGGGATCATCGGTGACGATGGCGCTTACCTTGCATCCGTCCTGATTCGCTAAGCCAACAATATCAGTCAGCAAGTACTCACCTTGGACGTTATCAGTGTCTATACGTGATAACCAATCAGTCAATAAACTTCCGGTGGTTATCATAACTCCAGAGTTGATCTCACCGATTTTACGCTGATCCTCAGTCGCGTCTTTTTCCTCTACGATGGCAAGCACCTGTTCACCAGCGCCTCTAACGATTCGCCCGTAGTTGAAAGGGTTGTCTAAGTTAACGGTTAATATGCCTAAGTCACACTCCGCCGAAATAAGTTTTTGAACCGTGGCCAATTTGATAAGAGGAGCATCTCCAAGAAGAATGAGAACTCTGGAGTCGGCAGAGATACCTGGAAGCGCTTGCATCACTGCGTGGCCCGTGCCCATTTGCTCTCTCTGATACACCCAATTCAAACCACTATCGCTAAAAGCCTGTTCAACCTGAGCAGCACCTTTGCCTATAACAACATGAATTCGTTGTGGCCTAATCTTCTGCACAGTTTTTACTAAATGTCCGAGTAGCGGTTGCCCTGCCAGGGTGTGTAGAACCTTAGGTTTGTCAGATTTCATCCTACTGCCCATACCTGCAGCTAGGATGCATATTTCTACTTGGTCTGTGTTTTTCGCTTTGGTATTCATACACTAAGTTTACTCTGATAGTCTTCTTCTGGTCACTAAAAAGTCTGTTGAGCCCCTGTAAGCATAGACCGGGGAAATGCGTTTGCAGTGTCAAAGTACATGCAAAAAAAAGGGCAGCTAGTAGCCACCCTCTAAATCTATATTACCGTTTAAAAAACCTTAGCGTTTCTGCTCTCTGTGCTTACGAATTGTACGCAACATCGCGGCCTGCTCGGCCAACTCTGCACTAATCCTCGAGAAATCAATGCTTGACTTGTTATCAGCAAGATCCTGTTCAGCTTTCTTCTGAGCATCGACTGCTGCAGCTTCATCGATGTCATCGGCCCTTACAGCAGTGTCTGCTAGTATCGTGATCGCTGTAGGTTGAACTTCGATATAACCACCGGAGGCAAAAAATATTTCTTCTTCACCACCTTCGAGTCGCAAACGAACAGGTCCTGGCTTCACACCGCTAATCAGTGGTGTATGACCTGGGAAAATACCTAGTTCACCGATCGTACCTGATGCCACTACCATTTCAACCAGACCGTTGAATATTTCCTGTTCTGCGCTAACAATACTACAGTGTACTGTTGATGCCATTGCTATATATCTCCTGAAGTTAAGGTTTCACAATCCGTGAAAATAACTTACAACGTTTTCGCTTTTTCAATAGCTTGTTCAATGTTACCAACCATACTAAATGCTGACTCAGGTAAGTCATCGTAGTCGCCTTCGAGAATACCCTTGAAACTTCTGATGGTGTCAGACAGAGAAACATATACACCAGGTTGGCCAGTAAACACCTCTGCTACATGCATAGGTTGAGAGAAAAACTGACTAACTTTACGTGCTCGGTATACGGTGAGTTTGTCTTCTTCCGACAATTCGTCCATACCAAGAATCGCGATAATATCTTTTAACTCTTTGTATTTTTGCAACACGCTCTGAACACCCATCGCAACATTATAATGCTCTTCTCCAACAACCAATGGATCTAGCTGACGAGATGTAGAATCAAGCGGGTCAACAGCCGGATATATACCAAGAGAAGCAATGTCACGAGATAATGTTACAGTTGAATCTAAGTGGGCAAACGTGGTGGCTGGAGAAGGGTCAGTTAAATCATCTGCCGGTACATAAACCGCTTGGATGGAAGTGATCGAACCTGTTTTGGTCGTAGTAATACGTTCCTGTAGTACACCCATCTCTTCAGCAAGTGTAGGCTGATAACCAACAGCTGAAGGCATACGGCCAAGAAGTGCTGAAACCTCAGTTCCAGCGAGTGTATAACGGTAGATATTATCAACGAAGAATAATACATCTTTGCCGTCGTCTCGGAATTTTTCCGCCATCGTCAGACCGGATAATGCAACCCGTAGTCTGTTTCCAGGTGGTTCATTCATCTGACCAAAGACCATGGCAATCTTGTCGAGTACACCAGCATCTTGCATTTCATGGTAGAAATCGTTCCCTTCACGAGTACGCTCTCCGACCCCTGCAAATACTGACAAACCAGCATGTTCCGATGCGATATTATTGATCAGCTCAAGCATGGTGACAGTCTTTCCAACACCAGCACCGCCAAACAATCCAACCTTACCGCCTTTAGCAAAAGGACAAATCAGATCAATTACTTTCACACCGGTTTCAAGAAGATCCTGGCTACCGGCTTGCTCGTCATAGGAAGGCGGCTTACGGTGAATCGGCATTCTCTCTGTTTCGCCGATGGGTCCCTTTTCATCGATAGGATTCCCAAGGACATCCATAATTCGACCAAGAGTTTCTTGACCAACAGGCACGGATATAGCGCTTTGGGTATCACTTACACCCAAACCACGCGCTATGCCTTCTGAACTTCCCATCGCAATGGTACGGACTACGCCGTCACCCAGTTGCTGCTGTACTTCAAGAGTCAGTCCACCTTCATCGACAGTCAATGCATCATATACCCTGGGTACTTCGTCCCGGGGAAATTCAACATCAATTACCGCACCGATTATCTGTACGATACGTCCGCTACCCATTGTTGTATCCTCTATGCGCTTACGCTAATGCTCTAAATTTGAAGTCTGAAATCGGAAGCGTACGGCTATACGGCCGACGCTCCACTAACAATTTCTGACAATTCCTGTGTTATTGCTGCTTGTCGAGCGTTATTCATGATGAGCTGTAATTCATCAACCATATCGCCCGCATTGTCGGTCGCATTTTTCATTGCGATCATCTTTGCTGCCTGCTCACAGGCGCCGTTTTCAACAACCGCTTGATAAACCTGCGATTCAATAAATCTTGTGACCAATCCTTCAATCAATTGTCTAGCATCAGGCTCATATATATAGTCCCAGCGATGCTTAAGCTCAGTCGATTCAGCTGGATCTAGCGGAACTAACTGAGTGATAGTTGGAGCTTGTGTCATAGTGTTAACAAACAAATTGTTCGCTAAATATATTTTGTCTACCTTACCTGCTTCAAAAGCATCTAACATAACTTTGATGCCACCGATGAGATCAGAAAGGGCAGGGGACTCACTTACGTGACTACTAGCAGCAACCACATTCCCGCCATAACTTCGGAAGAACTGAGCGCCTTTATTTCCAATTAGGCAAAGGTCGACTTCGACACCCTCGTCTACAAAAGCCTTAATATGCTTTACAGTAGCCTTGAGTAGATTGATGTTCAAACCGCCACAAAGTCCCTTATCAGTCGTCACAATAATGTAACCAATTCGCTTAACTTCTCGTTCGATCATAAAGTTGTGGCGATACTCTGGAGAAGCATTAGCGACGTGACCAATTACATCTCTGATATGATCAGAATAAGGTCGGCCTCGTGCCATACGTTCCTGAGATTTACGCATTTTACTAGCAGCAACCATTTCCATTGCGCTAGTGATCTTTTGAGTATTCTTAATACTACCGATCTGCTTTCTTAATTCTTTTGCGTTTGCCATATTTCTCTCGTTGGTTCCACTCTAGCTCTCACTACATAACCGGATTCACTTAATGGATGATTCCGGCGAGTCTGAGACTGGCCCTACCAGGTCTGAGTTGACTTAAATGTCTCTAACGCTTTTTTCATGGTTTCAATAACTTCAGGACTGTAAACACCATTGGTGTTTACTTCGTCCATGAACGAAGCATGTTCTGAATTCATATAAGACTTTAATGCTGCCTCAAAATCCAGAACCTTATTGACTTCAACGTCCTGCAGGAAGCCTTCGTTCGCAGCAAATAAAACCACTCCCATTTCAGCAACAGACATGGGCGCATATTGCTTCTGCTTCATAAGTTCGTTAATACGTTCGCCATGTTCAAGTTGACGTCTAGTCGCGTCATCCAGGTCTGAAGCAAACTGTGAAAATGCCGCGAGTTCCCGATATTGCGCTAGGGCTAACTTAATACCACCGGAAATTTTGGACATGAATTTAACTTGAGCGTCACCACCTACTCGAGAAACCGATACACCTGGATTCATCGCTGGTCGTTCACCGGCATTAAACTTGTCCGATTCAAGGAAAATCTGACCGTCCGTAATCGAAATCACGTTGGTCGGTACAAACGCAGATACGTCACCGGCCTGTGTTTCAATAATAGGTAAGGCCGTAAGCGAACCAGTTTTCCCTTTAACTTCACCGTTAGTAAACGCTTCTACGTAATCTGCATTCACACGGGCTGCTCTTTCTAGCAATCTGGAGTGGAGATAGAAAACGTCTCCGGGATACGCTTCACGTCCCGGTGGACGACGTAGAAGTAGCGAGATTTGACGATATGCCCAAGCTTGCTTAGTAAGGTCATCGTAGATGATCAAAGCATCTTCGCCTCGATCTCTGAAATATTCACCCATTGCACATCCAGCATATGGAGCGATGTACTGCATCGGCGCAGGATCAGCGGCGCCAGCCACTACGATAATGGTATTTTCCATTGCGCCGTGTTCTTCCAGTGTACGAACAACGTTCGCAACAGAAGAGAACTTTTGACCGATAGCGACGTAAACACACTTAATACCAGATTTCTGCTGGTTAATAATTGCATCGATGGCGATGGCGGTCTTACCGGTTTGGCGGTCACCAATGATTAGTTCTCGTTGACCTCGACCAACAGGTATCATGGAATCAATACACTTAAGGCCTGTTTGAACTGGCTGATCCACGTGTTGACGTGCAATTACGCCTGGCGCGACTTTCTCGACCGGAGAAGTCAATGAAGTGTTGATTGCTCCTTTGCCATCGATCGGGTTACCTAGCGCATCTACTACACGGCCAAGTAGTTCAGGTCCAACCGGGACTTCAAGAATTCGACCAGTACATTTTGCAGTCTGGCCTTCACGAAGAGACTGGTAGTCACCTAGGACCACCGCGCCGACTGAGTCGCGTTCTAAGTTTAGGGCGAAACCAAACAGGTTGCCCGGAAACTCGATCATTTCGCCATTTTGAACGTCAGCGAGCCCATGAATTCGGATAATACCGTCAGACACACTGACGATCGTACCTTCGTTTCTTGCTTCAGAAGAAACATCGAGCTTCTCAATACGCTGCTTGATTATTTCGCTAATCTCAGAAGGATTTAATTGTTGCATGTCCCGTTCCTCAAGGAATGGTTAATTCAAAAGTGTATGTGTTTCCCCATGTTCAAAGCGCTGCACAAACCACTTACTCGCTTAGCTGAACAAAGGGTGAATTCCTAACTTAGTACCTGTGCCAATCGGTCAAGTTTACCCCGAACCGAGTTGTCAATAACGGTGTCTTGTGTTCTTACAACAATGCCGCCAATCAACGTAGAGTCAACACTTGTCGTAAGATTCACTTCTCTTTTCAGCCTGCTCTTAAGCGCCGCAGAAAGCTTATTACCATCTTCTTCACTCATTTCAAAAGCGCTGGTGATTTCTACATCCATCGTCTTCTCATGGTTAGCCTTCAGCGATTCAAATATTTCTGAGATCGTCGCCATCACGCTAAGGCGATCATTCTCAGCCAGTACAGTGACAAAGTTGCGGCCTTTCTCATTGAGCTCATCACCCATGATATCGATCACTAGATCACTTTGTTGTTGCCTGGTAAGCAGCGGGTTTTCGAGCGTCGACCTTACCGTATCGTTCTGTATCGTCGCGCTGAGCATTTCTAGCATCCGCGACCATGTCGCCAATCCAGATGCTTCGTCCAGCCCCTGTGAAAAAGCTGCACGGGCATAGGGTCGAGCAATTGTCGTTAGTTCTGACTCAGCCATTACCTATTACAGTCCTATAGTTAGTCTTAAAGTTGAGCAGCAATCTTATTCAACATATCCTGATGAACGCCCTTATCAACGGTATTCTCAAGAATTTTCTCAGCACCTTCGATCGCTAATTCACTGACCCTCGCTCGTAACTCTTCTCGAGCACGATTGACTTCCTGATCAATATCGCCTTGGGCGCCAAGTTTAATCCTGTCTGCTTCTTCACTAGCCTGTGTTTTGGCTTCCTCTACGATTTGATTCGCTCGAGATCTAGCCTGGGCTAAAAGTTCAGCAGATTGCTTCTTGGCTTCGTTAAGCTCGTTAGTAGCAGCATCATTTGCCGCTTCCAACTGCTTTTCAGCTGCTGAGGCTTTTTCAAGACCATCGGCTAATGCTTTTTGTCGCTCACGCATTACCTGGGTCAATGGTGGCCAAACAAACTTCATGCAGAATAAAACAAACAGCACGAAAGATATTAGCTGACCAACCATGGTTAAGTTAATAGTCACACTTCACCTCTGGGTTCGAGAAAAAAAGTAGAGAAAAACTCGCTTAATGTTAAACCGCGAAGATCATATATAGCGAAATACCTACTGCAATAATTGGTACAGCATCTACCAATGCAAGCGAGATAAACAACTGAGTCATCAGCATTGGCTGAAGCTCTGGCTGTCTAGCAACACCTTCGAGATATTTACCACCTAAAATACCGATACCAACACCACTACCGATAGCACCTAGGCCCATCAGAATGCCACCAGCAATAAAAATTAACGATTGTTCCATGAATTACTCCTACAATTGCACGTCAACGTGTGTATTAAACTTTATGTATTAAACTTAGTGTATTAATTTAAAAAATCTTGATCAATGGTCCCCAGTTTCATGTGCTTGTGTCAGATAGACTATCGTCAAAATCATGAACACAAACGCTTGAAGACTAATGATTAAAATATGGAATATTGCCCAAGGCAGTGAAAGCACCCACTGAGCATAAAAAGGTAGTAACGCGATCAAAATGAAGATCATCTCACCAGCATACATGTTGCCAAAGAGACGTAGACCGTGAGAAAGAGGCTTGGCAATAAGATCAACCATTTCAAGAAGAAAGTTAAAAGGTGCTGCCGCCCAGTGATCGATTGGATGTGTGAATAGTCCCAAGGTGAATTTTACTGGGCCTTTCATTTTAATGTTGTAGTACATGACCAGGAAAAATACGCCAAGCGCCATAGCCAACGTTGCATTCGGGTCTGTAGACGGCACAACTTTCATGAAGTGAATGCCAGCCATTGCGGCAAGTGCTGGGACAAAATCTACCGGTATTAGGTCCATAAGATTCATTAAAAAGACCCAGACGAGTATTGTTAAAGAAAGAGGACCAATAATTGCGTTGGGACGAGTGCCAAATACCTGGCGAATATTGTCCTCAACAAACTCAACCGTCATCTCACAAATATTTTGGAAGGTTCCGGGTACACCTGGGTTAAGGTTCCGAGTGGCCCAATAGAACATGCCACAAAACAACATACCGAGGCTGATTGACCAAAACATGGTATCCAAGTGAATCGCATTGAAGCCCATTGCTTTTGCTTCTTCTATAGAATGAGCAACTCCCCAAGTACCATCAGGAAACTTACCATAAGTAAGATTGGTAATGTGATGTTGGATATATTCACTTGAAGTCTGTGTTTCACTCTGCATACTTTTTTACTCTGTTTCCTAACCTACTATTTCCTGATACAAGAAGCTTTCGGCTCAACAAGATCCTGCTTCGATTTTTCAACCGTCGACCAATACAAAGGTACAAACACATGACACATCATGCTTAGTACCAATGATGAAAAGAAAAACAATACGTCTAACGGCTTTATAAATACAAAGACCACAATAAATAAAAACGCGGTCAAAGCCAGTTTACCAATTTCACCATAAATCAAGCTCTTAAACGCAGCGCCCGTATTGACAGTGCTTCGACTCATATGCCACGCCATAAATGCGCTAGGTAGCATTGAAGTCACACCACCCAGTAAAACCGAGTAGGTCTTCACCAACCCACCTTCGTCAAACGGTAGATAGGCTAGTGTCAAGCCAATCGTACTCAGCAACTGTACGAACACTATTCGAAATGGGATTGAAAGATGCACGTGTAGTCCCATATTCGAGGGTGCGCAGTATAGTGATTTAGCCAGAGCCATTCAACTCAAGACGCAGCTTATTCGATACTTTTTTTAGCTGTGACGGATTCTTGCACCCTGAGCATACACCCGACTGAATTTTTCACACCCTAGTCGAGATCGCCGAAGCGAGTCAAGACACCATCAAGTTCGTCTAAGGAATTATATGCGATGACTAATTTCCCCTTGCCCTTTGCACTGTGTTGAATCTGGACGGGCTGGCCCAACTTTCCGGAAAGTCTATTCTCTAGGTGCCGCGTGTCCGAATCTACAACTTTGCTTTTTTTGGCAACGGCTTTGGGATCAGCTAACCACTGCCTGACCAATGCCTCAGCTTGTCGCACATTAAGTTGTCTCGCTGCTATTTCCTTTGCAGCTTGTTTTTGTTTTTCATCACTGAGGCTCAAGATTGCTCGAGCATGACCCATCTCTATATCTCCATGGGCCAACATCTGTGAGACTTCAGCGCTCAGATTTATGAGTCGCAGGAAGTTAGTGACAGCAGTTCTACTCTTACCAACAGCATCTGCTACTTGTTGGTGAGTCAGGTCAAACTCTTCTATCAGCCTTTGCAAGGCCAAAGCCTCTTCCATCGGGTTGAGATCTTCTCGCTGAATATTCTCGATAAGTGACATAGCAACAGCTGACTCGTCACTCACATCTCGAATAATCGCCGGTATTTTGTCCAAACCAGCCAACTGACTAGCACGCCACCTGCGTTCCCCAGCAATAATTTCGTATTTGTTCTCAGACACAGACCGAAGCACTATCGGTTGCATAATGCCCTGGGCCTTAATGGATAACGCAAGCTCCTGAAGCGCATCATCTTCCATCACTTTTCTTGGCTGATATTTGCCCGGTTGAATCCACTCTATAGGAACTTCTTGCAGCCTATTTGCAGAATCCTCCGCTTCAACCTTAGATTGCCTTGCGTCAGAACCCAATAGCGCGTCCAGACCTCTACCCAGTCCTCTTTTTTTGACTACCATTTGCTATTCAGTTCCTGTCTAGAGATTCTGTTCTAAGCTGACTATCCATCGCTATTTATGCCAACTCGTTCGCTATCATCAAGCCCTTCGTAACGTCTCGTGAGCTCACTTGCTAAAGCCAAATAAGCTTTAGCGCCACGTGACTGCTTGTCATAGTACAGAACTGGCAGTCCGTAACTTGGCGCCTCAGCTAGCCTAACATTTCTAGGTATCACAGTTCTGTATAACTTCTCACCAAAATGTTCAGTTAGCTGAGCGGATACATCCTTAGTCAGACTATTCCTTGGATCGTACATGGTTCTGACGATACCTTCGATTTCTAACTCGGGATTCAGACTGGTCGTTATTCTAGATATAGTGTTAATTAGTGCAGATAAACCTTCCAAAGCATAGTATTCACACTGCATAGGAATCATGGCTGCATTCGCTGCTACTAGTCCGTTGATTGTTAACAGACTAAGGGACGGGGGACAATCGACGACGATATAATCGTAGGACGTCTGAGCTGGCACTAACGCATCTTTTAGGCGGTATTCTCTCCTATCCATCGCGAGCAACTCAATTTCAGCGCCCGTTAATTCAACATTAGAACCAAGCAAATCAAAACCTGCTGACTCTGCTTCGACCATAGCTTCGGATACTGTCAATCCATTTATAAGCACATCGTAAACAGAAGCTTCAAGATCAGATTTGTCGACACCACTACCCATGGTGGCATTACCCTGTGGATCTAGATCAACCAATAAAACTCTACGTTTCATTGCTGCTAAAGAAGCAGCCAAGTTCACACTGGTGGTGGTTTTACCCACACCACCTTTTTGGTTGGTAATTGCTAACACTAATGCCACTTTTGAGTCACCTGCTTCTGGTTTCTATTCGCCGACCTATAAAACGCTCATCACGTTATGACTATCTGATCTTAACTGGCTATTCTTGGAAAAATCAGGTTTTGCTCCGTTCCTTTTTGAGCACAACCAAGTGTCTAGGCGCATCAATTCCAGGTACGTTCAAACTATGGACACTATCAAGGTATATATCACGAATACCACCTTCAAGGGTTTCGTCTTTGCTCTTCATCGCAAAAATACTACCGTTCTCTCGAACCAGATGTTCCACCCCATTAACAATATCGACCAAACTCGCAAAAGCACGGCAGGTAATCAGGTCAAACTCACCGGCAAAATCCTCAACCCGCGACTGCACCACTTCCACATTGTTAAGTCCAAGAGTCATTTTGACATGACTAAGAAATCGAGTCTTTTTTCCATTACTATCTAACAGCATGAATTTTTTTTCAGGAAATGCGAGAGCTAGCGGGATTCCTGGTAAACCTCCACCACTACCAACATCCAAAATTTGCTGCATCTCATTATTAAGAAATGGCTGAAGAACGATAGAGTCGAGTATGTGCAAAGACACCATCTTAAGCGGGTCTCTCACTGCTGTGAGGTTATAGGACTTATTCCACTTAGTAAGTTCCTGAATAAATTTGACGGCTTGCGATGCAAAATCTGAAGCCAAGGTTAGATCTGTTTCAGCCAAACCCTGTTCTAAAAGAGCGAGTATCTTGTCAGTTTCAGCATTGCCCATTTGATCAAATCACGCTTGCTTTCGATTGGGTTGTAAATGCCTATTTTTCTTAATATGAACCATTAAAAGAGAAACTGCCGCGTGCGTCACACCAGATATTCTACCTGCTTGGCCAATCGTCTCCGGTTGAACTTCTAACAATTTCTGCCTAACTTCGTTAGAAAGGCCATTGATAAGATCGTAGTTTAAGCCAGCAGGTAATAACATCCCATCCTCAGCTTTGAGGCGATCAATTTCTAATTGTTGACGAGAAATATAACCTTCATATTTAAGATCAATTTCAATCTGTTCGTTAACCTCTTCATCAGGCCAGTCATGCCCTGTTGCTAGCAGCAGCTTTTCAATAGAAACATTAGGCCGTTTAAGCAAATTCGACAGATTATATTCACGCGCCAATGCTTTGCCTACCAGCGCCTCGACCTCAACGTCACCAGGTTGACACCAATGATTATCCAATAATGCTTTACGTTCACCAATAAGTGAAAACTTCTCCTCGAACCGTTGCCACCTTACATCGTCGACCAAACCGAGAGATCTACCTATCTCAGTCAAACGTCGATCAGCATTGTCTTGTCGTAAAATCAACCGGTATTCAGCTCGACTAGTAAACATCCTGTAGGGTTCTTTGGTTCCCATAGTAATCAAGTCGTCAATCAACACGCCTATATATGCTTGATCGCGGCCAGGGCACCAGGGATCCTTTTCCAGCGCTCGGTTAGCGCCATTGATCCCAGCAATCAAACCTTGAGCTGCAGCTTCTTCATATCCTGTTGTGCCGTTAATCTGGCCTGCAAAATACAGCCCCTTAAGGTGTATCGTCTCTAGAGAAGAGCGTAAGTCCCTCGGCTCAAAAAAGTCGTATTCGATGGCATAACCCGGTCGAGTAATATGCGCTTGCTCAAACCCTTTGATACTTCGAACCAATTCTAGCTGAACATCAAAAGGTAAACTGGTAGATATCCCATTAGGATAGAGTTCCTGTGTGTTCAATCCTTCTGGTTCTATGAATATCTGATGGGAGTTTTTGTCCGAAAACCGGACAACCTTGTCTTCGATGGAAGGACAGTAGCGCGGACCAACACCTTCTATCTCTCCGGTGAATAGGGGCGAGCGATCCAAGCCATTTCTGATCAGATCATGAGTCTGTTCGTTGGTATGTGTGATGAAACAAGAAACCTGACGAGGGTGATCATCTCTAGTACCCATATGGGACATAACCGGTCTGGGTGAATCACCAGGCTGCTCATCCAAACCAGCAAAATTGACGGATTTGCCGTCGATTCGAGGTGGCGTTCCCGTTTTTAATCTCGAAACTTTGAATGGCATTTCCCGCAGTCTCTCAGACAACCGATTTGCCGGTGCATCACCAGCCCTGCCACCCGCGGACTTTTCGAGCCCAACGTGAATGATACCGCCCAGAAAAGTACCGACGGTCAAAATCACGGATTGACCCAAAAATTTGAGCCCGCTCGCCGTTACAACACCTTTTACTGTATCACCCTCAACAACGAGGTCATCAACAGACTGTTGGAAAATATGAAGGTTTTCTTGATTCTCCAAAATCCCACGAATCGCTGATTTATAGAGGTGTCTGTCTGCCTGAGCTCTGGTCGCCCTGACGGCCGGACCTTTGCGCGCATTGAGAACTCGGAAATGAATACCGGCTTGATCAGCTGCTAGTGCCATTGCACCACCAAGAGCATCAACTTCCTTCACCAGATGACTCTTGCCAATACCACCGATAGCGGGGTTACAAGACATTTGACCAAGGGTTTCAATATTCTGAGTGATTAGTAACGTAGTAACACCCATGCGCGCTGCCGCTAAAGCAGCTTCAGTGCCAGCATGACCGCCGCCTACGACAATTACATCAAAGTTTTTTGGATAGATCATAGTTTTTGATTGCGACAAAACACGTCTGTTTGCGCTCCCTTAATCAGTAGGGTTGGCAAGTATACCCATGGAAGCATCAATGTCTATCGTTAACAGGCCAGTGATATTTGGACGAATAAACGAATCACTAGAAACCACAGGTACCTATTTCCCTATGCAAAACGAAGAAAATATTTCTCCTAGGAGATCATCACTGCTAAATTCTCCTGTGATTTCACACAAGGATCGGTGCGCTATTTTAAGATCTTCAGCTAACAACTCTCCGGCCATTTGTGACTCTAATTGTTCCTTGCCCTGGATTACGGCCATTTCAGCTCTTTCAAGCGCATGTATATGCCGTCGACGTGCCAAAATTACGCCTTCACTATTATCGACATAGCCCACTATTTGCTTAATTTTTGTTTTTAGCTCATCTATACCGATACCCGTTTTGGCGGAAATCTGGATGACAGCTCTGTCGTTATTTTCGAATAAGCTTGATTCTTCACCGGGGATTTTATGATCAAGTAGATCAATCTTATTTAGGGCAATGAGAACTGACGATGGGCGCTCGATCAACGATAGCAACTGATTGACTTCATCCTGCCATGTCAATCCACCTTTGGATACATCCACCAGTAGCAGCACGATGTCTGCGCGTTCTGCTTCAGCAATTGCGCGTTTCATACCTTCTATTTCCACTGGATTGTCAGTCTCTCTCAATCCTGCAGTATCAAATAAATTTATCGGAATGCCATCCATCTGAATATGTTCACTCAACACGTCTCGGGTTGTACCCGCGAGATCAGTTACAATCGCGGCGTCTCTACCACACAGGGCATTCATCAGGCTTGATTTGCCTGCATTAGGTTTACCAGCCAACACAAGGGAAATACCATCATTTAGAACTGCACCCTGTCTTGTTTGATCCAAGCTCGCCTTAAGGCTAACTAAAATATCTTCGAGGGAAGCGCTTATACGACTATCTAAAAGAAAATCGATCTCCTCCTCCGGGAAATCAATCGCCGCTTCGATATAGAGCCTCAGATCAACCACTTTTTTGTCTAGAACTTTTATTCGTTTAGAAAATTCTCCCTGCAGGGAGTTCATCGCACCTTTAGCCGCCTTTGTGCTAGAGCTGTCTATTAGGTCAGCTATTGCCTCTGCCTGAGTTAGGTCAATTTTATCGTTCAGATAAGCCCTGAGAGAAAACTCTCCCGGTGCGGCGATTCTCGCTCCAAGTTCAAGTGTTCTCTGTAAAAGAAGATCCATTACAACAGGACCACCGTGACCCTGAAGTTCAAGAACATCTTCCCCAGTAAAAGAGTGAGGAGATGGAAAGAATATACCAAGACCATGATCAATCCCTTCGCCTTCGCTATCGCGAAAAACAGTGAAGGTTGCCAGTCTTGGTTCAGGCAGCTTGCCTAGTATCTGTAAAGACAAATCAGCCGCGAGGGGTCCCGAAACTCTTACGACACCTATGCCGCCCTTTCCAGGCGGTGTGGCAATAGCCGAAATTGTATCTTTATAGAGGTTAACCAAAATACTGACCTCACTAGGGGTTAATCAGGGCTGCGCCTCAATTCTTTTGTTAACATAAAATTGTTGAGCGGCAGAAAGTAGATTGTTAACCAGCCAATATAGAACTAATCCGGATGGAAACCATAAGAAAAAGAAAGTAAACATGATTGGCATCAGTTTCATTACCTTCGCTTGCATAGGATCTGGAGGCTCAGGTTGCATCATCTGAGTTAAGAACATTGAACCACCCATCAAAATTGGTAGTACAAAGTAAGGATCCATTATTGAGAGATCGTTTATCCACAAAATGAAGGGAGCTTGCCTTAACTCAACACTCTCCATAAGTGTCCAATAGAGCGCTAAGAAAACAGGCATTTGGAGTAAAATCGGAAAACAACCACCTAGTGGGTTAGCGCCTTCTTTTTTATAGAGTTCCATCATCGCTTGAGAGAATTTTTGTTTGTCATCGCCAAATCTCTCTTTCAGCTTAGCCATCTCTGGCTGCAATTTCCGCATTTTGGCCATCGACTTAAATCCAGCGGCAGACAATGGAAACAGGAGAGTTTTAACTAAAATCGTGAGCCCAATAATCGCTATGCCCCAATTACCAACTAAACCATGTATTGCATTCAACAAGAAAAATAAGGGTTGTGCTAACCACCAAAGAAAACCGTAATCAACGGTCAAATTTAGACCTGGGCTAATTTCCTCAAGTCGATACTGATCTTTAGGGCCAACATAAAACTGAGCGCCTTTCGTAGATGCTTCGCCAGAATTAACTAGCCAGACGGGTCCTGTAAAACCGAATAGAAAGACATCTTGCTGTCTTAAATACCGCGCCTGGTAGGTATTAAGTTCATCTCCTTTTGGTATCCAAGCAGAGACAAAATAGTGCTGTACCATTGCGATATAGCCACCGTCTACTTTCTGCTTGTAGCTTTCTTCTTCTATGTCATCAAATTCTAGTTTGTTATATGGGGTACCTGGCACGAAGGTAGCTGCACCCGTATAGGGTTGAAGTCCCATAGCATTTTCATCAGAAATAACTGGGGCTTCGCGATCTCTCTTAATTTGAGCAAAGAGCGCTCCTTGCCAACTATCAGCTGTATTATTTTCTACTATATAGTCTACATCGACGAGATAGTCTGACCTTCTTACTGTAAACCGTTTAGTAATCATAACCCCCGATTGGTTTAACTTTAGGTCGACGCGTATCTCAGGCTCTCCATCTCGCAAGTTGTGATCATAGCTCGAGACTTCGAATCTCGGTCGTCCAGCACTGGTATCAGTACCATTTGTACCGATCAACCCACTTTGTGCTGCATAACTATTGCCAGGGTCAATCAAGGTGAAAGGGGAGTCAGGTGTTTGTATCGTCGTAGGGAATGCGGGTAAGGACACTTTAACGATATCACCACCAAGGGTATCAACCGTGAGATGTAATACATCTGATTTAATGGAAACGAGTCGACTATTATTTGGTGCTGATGAGGTAGAAGAGGGGGGTTGACTCTGTGAGGCAGTATCAACGCTTGGAACAAAATCGCCTTGGGTCGATGGAGTACTCTCCTGCGATGAGGGTAGATCTTCATTAAAATTGCTAGAACCATTTTCATTGGTTGGTGCAATTTGTTCAGTATAGGTCGCATCAGAAACGGCAATCTTGCCTGAATGATAATCTTCATTCCAAGCAAGAATCAGCAGGTAGGCAGTGACTGCTAATCCCAACAAAACAAATATTCTTTGAAAATCCATTAGTTTACCTATGATTGATGTTTTTGATTTTGAGGGACCATATCTACTCCTCCCGGATGAAGAGGGTGACATTTCATGACGCGTTTCAATGCAAGAAATAGTCCCTTGATTACACCATGGGTTTCTACAGCTTCAATAGTGTAGTGGGAACAACTTGGGTAAAAACGGCACCTGGGACCCAAGAGCACGCTTATGAATGCTTGATAGAACTTGATAAGAGAAATAACGGCTATTTTAATCATTTCGCTTACCTTTCTCTACTTTAACGTGAAGCTTAGGCCAAATTTTTGACAGCTGACTAAAAAGCTCTTCGCTAGAACACTTAGTCACTTTGGGGCGCGTGATAATGACTATATCAAGACCCTTAGTGTCGAACAGCGCTATCGCAATTTTTCGATAGGATTCTCTGAACACTCGTTTAATGCTATTGCGGCGCACTGAGAGTCGAGTGTTCTTTTTGCCAACGACAAGCCCTAATCTGCTGGTAGATAAATCGTTATCTATGGCGAGTATTAGGAACTCCGAGCAGCCAATTCTATATTGGGCACGCTCAAACACGGCACTAAAGTCCTTTGAAGAAAGGAGTCGGTTTGTTTTTGAGAAGCTTTGAGTGCTCAATTCTGTAGTCTTCTACCTGGTTATCCCATTAACTATTCAGGGATGACCATGCCAGATAGAATCTTAAACCCTGTACCAAAAGTTTGGTTAAGGTTAAGAGATGCTTCTCAGGCTGAGAGCACTTTGCGGCCCTTGGCTCTGCGTCTTTTGAGCACTAAACGGCCATTCTTTGTCGCCATTCTGGCACGGAACCCATGTGTACGCTTGCGCTTAATGACGCTAGGTTGAAATGTTCTTTTCATGAGAGCTAATCCGTGAGTGAGGCTTAAAAATGAGGGCGAAGTCTAATCAAGTTGGTTCGGCTAGTCAATTTGAGTTTTAATTAATATTTCGGGGCTCGGATTTTCCTTTGTTTTAATATAAAGATCTTTATATATATAAATTTATTGTTATTACTCTTATTAGGAGACTGCAACTTGTGTACTAGTCGTTTTAATTTATTACTTTCAAGGGCTTAGGGTAGATCTAAACCTGTGTATTAGTGGTGTGGAACATGCGTAAAATTTGTGGATAACCTGTGTAAAAAATAGCACTTTATCCACAGGCTGTGTGCTAGATAAAAAGCCTCGGTTTTTATCCACACGTTATGCACAGGTTGGACACCGTTTGTTGACCGCTCTTATGTATAACATGTTGAAAAATAAGGTGTTTTAAATACTCTTTTTTTGGAACAACTGGTGGCTTAGGAACGAGATTGCAGTTATTATTCGTGCCACGCAATCCGGCTTATTCTCGATTCTCGAGCAGCGTGCTGACAATTAAAATTACTAGAAGTTTGACTTGAATGGAGGGTTTGTGGGGGTAGTAATCTGGCAAAACTGTTTGCGCAGTCTAGAAGACGAATTGACGACACATCAATTTAATACTTGGATAAAGCCTTTACAGGCATTTGTTAAAGACGAGAAAGAGTTAAGGCTTCTCGCGCCCAATAAATATATTGAAGATCAGGTAAATATCAACTTCATCTCGAAAATTGAGGAGTTAGTTGAATCGAGTGGAATTACTCAAGTCTCACTTAGGATAGGGACCTATTCTGATCAGCAGTTTGATAACCAGCGCACTCAGACGAAGAGAGTACAAAATGGTGGTGTATTTACATCACCAATGCAACAAACATCCAATAGAAGTAATAATAGCTTTGTTACTAGAGAGAATTTTTACCCGCTCCTTGAATTAAAACGCGAGTTTACTTTCGATAATTTTGTTGAAGGTAGGTCTAACGAAATCGCTCGAGCAGCTGCAGTGCAGGTTTCAGAAAGTGTGGGTACAACTTATAAGTGCTTATTGCTATATGGCGGTTCTGGATTGGGAAAGACTCACTTGATGCATGCGGTTGGCAATGCGATTCATGACAAACATCCAGAGCTCAAAGTAGCTTATATGTATTCCCAGAGATTTATGGAGGATATGGTTCGTGCTATTGAACATGGCACGATGGCAGAGTTCACTCAGTATTATAGATCAGTGGATGTGCTGTTGATGGACGATATCCAGTTTTTGGCCAAAGGGATGAAATCACAGGAAGAGTTTTTTCATGTTTTCAACAGGTTACAGGAAAATGGTAGTCAGATTGTGTTGACCTGTGATCGGTATCCAAAAGAGATAGCTGGCTTGGAAGAGAGGTTAAAAAGTCGGTTTGTTTGGGGCATGACGGCGCCTGTAGAAGCGCCTGAACTTGAAACTCGCGTGGCAATTTTGTTAAAGAAAGCTGAAATGGAGAATGCAGATGTTCCTCATGATGCTGCGTTTTTTATTGCTGAAAGGATAAGGTCAAACGTCCGCGAATTGGAAGGTGCCCTAAAGAGAGTTATCGCTAATGCATCTTTTACAGGGCGTTCAATTTCAGTAGAGCAAGTAAAAGACTCGCTAAAAGATCTAATCGCACTATCTGAACGACAAGTAGGGATAGAGAATATTCAGAAAACAGTAGCTGATTATTACAAGATTAAGATAGCGGATTTACATTCTAAGAGAAGAAATAGATCTATCGCGAGACCGAGGCAACTAGCCATGGCACTTGCAAAAGAGTTAACGACACATAGTTTACCCGAGATTGGTGATTCGTTCGGTGGTCGTGATCATACGACGGTTTTGCATGCGTGCAGAAAGATTGAGGAGCTAAAGGAAAGCAACAGAGATATCAGGGAAGATTATAATAACCTGATTAGAACTTTGACTGCGTAGAGGGTAGTGTCTAGCGTGGTGTACTGTACATGGATACACAGACTGCGAATTAGCGGTTATGAGTGAGGGAATTCTGTAACTACTCACATGGAAAAAGCCCATTTAGATAGTTTGGATAAATGAAATTTTCTATTAATAGAGATGCTTTTCTAGCACCGCTTCAATTCGTGGCCGGCGTTGTCGAACGCCGTCATACACTTCCTATTCTGTCGAATTTGTTGCTTTGCCTAGATTCAGATGGTTTGCAGCTAGTAGGTTCAGACCAGGAAGTCGAGCTGGTTGCAAATATTGCAGATGTGGAAATTATTTTAGAAGGGCAGATTACCGTGCCTGCGCGAAAGCTTATCGACATTTGTCGCAGTCTGAGGGTAGGAGCAATGCTAGATTGCGAGCTAGTGGGTACTCACTTTCAGGTAAACTCGGGGAGATACCGGTCACAGTTGGGGACCTTACCAGCGGAAGATTATCCTTGCATAGAAATAGAAGAAACAGCGGTGCCAATTAGGATGCAATCTAGCGTCCTGAGTGACTTATTATTAAAAACAAGTTTTGCAATGGCGCAGCAAGATGTTCGTTATTTTTTCAATGGAATGCTGCTTTTGGTTTCTGTTGATGGGGTAGTTGCTGTGGCGACTAACGGTCAGAGGTTGGCAACGACACTTTCTGAAGTGATGGCTGTTACTGATTTATCTGAATCGGAAGATATCTTAGGTGGCTATATTGTGCCGCGAAAAGGTGTGCTGGAGTTGAGCAAATCACTGCGTAATGATGATAGCGAAGTTCGCCTATTTTTTAGCGCAAATCATCTGCGAGTTGTTTCGGATGCCGGAACAGTGACAACAAAACTGATTGATGCAACCTATCCCGATTTCGAAGCTGCGATACCTAAGGTTAATGACAATGTCGTTTTCATAGATCGTTTAGATCTGAAAGAAGCACTCACAAGAACTGCAATTCTATCGAATGAAACTTATAGAAATATTAGACTTGTTATCACCAGAAATAATATTCAGATAGAAGCCAACAACCCTAGTCAAGAAGAAGCCGAAGAAAATATTACAGTTGATTATGATGGTCTGGATTTAGATATCGGTTTTAATGTTGAGTACTTGATTGATGCTCTGTCTGTCATGAAAGGTGACAGGGTTAGTATGGCATTCTCAGATGCTAGCGCGGCTGTTCTGTTATCAGACCCGGATAGTACTACATCCAGGTATGTTGTCAGTCCCATGATTTTATAGATATTGGCTCATTAGGACAAATAATGAAATTTAGTGTAAATAGAGAAGTATTGCTTAAACCACTTCAGCAGGTTGCTGGTGTGGTTGAGCGTAGGCAAACTCTGCCTGTTTTATCCAATGTCCTAATACAGGTGACCGATGCTGGCGTCTCGTTAACAGGGACGGACTTGGAAGTTGAACTTATAGGTCAGGTCGCTACTGAAAACGCTGAACTAGGGGAAATTACGGTTCCCGCTAAAAAGTTGCTCGATATCTGTAAGGAGTTGCCAGACAAGGCGGATGTTGTATTTGAGTTATTGGATTCTAGATTGTTGATAAAGTCAGGTCGGTTTAAGTCAAATTTATCGACTTTGCCCGCAGCAGATTTCCCTTCTGTTGATAGGTCAGCAGTTGAGATGACGACTACAATTAATAGTAAGTCTTTCAAGAAGCTGCTTGATCGCACCAGTTTTGCAATGGCGCAGCAGGACGTACGTTATTTCCTGAATGGCATGCTGCTAGAGTTGGGAGACGGGTACATAAGAAGTGTTGCAACTGATGGGCACAGACTAGCGATGAGTAGTCTAAGCCAAGATTCTAATAACGGTACGATGAAGCAAGTCATTATTCCTAGGAAGGGTGTACTTGAACTGCAGCGCCTTCTAGGTGATTTGGATGGGGAAATCGAAGTTAGTTTTGGTGCCAATCATTTGTGCGCACGTTCGGATAATTTTACGATGACCACCAAGTTGGTAGACGGAAGGTTTCCTGACTACGATAGGGTTATTCCCAAGAATGGGGATAAGGTCGTTTTCGCTGACAAGTTAGAACTCAAGCAAGCGTTAAATCGTACGGCCATATTGTCAAATGAGAAGTTCCGTGGGATCAGAGTAAATTTGTCTGCTGGGCAGTTGAAGTTGTCGGCTAATAATCCAGAGCAAGAAGAGGCTGAAGAGACCGTAACTGTTGATTACGACGGCGTCGATTTAGAGGTAGGTTTTAACGTGGGATATTTGCAGGACGTTCTCGGTGTTCTAGATAGTGATAAAGTTAAAATCACCGTTCACGACGCAAATAGTAGTGCGTTATTAGAGCATCCGCAAGACGATGATTCTCTTTACGTTGTTATGCCGATGAAGTTGTGATTTTCTTCGGATAGTGTTGTCTCGTCTTTCTATTACTCATCTAAGGAATATAGCTCGGGCTGACGTAGAGTTTTCATCGCGCTTGAATCTAATCATCGGTGACAATGGTAGTGGTAAGACCAGTTTGTTAGAAGCAATTTATTATCTGGCAACCACTAGAAGTTTCAGAAATAGCCAAATAGCCCCCTTGATAGCACACAACGAGAAGGAAGTAATTGTCTTCGGTATCATGAGCGATGTGGAAGGTTTTCAGACGAGAATAGGTGTAAGCCGAAGTCTGGAAGGTAAAAGGGAAATTCGAGTCAACGGGGAGTCCGTCACAAGGGCATCAGATCTAGCACGTTTACTACCGGTACTTGTCCTTGGTCCAGATACCGTTGAGTTGTTGCTAGGTTCACCTCAGGGTAGAAGACGATTCTTAAACTGGGGTGTGTTTCACGTGAAACCAGAGTTCTCTGTGGATTGGGATGTCGCTAATCGCTGCTTGAAACATCGGAATAAGCTACTCAAGGGGCGGTACCAAGAAGAAGAGCTTAAAGTGTGGACCGATAGGTTAGTCGATAGTGCAGAGTCTATAGATAGAAATCGAACCGAGTATTTCCTTGAGTTTAAGGAACTTTATCTTAAGAGAATTTGCGAGTTAACCAATTTCGGTAACGAGGTTTCGATCGAGTACTATCGGGGTTGGGATATTAGGTCAGAATTAGAAGCGGTATATAGGGATAGTATCGAGGTGGACAAGAGGAGGGGGTTCACCCATCATGGCTTCCATAAAGCTGACCTACAACTAACGATTAATGGTCGGTCAGTGGTGGAAGTTTGTTCCAGGGGAGAGTTGAAAATGCTCGCTTGGGCCATGGTGCTCACTCAAGGTAAACTAAAGAGTCAGGTTAACGATCATCGTGTGGTCTATTTAGTTGACGATTTGGTTTCAGAGTTAGATTTTGATCACCGTGAGTTGTTATGTAAGTCCCTAATAGAAATGAATGGACAGATTGTGGCGACAGGAATAAATCAAAAAGAACTAGAAGCCAGTTGGAACGGGCAATTGGCCAATGTGTTTCACGTGAAACAAGGCGTACTCAGTACGTTATCAGGTACGTTGGAGTATCAAAATGAGCAATGAAAAAGTATACGATTCCAGTAGCATTAAGGTTCTTAAAGGCCTTGAAGCCGTAAAGAAACGTCCGGGTATGTATATCGGTGATACTGACGATGGCACTGGGTTACATCACATGGTTCAAGAGTTAGTGGATAATGCGATAGACGAAGCTCTGGAGGGATACTGCTCTAATATTACTGTAACTATCCACCCTAATGACTCTGTGACGGTAACTGATGATGGTCGCGGCATACCTACGGAGATTCATGAAGAGGGGAAATCTGCTGCAGAAGTCATTATGACTGTACTTCACGCCGGCGGTAAATTTGACGATAGTAACTATAAAGTTTCTGGTGGACTACACGGTGTCGGAGTATCGGTCGTAAATGCATTGTCAGAAAAGCTGACGCTTACAATATATCGAGACGGTCATATCTGGGAGCAGATCTATAGAGATGGTACGCCAGACGAAGATCTGAAGATCGTCGGTGATACTGAGCAGACAGGTACGAAGGTTCGGTTTAGACCATCGGTTGAAACCTTTACGAATATTCAGTTTCACTATGAGATTCTAGCTAAAAAACTAAGAGAACTTGCCTTCCTTAACGCGGGAATTTCAATACAACTTCTTGATGAAAGAACTGCCAAAACTGAAAACTTCATGTACGAAGGTGGCCTTCGGACTTTTGTAGAGTATCTTAATACCAATAAAACTCCCCTAAACCCGATTTTTCACTTTTCTGCTCAGCGCGAAGACGGTATTGGTGTCGAAGTCGCATTGCAGTGGAACGATTCGTATCAAGAAAACCTATACGCCTACACTAATAATATCCCTCAAGGCGATGGCGGTACGCACTTACAAGGTTTTCGAACGGCTTTAACCCGTTCTCTCAACACCTACATCGAAAGAGAAGGGTTGGGCAAGAAAGCACAAATTAACACGACCGGTGATGATGCTCGAGAAGGGCTCACAGCGGTTATCTCTGTTAAGGTTCCCGATCCAAAATTTTCATCACAAACAAAAGACAAACTAGTTTCTTCCGAAGTAAAAACTGCAGTTGAACAAGAAATGGGGAAAAGCTTTACCGACTACCTGCTAGAGAACCCTGCTGAAGCCAAAAGTATCGTCCAAAAGATGATAGATGCAGCACGAGCACGCGAGGCTGCAAGAAAAGCACGCGAAATGACCAGACGGAAAGGCGCACTCGATATTGCTGGACTGCCTGGTAAGTTAGCGGATTGTCAGGAGAAAGATCCAGCGCTATCGGAGATCTATCTAGTGGAGGGTGACTCTGCTGGTGGTTCAGCTAAGCAAGGCCGTAACAGGAAAAACCAAGCCATTCTGCCGCTGAAAGGCAAAATACTCAATGTTGAAAAGGCTCGCTTTGACAAAATGCTTTCGTCAGTGGAGGTAGGTACGCTTATTACCGCGCTTGGTTGTGGCATCGGAAGAACTGAATTTAACCCCGACAAGTTAAGGTATCACAGCATTATTATCATGACAGATGCCGATGTTGATGGTGCCCATATTAAGACATTATTACTGACTTTCTTCTTCCGACATATGCCAGAACTGATTGAACGAGGGCATGTGCTTATTGCACAGCCTCCATTGTATAAAATGAAGAGAGGTAAAGCCGAGCGTTATATTAAGGACGAGGCAGAACTAATCGACTATATTTTCGAAGTATCTATGGAAGATGCACGTCTTTACCCCGATAGCCAAGATAGAACAAACATGATTGAACCCGCGGAATTCCGAGACTTGGCTCAAAACTTCTACCGTGTGCAGGGTAAAATTAAACGATTAGAGCGGATATTTCCGATTGAAGTGCTAGAGCAACTGGTATACGCAGAGGCTTTATCTCCGGAAGATCTCGATAAACAAGATGTTGTTCAAGCGTGGATCGACAAGTTTCAGGTACAGATGAACTTCATTAGTACTACGGAAACACAGTATCAATTCGAAATTAAGCATGATTTAGAACGAAATCTATTCTATCCACTAGTAGAAGTAGTCAATCACAGTGTTGCTAAAGAATACGTATTTACACATGAGTTCTTTCAGTCGAAAGATTATGAAGACTATCTAGCACTAGGCGAGAAATTGTCTTCATTGCTATTAAAAGAAGCTGTAGTGCAGAAGGGTGAAAAAGAAAAAGTAGTGTCGAGCTTTGCGCAGGCTTTAGAGTGGTTACAGCAGGAAGCGCTTAGAGGACAGAGTCGTCAACGATATAAGGGATTGGGCGAGATGAATCCTGAACAACTATGGGAAACGACCATGGATCCTACTAAGAGATCGATGTTACGCGTGAATGTTGAAGACGCGATAGCCGCAGATCAATTGTTTACAACGCTCATGGGTGATCATGTTGAACCGAGAAAAGAGTTTATTGTCAGTAATGCTCTAGCTGTTGCAAACCTAGACATATAGCGCGGAGCTAGACAGAGGCCTCTATTTTACTATCTGCGTAATCTGCTAGGTCCCTAAAAGTTGGAATTTTACTATCTAATAGATTAACCGTTGTTTTTCCATTACCTGTCAAGACTAGAACTGGATTGGCGTTGGCTGCATATGCAGCCTCCACGTCTTTCAGTGAATCACCGACAAAATCTGCGTCTTCAATCGGCAAAGCTGCATGACTCGCTATTTGTAGAAGCATACCGGGTTGGGGTTTACGGCAATGACAGTTTTCAGCAGGATGATGAGGGCAATAGTATATGTGCTCAATTTTTCCACCAGCCTCGTCTACCAAACCAATTAATTTCTGATGCATTGCAGTGAGCGCACGCTGTTCGAATTTTTTTTTAGCTAAGCCAGCTTGATTCGTCGCTACATAAATCTTGAAGCCTATTTGATACAGACGAGCTATGGCATCAATACTACCCGGTATTGGTTTGAATTCCGACGCAGTTTTAATGTACTGAGGTGAATCGAAATTAATCACGCCATCCCTGTCCAAGATAATAAGTTCAGTTCTAGGTGTCGTAGTCACAATTGTCTTATTGCTTTAACAAAGAGAAGTCAGCAACGCCTAAGAATAACTGACGTAGTGCATACAATGTCGCGATTCGGTTATTCCTAACCTCTAACTTTTCGCAGTTTACCAAGACCTGCTCAAAGTACAGTTCAATCTTCGGTTTTAGTGTTCCAAGTACCTCTAGTTTCTCCGAAAAGCTGTGAGTCGTTTCTACTTGTTTAGCGGCCAACATCAGTTCGGTGTATAGGTCTTTTTCTACCTCTTCTTCGAACAACGATGTCTCAACACCAGTGATATCGTTAGTCTGCACCTTCTTCAGTATGTTAGCAACTCGTTTGTTTGCAGCGATCAACCCTTCCGCATCTTCTTTAGATACAAATTTCTTCAAAGCCATAAGCTGATGGTGATTCTCATTAATTGAGCGGATGCCAGCTTTGTTGTGTCTGAGTGAATTAAACAAGTAGGAATTAATTCCCTGTTCTTGGTACCAGACCTCCAATCTATCTAAAACATATGAATAAACCGTATCGGATTCGAATTGCTTGTCGTGTAACCCGGCGGCGCTTTCTAAGAGCTGTTTGACATCGATTTCCAATTTGTTCTCGACACACATCCTGATGACACCCAATGTTTGTCGCCGCAGCGCGTAAGGATCTTTCGACCCTGTTGGAGGCTGACCAATACCGAATAAACCGGTTAAGGTGTCTGCTTTATCTGCTATAGAAACACAACACCCGATGACCGTTCTAGGAAGCTGTCCTCCTGATTGAGAAGGTAAATAGTGATCTGCTATCGCCTCACATACTTCGTTAGTTTCATTGTTGTATTTTGCGTAGTATCCCCCCATTAATCCCTGTAGATCTGGAAATTCATTAACCATATTGGAGACCAAGTCGGACTTGCATAATAGTCCTGCGCGGCTTGCAGCTACTACATCTTTGTCAAGACTACGCGCAATCATACCGGACAATTGAGAGACCCTCTCTACTTTTGCTTTGTAAGACCCTAGTTCTTTTTGAAAGACTACTTGCTCAAGTCTCGGTATTTTTGATTCTAGACTCGATTTTTTATCCTGGTTAAAGAAAAAAGCTGCGTCTGATAAGCGAGGGGTAATTACCCGTTCGTTCCCCTTAACTACTGCGTCTGAGTTTTTACTTTCAATATTCGCGACAGTAATAAACTTCGGCAATAGTTTTCCGTTACTATCTACCAGGTGAAAATATCGTTGATGTTCTTTCATAGCTGACACTAATGCTTCCTCCGGTACATCCAGAAACCTTTGATCAAAATCACCTGCCATAGCAACTGGCCATTCTACTAAAGCCGCGACTTCTTCTAGCAAAATTTCGTCGATGACCACTTCCGACTTCAAAGACTCTGATATAGCTGAGATTTGCGCACGTATTAGGCCGATACGTTCTTCAAAGTTGACGATCACAAAATGGTTTCGAAGAGTTTCAACATAACTGTCAGCGCTTTCGATTTCGAACTCGCCTTGACTCATGAATCTGTGACCCATAGTTTTTTTGTCAGCATGATGGTCTAACAACATGGCGGGGATAACTTGTTCACCATACATTAGGATATACGAATGTACCGGGCGGACGAATTCAGTTCTCGAACTGCCCCATCGCATTTTTCTTTCAATCGGTAGCGCCTTAATTGCTTGAGCAACAATTTCGGGTATAAGTTCGCTTACTTTTTCTCCGGTCTTATTCTCGTTGTAGTAGAACCAAGTACCTTTCTCTGTTTCCCTCTTTTCCAATTCATCGATATTTGTTATACCGCATGATCGTGCAAACCCTAGTAGGGCTTTACTGGGTTGACCTGTTTCGTCTAGCGCTGATGCGAGAGCTGGACCACGGCGCTCCACTTTTTTGGACGGTTGACTCGCAGCTAAGTCATTTACAATCACCGCTAGCCTTCGAGGTGTTGCGTAACCGGATACCTCGGAATGGGCCAAATTGTGCCTGTTTAGGTCTTTAGTGATGCTATCAACTAAACTGTTCTTTAAAGCCATAAGGCTTTTCGGCGGAAGTTCTTCTGTTCTTATCTCGATTAGCAGGTTTTTAGTTGTCATGTTTTATCTCCGCCAATAAAGAAGTGCGTATTGACTCTTCCGCGAGAGGAAAACCGGCTTGCTCCCGAGTTTCGTAGTAAGACTTGGCTACTCCACGTGCGAGTGTCCTTACCCTCAAAATATAGCGTTGACGTTCGGTAACTGAGATAGCGTGTCTAGCGTCCAATAGATTAAATACATGTGATGCTTTCATGACAAACTCATAGGCTGGGAGTGGTATACCCACATCTAATAGTCGCAGCGCTTCAGATTCATTGAAATCGAATTGTGAGAACAACGCTTCGACATTTGAGTGTTCGAAATTGTATTTTGACATTTCCACTTCGTACTGGTGAAAAACGTCAGCGTAAGTCACCGTCTGGTTATCATTTTTTGTCCAAACGAGTTCCCGAAAATCCTCAACTTCCTGGAGATATAGCGCTAACCGCTCCAGACCGTAGGTGATTTCTCCAGTTACCGGGTAACACTCGAGGCCACCAACCTGCTGGAAATAGGTAAATTGTGTGATCTCCATTCCATCCATCCATACTTCCCAGCCCAATCCCCAAGCGCCCAGTGTTGGAGATTCCCAGTTATCTTCGACGAATCTGATGTCATGGACAAGCGGATCAATCCCGAGCATACGAAGCGAGTCGAGGTAAAGCTCCTGTATGTTCTCAGGGGATGGTTTGATCACAACTTGGAATTGGTAAAAATATTGATATCTATTCGGGTTTTCGCCATACCGACCGTCATTCGGTCGTCGGCAAGGTTGCACATAAGCAGCACTCCACTTCTCTGGACCTATTGAGCGGAGGAACGTTGCCGGGTGAAAAGTACCAGCTCCTACTTCCATATCATAGGGTTGCATCAACACGCAGCCTTGCTTAGCCCAATACTGTTGTAGGGTGAGAATTAGATCCTGAAATGTAATCGCGCTCATTTGCCTCGATGCCAGGTAAAAAGGGGGCATTATTATACCTGAAGCAAGCATGAAATTTGAAAAGGTAAAATAATTGTCCCGCGATTAGGTTGGTGGATTACTACTGACCATGAATTGTGAATGTTAATATGGTTAAGTCCAACATTAGAATATGTCAAAATGAATGAACAATGAAAGCTAGCAGAAGCAAACTGGCATGAAAGAAAACAGTCGCTGTGAATGGTGTCATGGCAGCAAGTTATATACTGATTACCATGACGAGGAATGGGGAACGCCGCTCTTTGATGACAGGATGCTCTTTGAATTTCTAGTTTTGGAGGGAGCTCAGGCGGGCCTTAGTTGGATCACAATCCTTAATAAGCGGGAAAATTATAGAAGAGCATTTGATGAATTCGTACCCGAAAAAGTAGCCAGATATGACGAGCAGAAAGTCGCAATCCTGCTGGGTGATGCAGGAATAGTGCGAAACAAACTTAAACTACGCAGTGCTATCAATAATGCGCAGCGTATGCTCGACTTGAAAGCGTCTGGCATAAGTTTATCGGATTTCATTTGGGATGTTGTTGACGGCCGGCCTATTCAGAATAAATTCGAAACAAAGCAAGAAGTTCCAGCCTCGACTCCCGTTTCAGATTTGTTGTGTAAAAAAATGAAACACGCGGGATTCAACTTCGTTGGCTCAACTATCTGTTACGCACTAATGCAGGCAACTGGTATGGTAAATGATCATCTGATTCGGTGTCCTCGTCACCGGGAATGTTCTGAGCACGCATTATGAAGCCAAAAGTCAAACTACAAACATTTACGATATACAGCCTCATGACGCTTATCTCTTGTCTACCTAGAAGAGTGAGTGGATGGATAGGCGGGTATATTGGCTACCTTAATCTAAAACTAGAGACTCGCTCAGCAAAGGTTACCCAGACAAATATTGATCTTTGTTTGCCAGAATTGAGTAGTGCGGAGCGTTCGCTGTTAGTCGTTGAAAGTTTGAAGAATACTGGTAAAAATTTTATGGAAACTCCTGCAGTCTGGATGGGTTCATTTGGTCGCATAAGCAATTGGATTAAACACGTTGAGAATAGGGAGGTACTGGATCAAGCCTATGCGCAGGGACAAGGCGTCGTTATCATTTTGCCACATCTAGGCAATTGGGAATTATTCAACCTTTACTATTCGCAGTACCCGGCTGGTGAAATGACAGCACTGTATCAACCGCCAGTTAAACCTTATCTGCAAAGTATAATGGCGGACATCCGCGGGCGTTTTGGCAATGAGATCGTGCCAACAACACGCCGAGGAATCACCAGGTTATATCGTAGCCTCGGCAACGGAGAGGTGGTAACGATTTTACCGGATCAGGTTCCCGAGTCGGGGGATTATGTTAATTTTTTCGGTGAGAAAGCACTAACTGACAGATTGATCAGTCGTTTGCTTGCAAAAACCGGAGCCCAAGTCGTTTGTTGTTTCATCAAGCGATTGCCGAGAAATGAAGGTTTTACCGTCTGCTTTCGAGAGCCTGATGTAGATGTTTATTCAACGGATAATTTGGTTTCAATGGCGGGCGTTAACAAAAGCGTAGAGGCTTGTGTCCGTGAAGCACCTGCCCAATATCAGTGGGAATACAAAAGATTTCGAGAGAGGCCAGCGGGAAAACTACGCATTTACAATTACGAAGGCGATACTTGGACCCATCATTAAGGTTTTTTAGGTTGAACCAAATCTCCCTAAAACTATTTGCGCCAAAACATAGGTGAAAACAGTACAAGTAGCGTGAAAATTTCCAGGCGACCGAGCATCATCGCGAAACACAGAATCAATTTAGCGCTATCTGCTATATCTCCGTAGTGATAGGCGACATCTCCGAGACCTGGCCCTAAATTGTTCATGGTCGCTCCGACGGCAGAAAAAGCGGTAATAAAATCCATACCCGTGGCTACCAACAAGAGATGCATGAATAGAAAGACGATGACATATATAGAAAAAAAGCCCCAAACCGCCTCTACTATGTTTCCGGGTACTGGTCTTCGGTTTAGTTTAATTGGAAATATGGCATTAGGGTGAATGAGTCGGTCAATCTCTCGTAGGCCTTGTTTGCAGATGAGCATGACACGCATGACTTTCATGCCTCCGCCTGTTGAGCCCGCACATGCTCCCGTGAATGCGCCGAAAAAGATTAGATAGGGTGCCATACTTGGCCAAACGGTGAAATCTGCTGTCGCAAAACCTGTAGTTGTGAAAATCGAAACTACCTCAAATAACGCGTACCTAACAGAATCAAACGGTTCATAGGTTTTTGTCGAAATTAAAATTCCAGCGACGAGAAGCGATGCGGCCACTAACATCATAAGGTAAAAACGAACCTCGTCATCCTTAAAGTAATGAATGATAGTGCGTTCTTTAAATGCGAAAAAATGTAAACCAAAGTTTATGCCGGCCAGCACCATAAAAACGATCGCTACCGCTTCGATAGCCGCTGAGTCGAAATACCCTATGCTAGCATCGTGAGTTGAGAATCCGCCAATCGCCACAGTCGAGAAGCTATGACAAATTGCGTCGAATACGCTCATACCAGCAATCCAATATGCAAATGCGCACACCAGGGTCAAGCCACAATAAATCGACCAAAGCGCAAGTGCTGTTTGTTTGATTCTTGGTGTGAGTTTACTGTCTTTTACGGGTCCCGGAGTTTCTGCTCGATAGAGTTGCATACCGCCGATTCCTAACATCGGCAAAATGGCAACCGCCAAAACAATTATTCCCATACCACCCAACCACTGTAGTTGTTGGCGATAAAATAATATTGATTCTGGCAATATATCAATACCGGTAATAACAGTAGCACCTGTGGTTGTTAGACCGGAAAATGATTCGAACAAAGCATCCGGCCAAGAGAGGTCTATGCCGGACGATTGCACAAGGGGGATCGCTCCAAAAGTGCCTAGTGCCATATAGAACATGAACGTAATGAGGAAACCATCTTTGGTTCTCATTTCTTGGGTATTATTTCGAAAGAGTCCCCATAACACAATTCCCGCACCAAGCGTTACGCCGAAAGTATCAACAAAAATAATGCTTACACCGTCGTCGAAGAGCCAGGAAACAAATGCGGGTGGAAGCATCGTCAAACTGAACATCATCAGTAATATGCCAAGTATTCGAGCTGCGATTTGAATGTGCATGGGCTGGCCGAATTAGAAGAAAGTAAATGGGGCCTGAAAGAGTTTCTCGACTTCTGATATTCTGGACTTGTCAACCAAGAAAAGTATCAGATGATCATCGGCTTCTACGACAATATCGTCGTGCGCAATAATAACATCTTTGCCTCTAACGATTGCACCGATGTTTGTGCCTGGCGGCAAATCGATTGCTTCTATAGTTCGACCAACAACCTTTGATGTGCGCTTATCCCCATGGGCAATTGCTTCAATAGCTTCAGCAGCACCTCTGCGTAAAGAGTGTACCTTCACCACGTCCCCTCTTCTTATATGTGTTAGTATACTGCCTAGAGTTGCTTGCTGTGGTGAAATCGCTATATCGATTTCGCTACCCTCTATGAGATTGACGTAAGCTGGGTTGTTAATTAACGTGATAACTTTTCTAGCACCAAGGCTTTTAGCAAGCATAGATGACATAATATTTGCTTCGTCATCACTTGTTACCGCGCAGAAGACATCAGTTTCTTCTATGTTTTCTTCTAGCAAGAGGTCGCTATCGGATGCGTTGCCAGCGAGTACAATCGTGCGGTCTAGTGATTCTGAAAGTTCATAACAACGTTGCCTGCTACTTTCAATAATACGAACGCCATAGCGCCGCTCTACAGCATGGGCAAGTCCCATGCCTATTTGGCCGCCGCCCGCGATGATGATTCGTTTGTTAGGTTTTTCTATCTGACGCAACTCGCTCATTACCGCTTGTATATCGTTAGCTGCTGCGATGAAAAAAACTTCATCATCAGCTTCGATAACGGTGTTCCCTTTTGGAATTATAGGACGGTCTTTTCTAAAGATTGCTGCGACGCGCGTGTCGACGGTTGGCATATGTTTACGGAGATTACCCAATTCCTTGCCTACTAAGGGGCCGCCATAATGCGCTCTAATTCCGACTAACTGTACTTGGCCTGCCGCGAAATCCATTACCTGCAAGGCCCCGGGGTTTTCAATCAAACGTCGAATATCGTGAGTAACAATTTGCTCAGGGTTGACTAGAAAATCGACAGGCATCGCGGTGTCACCAAATATGCCAATATCCATATATGTTTGAGATCGAATTCTGGCGATTTTCGTTGGCGTATGAAACACAGTATGAGCAACCTGGCAGGCCACCATGTTGACTTCGTCACTGTTGGTGACAGCGATTAACATGTCAGTATCTTCTGCGCCAGCTTGTCTTAGAACGTCTGGATGTGACCCCATTCCTCGAATTGTTCTTATATCGAATTTGTCCTGAAGTTCACGCAGTCGGTCTACATCATGATCGATGACCGTGATATCGCTAGCTTCCTTAGTCAGGTTTTGTGCGAGGTTGCCGCCTACTTCACCGGCGCCTAGAATCAGAATCTTCATAGGTCTTTCTTAATTAAACGAGCGTAGAAAAAACCGTCATGCGAACTGGCGGTTGGTAGCAGTTGCCTACCTGTCGTGGTTTGTATTCCCCAGCTAACGCTTAACTCATCCACAATTGCGTCTGTATTGCTATGGCAGAATGCGGAAACGATATCTTCGTTTTCTTCTGGCAAGATTGAGCAGGTTGAGTAGAGCAACTTTCCTCCTACTTTCAGAAGATCCCAGGCAACGTTCAACAACTTCGCTTGTGTCGCAGCCAGCTTATCAATATCCGATTCCCTGCGCAGCAATTTAATATCGGGATGGCGCCGAATGATCCCCGTGGCAGAACAAGGCGCGTCTAAGAGAATTCGATCAAACAATTCGGCGGGCTTGTAATCGTTCAGATCACAGGCAATAACTTTTGCAGATGCCGCAATCCGCTCGAGATTTGCGTTCACGCGGTCGAGTCTATTTGGGTCTTTATCTATAGCGGTAAGAGTGACCTCTGGACATTTCTGCAAAATATGGCAGCTTTTGCCTCCTGGAGCTGCACAGGCATCCAGTACTTGTTGACCTGGCTCAAGATCGAGAAGTAACGCGGCGAGTTGAGAGGCCTCATCTTGTACGCTTACTTCACCGCTGCTAAATCCGGGCAGTTCATCGACGGGAACCGGCGCAGACAAGTAGCAAGCATGTTCGTGAAGGCGGCCCCAATGGCTAGTTATCTCGATTGCTTGTAGGGCCTCATCGTATTTGTTTTGGTGCCAACTATTGACGACTCTGAGCGTCATTGGAGGCTCGTGATTACACGCTGTGGCGATAGCATGTTCCTTGCCTGGCCAGGCTTTTACAATTCTGCTATATAGCCATTTTGGTAGATTGGTTGCTGCTTCTGTATTAGGTTCAATTTGTTCATTTAATTCTGATGATTTCCTAATATAATTTCGAAGGACCGCGTTGACGAGCCCCTTGGACCATCCTTTATTTAAGCTGGCGGTACACTGAACTGCGGCATTCACGCTTGTGTATGCAGGTCGCCTTAATGAATCGATACTATATATGCCTGATAATAGTAGTAGGAAGATATCATTGTGTTTGGTGGGTAAGGGTTTTTGTAGGAGCTTACCGACGACACTCTTTAGCCGGTAGTAATCCCTCAACACACCATAGCTTACTTGTTTAGCCAGTGGAGAGTCGCCAGGCGCGAAACTATTGTCTAATGATTTGCCTTTAAAAATGACGCTTTCAAGAATCCGCATCGAGGATATATACGTTTGCATTAGCTATTCACTTTAAGTGAGCCCAGCAGTACGCCGGGCGAGAACAAATCTTTTCGCGCATTAAATACATCTGATGCATTGAGTATCTTGCCTTTGCCAAGAGGAATTTGTAGTTGCGTCACGTTGATGCTTCCACTGCCGCAGGCAATGACGATACCGTGTTTTGAGATAGAGATTATTTGACCTGGTTCAAAATCATGAGGATCGTTGTTGAATGATGCTTCCCAAATCTTTATTCGTAGATCGTTGACATACGTGTAGGCAACGGGTTCCGGGTTGAAGCCCAGGATTTGCCTTTGAACAACTTTACTTGTCAGCGACCAGTCAACTTCTGCTTCTAACTTATTAATTTTGTCCGCATAACACACCCCTTCTTCAGCCTGTTGTTTAGCTGTACTTTGCCCGGTGATAAGCTGGGAAAGGACCCTAGGGAGTAACTCGTTACTTAGCTCCGACAGTTTGAGCGCGAGCGCGCCGCTGCTATCGCTGGCTGCTATCGAACAAATTTTACTGGCGAGTATCGGTCCGGTATCAAGACCTTTATCCATTTGAATGATGCAAATGCCGCTTTCTTGATCTCCAGCTAACACTGCCCGTTGAATCGGGGCTGCTCCTCGCCACCGGGGCAACATTGAGCCATGAACATTAATGCAACCAAACGGCAGAAGGCTGAGTACTGGCTGTCTGAGTATTTGGCCGTAAGCGACAACAATCATCGCATCTGCATTAAAGTGTTCGATGTCTTCAACGGTCAGTCGGCTTGGTTGAATCACGACTAGTCCCTCTAGTAACGCTAATGTTTTGACAGCGCTAGCTACTGGTTTTTTTCCTCGTTTTCCGGGTTTGTCTGGCTGCGTAATGACTCCAACAATTTCGTGCTCAGTGTTGATGAGATTTTGAAGCTGCTGTGCTGCGAATTCGGGTGTCCCCGCAAATAGTATTCTCAATTAGCCACCCTGCTTCTGTTGCTTGAGTAACTTCTTCCGAATCATCTGCCGCTTCGTAGAGGACAGATAGTCAACAAACAGTTTCCCTTCAAGATGATCCATCTCGTGCTGTATGCAAACTGCAAGCAATTCGGTTGCATCTAAAGTAAACGGCTTACCCGCCCTATCAATAGCTTCGACCGTGATGGCTAGAAAACGATCGACGGGTTCGTAAAACCCAGGTATCGAAAGGCAACCTTCATTTGTCTCAATTTCTCCATCCATCGCGATGATTTCAGGATTAATCAGGATCAGTGGTTCTGATTTGTCTTCGGATATATCGATGACAATGAGTCGCTGGTGAACATTTACCTGGCTTGCTGCGAGACCTATGCCTGGCGCAGCGTACATGGTTTCAAGCATGTCGTCGGCCAATCGTGCGATTCGTCCATCTATATCTTTTACGGTCTTTGCTTTAGTGCGTAACCTTGAATCAGGGAATTCTAATATTTCTAATAACGCCATACAGTTTAGTCATATACCTCTAGTAAAAGAGCAACTTGTGCTGCTAAGATTATGATCATGTTGAATATTCGACGAGAAATGTTACTCGATTTATGAGTTTATCGACCCGCCATTATACTCTTTTTAAAGATGGGATTCTCCCCATGAAACAAATTCTTCTTTCAATTTTGGCTAGTTTACTTTTCTCAGCCAGTGTTCTTGCTGCCGATAATGTCTTAAAAACGGATCATCCAGATCAATATTCTGTTCAAGAAGGAGATACCCTTTGGGATATCGCCTCGATGTTTCTGGTTGATGCTTGGTTATGGCCTGAAATTTGGCAGGTAAATCCAGCTATAGAAAATCCTCACCTGATATTTCCTGGTGACTTGATATTACTTCGTTATGTTGATGGCCAACCACAATTGCGTGTCGCTAGAGGCGACGTGAGCAGAACAATAAAAGTGTCCCCTTCACAAGCAACTCGGCAGGGTGACCGGAATCAAAAATTGATGCCGCAGGTACGATCATCGCCATTAGCGAGTGCGATCCCCGCGATACCACTTGATGCGATTGCAAGTCTACTAACAACTGGAAGAATCGTTGAAGAAGACACTTTGGAAAACGCGCCTTATATTCTCGCAGGAGAGTCTGACCGACTAATATTTGGGCCGGGTGATGGATTCTATGGCAGAGGAACTTGGGAGCGCGGCACAAGTGTCTACGGTATTTTCCGAGGCGGAGAGGTTTACAAGGATCCCATAACAAAAGAAATATTGGGATATGAAGCTTTGGAAGTAGGCATAGCAACGTTAGATGAACTCGGTGAGAGTGACGTTGCAACCTTCACGATGAACAGTGTTTCTGAAGATGTTCGTCTCGGCGATCGCTTATTGCCAACTGAGGAGCGTCGGGTTGAATCGACCTTTTACCCATCTGCGCCAGAGACGGAAATTGATGCGACCATCATGACCGTTATTGGTGGTGTGACCCAAGTGGGTCGAAACGATGTTGTTGCGATAAACAAAGGTGCTAGTCACGGGCTGCAGGCTGGTAATGTTCTTGCGATATATAAGAGTGGTGCTGTCATACGTGATCGTAATCGTCGTGATAAAGTAAAACTACCTGACCAGAGAGCGGGTATCCTTATGGTTTTCAGAAGTTTTGAAAAGATGTCCTATTGTCTTGTATTAAACACAGATACCCCACTGCGTGTAGGAGATACCGTAAAAAACCCGTAGGACATTGGCTCTAGGTCAAGGCTTACAGGCTTGTTAGTGTGACAGCTTTAAATGCTGGACACTCAAATTGCAAGATCTTCGAACAAGCCAAATTATTCAGACTTCGATACTGCTGCATCAATACCCATTGATTGCCAAACGACTCTTTGATATCTGTGGTTCTGCGGGCCAAATTTTCACCATGATTACCGCCCCCGACAGGGGTGGCGTCAAAATACCCGCGAATTTAGAAAAGAAACTAAAAGGCATATCTGAGCGCGAGCATCAGCAGCATCTACTGCATACCTTGGCGTGGTTAGAATCACCTCGCCATAGACTAGTTCACTTCGGGTCACCTAATTATCCGGAGCTATTGACTCAAATACCGGATCCTCCTCTACTTTTGTATGTCGTAGGCGATCTAGCCTTATTGGCACACCCTCAGTTGGCGATCGTTGGCTCTCGAAACCCAACACAGTATGGGCGTAGGGTAACCAGACTTTTTGCGCAAGAAATTGCAAAAAGCGGCATCATTGTGACCAGCGGTATGGCCCGAGGCATAGACTCCACGGCACATCGTGGTGCATTGGATGCTGGTTGCCCAACGATAGCTGTTCTTGGCACTGGGTGTGATCAGGCTTATCCTAGAGAAAATAAAGGATTAATGGATGAAATTGCGAATTTAGGACTACTGGTATCTGAATTTCCACCTGGAACTGGGCCGGCAGCGGTCAATTTTCCACAACGAAATCGAATAGTAACTGGTTTGTCTTGCGGGACTGTCGTTGTAGAAGCGAGGGTACGTAGTGGGTCCTTAATCTCTGCTCGATTAGCAATGGAACAGGGTCGTAGTGTTTTTGCAGTACCTGGATCTGTATTAAGCAAACAAAGCGAAGGCTGTCATCATCTGTTGAGAGAAGGCGCACGATTAACCGCTGGTGTCTCAGATATCATCGAAGAACTTTCTATTAGTCATCCGGAACTAAGGTTTCATAACGAAGATAGTGTAGAAAGTGCGATTTCTGCGCTCAGTGAACGTGAGCAGCTTATCCTTAGATCGCTGGACCTAGAGCCTATTAGCATTGATAAAATTAGCGAACTTACTGGAATACTGGTCACTGAAATTTTACAAACATTGGTTGGATTGGAGCTCTTGGGTCTCATCAACACTAGAGCAGGGGGCTACCAACTCGGCGTTGACTGGAAACGTAACGGAAGAGATGGTTAATTTACCATTGAAACCTTAAATGACCTGCGCTACCGTGCCGGACTTTCTTAGGCGCTTGTTGATAGAGTCTAAAATTACCCCTTTTCTTGCTGTATTGATGGCTTCTGTAGCTGATAGTTATTGGACGCTTAAAGCTATTGATGCTCCGTTATCGATGGCATGAAAGCGCCTGTAAATACCGCTAGCGACCTCGTTGTTAGTGAGTAAAATAAAGGCTTTCGCCTTACAGAGAATACGAGTTGATCCATGATTCACAGACATTGGCAATATAATTTAGTCGCATCGAAGCTACTTAACAGTTGTGTAATAGCCTATCCAACAGAAGGAGTTTGGGGTCTCGGATGCCTACCTGAGAGCGAGTCTGCGACGATGAAATTGCTCGCTTTAAAAAATCGTCCTTGGCAAAAGGGGCTGATTTTACTGTGCTCTGATATTGAACAACTGGCACCCTATGTAGACTTGACTGAGAATGAAATGCAAACACTGGTAAGGTCGTCAGGTAAGGGGGTGACATATCTTGTAACGAAGAAAGGCCGGGTACCTCACTGGATAAGCGGGGAGCATGATCAAGTAGCGGTGAGAATTACCGGCCATCCTACGGTCAAAGGTATTTGCGAATCTGTCGGGCAACCTATTGTGTCTACATCGGCGAATTTGTCAGGAAAGCCTACTGCTAAAAATCGTTTCGAGGTTATAAGATATTTTGGTGAACAAATTGACTACATCGTTCCAGGGCAATTGGGTGGTAGTCTGGGACCGAGTAAAATTATTGATATTAAGAGCCATCACGTGATCCGAGAAGGTAAAACATAATGGCCTTGTTAGCGGTCGTTGGTAGTCCTGTTGCTCATAGTATTTCACCTGAAATTCATCAAATGTTTGCGGCTCAGTATGACATTCTTCTTACCTATGAAAAAATCGAGTCTCCTTTGCTGGGGTTTCGAGAGACAGTAAAAGCTTTTCTTGAGCAGGGTGCGATAGGGTTTAATGTTACGGTACCTTTTAAGTTTGAAGCTTTTCAGTTGGTAGATACGCTATCTAGGCAGGCTAAGCGTGCGAGGGCTGTCAATACCGTCAAACGAAACGAATCAGGATTATTAGAAGGTTATAATACTGACGGACTCGGTTTGGTAAAAGATATCACGCAAAACCTGGGTTGGTCTCTTGCGGACAAGCGCGTTTTGATTTTGGGCGCAGGTGGCGCGGTGAGTGGTATACTTGAGCCGATCTTGAACGAAGATCCAGATTGTATACACATTTTTAATCGCACCCACTCTAAAGCAGAAATGTTAGCTGACCAGTACTCCTCGAAGGTCCAAGCGTTACTCCAAGGTGACTTACTGAAAAACTATGATTTGGTGATCAGTGGTTCCTCCGCTGGTTTAGCCGCTACAGGTTCTGCTAGTACCGGCATGTCGATACCGTTACAGGTCATAGGGGAGAATACTTTTTGCTACGATTTGATCTATAGCAAAGTTGAAACCCCATTTTTGTCAGTTTGCAGGAGTCGTGGAGCGAAAGAAGTAGTTGATGGGCTTGGAATGTTAGCTGAACAAGCAGCATTGGCATTTGAAATTTGGTTTGGCGATTTGCCAAATACAGTCCCTATTATTGAAAAACTTCGTTAGGACAAGGACGGAAAAACAGATAACTGAACTAGGAAAAAGAATGAGCAACCCTCTTTTGGAACGACATGAATTACCACCCTTCGACAAAATTATGCCGGAGCATATTTTGCCTGCAATAGACCAAATACTTGCAGAGAATCGAAAGGCTATTGAAGCGCTTTTAGATTCAGAAGAATTGGGATATGACGGTTTGGTACTCAAGATAGAAGCACTTGATGACTTACTAAATCAGGCGTTTTCGCCAGTTTCTCACATGAACTCGGTTGTGAACTCCCCCGAACTTAGGGAAGCTTACAATGCTTGTTTGCCAAAAATCACTGAATACACTACAGAGATGGGTCAAAATTCTGGACTTTACAAAGCCTATCAGGCCATCGTCGAGAGTGATGAATTTGAAACGCTTGATCGTGAAAAAAAAATGGTTTTAGAGCACGCGATTCTCGATTTTACGTTATCAGGGATCAACCTTTCGAAGGAGAAGCAAAAACAGTTTTCAGAAATATCTCAGCGGCTATCTGAGCTCTCCAGCAAGTTTCGTGATAACGTGCTTGACGCCACCATGGCGTGGTCTCGCCAATTCGATGACGCTA
>JBLHWY010000033.1:0-44152 GCA_047629195.1 Candidatus Azotimanducaceae bacterium
GATTGCAAATGATGCTTATATCGACAGAAAGGTCTTGTTTTTGTTACAGGTTACATTTGGCAGCGACGATAAAGACTTAAGGTGGATCGGTGACAACCCAGATTACTATCGCGGGCTTGATCTAGCAATGGTTGAAAAGAAGATCAAGTTCACCCGCAATAAGAATGGCCTATGGGAATATCCTATAGATTTTCAATAAGCTATTTCACCTCCCGCATATACCCGCTATATATTACAACCCAGCGACATATAACTGGGTTGTAATTACATGGGACTGAGCTTCCTACACGCAGTGTCTTCCCTTTTTGTTATTGATACCCCCCCTGTCCCGCAAACACAGGTTAGTAGGCGCGATTGTTCCTATGGCGCGTGGATTCAGGAACTGGCTGGAAATGTCATCTGTTTTAGTATGTTGCCAGACGAACAAGGTTCAGATATCTAACAAAGGGGATACCCGGAAAGACATGTTTTGAACACAAATAGCATCACAATTCTTTCTGTTTTACCGCAAGAGCAAATGCTCATTGGAAGACTAATCCTTGATAACAATTTGAATCCATTTGGCATGAATTGGAAAACTACACTGTTGCAGTAGACGAAGAAAATCTATTATTAGGGTTGCGAGCAAATTAAGAAACATGACGGAGTGGAAGAGTTAGCATCGTCGGTAGTTCGTCAAGAGCACCAGGGAAAAGGTATCTCAAGGCTGCTAATGGATTCTTTAATGGGAAGTGGTACGCGGCCATTGTGGTTGATTGGTTTTCTCGTTATGCACTCAGTTTAGTATTTATGTTTCGAGGTATCTATGCGCCACTTATGGTGTTGCGGGCTTAGATCAAAGCCATGTTCAATACAAAATCCGTGTTTAACTGCCATAGATGCACTAAGCTCGCTCCTTACCGAAGGCCGTTATGTACATACCTAAACATTTTGAAGTAACAGAGGAAGACGAAATACACGCATTTATAGCAGCGAATGCGTTTGGTCAGCTTATCTCCAATGCAAATGGTCAGCTGCTTTCAACGCATCTGCCTTTTCTGATTTCTGATGATAAGACCAAGTTACTCTGCCATTTAGCGAAACAGAATCCACATTTAAAGGACATTGAGGCTAAAGAGGTACTCATCACCTTTCAGGGTGCACATGACTACATTTCTCCCTCTTGGTACGCCAGCCCGGGAGTCCCTACCTGGAATTATCAAGCAGCCCACGTTTACGGTAAGTGTAGAACGTTTGATGATCCCGAAGCTTTGATGCAATTGGTTGACACACTGACGGACAAATACGAATCGGATCTAGCTGTGCCGTGGCAAGCGAAATATAGTCCGTCGATGCTAGGCGCGATTGTCGGTGTTGAGATTGAAATCAGGGATATCCAATGTAAGTACAAATTGAGTCAAAATCGTTCAATCATAGACCGAACCCAAGTGATAGATCAGCTAAAAAATATTGGTTCAAATCAGTTAGCTGAAGCAATGCAGCGTACTGAGTTATAGAAGTTCAGAGGCTTTTTCCTTGTAAGAGATAGTTGATACTGCTGTCTATCCCTCAATATCGAAACAGGGACTGGGCGGTCGTTTTATGACGGAGCTTATGTCTTCCGTCGAAGTTTGGTTTTGAGCCTGCAGCCCTCATTTCGATAGAAAAGGCCTGTAAAGTGAAACAGAGCTTTAAGAATGTAGCTGTTGCACCAGCGCCCAAAGAACTGTGTTAGAGAACTGTACCCTCCGCGTTAAAAAGAAAATGGGTGACAGCCAAACCGTTTCAGATATTCTATCGTATCATCAGGTGATCGCAATAAAAGTCAGTAGTGGGCGTTTTGCGGATGACCAAAAATAATATAAAAAATCTGAGGAGATACAAGGCCAGTATGAATTTGAACTCAAGTAGACAAAAGATATCCTATTTTGGAAGGCCAGTTTCTGGGTGCGCGCGAAATGTTCTTATTTCTGTGGCGCTTTTTTTGCTGCCGCCACTTTCGATGGCAGATTTTGATTACACTCATGGTAAATGGGAGTTAAATCCAGCAGAGACTGTAGACCGAAGAGCGAAAATGAAGTCGCTGGATGCAGAAGAGAAAGATGAGCTCGCCATTGAAGTGAAGAATGCGATTACTTACTGGGAATTAGATGGCACTAATCTCACCTATACAGATAACAATGGCAAGGTGAGCAAGTCACCCTATGAGGCTGTTCGTGTTGAGGGTGAAAAGTTCGAAATGGTCTTTGTATCAAATGGCAGACAAATCGGTGGTGCTATTCAAATTGAGCCGAGTGAATCAGGTTTCTGCGCAACATTTATGGTCGATCATTCTAATGCCACCGGATTGCTAAGTTCTCATACCGATTGTTATCAGCCTAGACGTAAATGAAGGCATCTTTGATCATAGACCTGATGAACGTGACCGACATTGAAGGGTTTATGGAATACGCCCACGGGTGCCTGATCTGATACACAAACACGGTGGTAGGTATATCGTACCAAGTGTCGAGCCAACAGTCGTAGAAAGTCCCCGCGCTGACTCACAACGTTGCGTAGTATTGGAATTTCGAGGCAGACAAGCGGCAGAGACGCTTCTTGATGAGCGAAGTAAAGCCGATCTTCATGAGATATGGGCGCAAACAACTGATAGCCGCATATTGTTGATCGATGGCTGTAGTTGATCAGAGAGTTGATCAGAAAGTTGTATCAAGAACTGAAAGCCTAGCCTACAAAAGGCCTCTACCATCATCTCTTTCAGTAGAGCTTTAGGCAGCTTGTCGGCGACACTACAACGATATCACAAAAATTTCTGACTGTTCTCCAACACCCTTGTATGAGTGTTAATTAAAATTGTCTGAGCAGTTGGCTTTTTTGACACCTCTAACAAATTATTTCAATACCTTGTCATAATCGCAAACGACTTGTGATGATGTGCGCGCCCTGGCGAAGGTACATGACTACATTATATTTTTAAGGTGTGTCACATGAAGAAAATTGTTTGTGCGTTGGTGTTGTTTTTGATGTCCTCGAGTTTGTTTGCCGAAATGGTTCTTGGTTGCGGTTGGGTACAATGTTGACATGGGTAATGACTTTTCGTTAACGCTCGAAGTGCAGGCGGCTGTGGGTTTCGGCGATGACAGTTTTTCGACGTTGATGTGAAGATTGAGAGAGCCTTTGGCGTGGCCCTCGTGGTCAACTTGATTTTGAAAAAACCTATGTTTCGATTGCGCCTTCATATTCTAAGATAAGATTAGGTGCGAACTTTCAGGGCAACTAAGCTTCAGCGTTTTTTGATGTGGAGTTTGGCGCGACTCTTCGTACTAATGGCTTAGTGACTTTTTCCTCTACCCACCGAATACGTTGGTCTCAAGCCCCGTCACTCCGGGTACTAACTGAAAGATACTGCCCGCCATGGGCTGTTCCTCTAATTCCGATGCAGTAAGACCTTTTGCAGCAGATGTCACAAATAGAACATCTAAGTTGTCACCACCGAATGTACAGCTAGTCACATTTGATACAGGTAGATCCAGCTTGGAAAGAAAATTACCCTCATGATCGAACTTTGAGATACCCCAACCGCCATATTCACATACCCAGATACACCCGTTAGCATCGACGGTCATACCGTCAGGGTGGCCATGCGCATCACCTAGCGATATAAAAAGCTGCCTTTCGCTGAGTCCATTTGCTGAAAGTTTAAATCGGTAAATCTCTTTTTTAGCAGAGTCTGTATGGTAAAGATAAGTGCCATCTGGCGAAAAAGTTGGACCATTAGTAATGTAATAGCCTGTGTCTTCCTTCGAGACGCTCAAGTCGGTACCAATTCGGTACAGCGAGCCTGTGGCATCTGTTTCGCCGTCATCCATCGTACCAGCCCAAAGCTCTCCGTTGGTGTCAACTTTGGCATCGTTGAATCTGTTGCTAGCAATTGCGCTCTCGACGTCAACTAATGGAATAAGGTCCGCTTCAAATCTTGCCAATCGAGCAACTCCGTGCCGAGTTGTCACAATGAAATCGCCGGAAACCGCGGGAGAGATACTGGTTAGTTGTTCTTGGAAGTGGCGAGTTTCATGACTGTTCGTTGATAAATTTAGCCGGTGTAGATTGCAAGCCTTGATATCAACCCAATAGAGGTTGCCAGCTTGCCATAAGGGACCCTCGGCCAGTTTTTGATTTTCCTGATGAATGACTTTCACGGCAAAGCTTTACTTTATGAGCGTTAAGCGAATTTAGACTATCGAGCGGAAAAAATAAAGCCCTCGTTACCCGGCGCTAACTAGTTCTTATCCGCAAACTAAACATCCCCATGGTTACTTCCCGACGCTTTATTGATTTTTAAACCAACAGTTTTGAAAGTCTCCGAAATTCACCCAGGAATGGATATTTACTCACGGGAACTCAATAGATCTCGTTTCAATTAAACGGAGCCTAAGTAAGTACTATTCAAACCTGTGGTAGATTCGGCCTTCAGTATCATAGCGCCAAAACGTATAAATAGGTTTCAGGATCCCCCTGATAAGACTCGTCACTCAACTCAAAATTTTGTTTCACAAGCATTCGAACTGATGCTGTATTTCTAGGGTCAACGGTTGCTCTCATCGAGCGATGGTTTAGTTCATCACGAGCGTAAGTGATGAGACCGCTGAGTAACTCGTTGCCCAATCCCAACTGCCAATGAGACTGAGTAAAGCCATAGATGATTTCTTCTAGCTTGTTCTCTGGTCCTGAGAAGCCAGCCCAGCCGATGAGCTTATTGGTTTCCTTCTCAACTAAGGCTCCAGTACCGTAACCAAATTTTTCAACGTTCATTCTGGAGCGAGCGATCCAGAGTTCAGTCATTTCATGTGAGAGTGGTTCGCCGTCGCCGATATATCGACTCCCATCCACTTCACCTGAAATTGCCGCGAGCCGATCAAGGTCTTCGGTTTCAAACTTGCGAAATATCATGTGTGAGGTGGTCAGAAAAACCTGAGTCACGGTTGTTTGGCCTCGGGCAGCGAAGTAGAGTTAGCTGCATCATATCGTAATCATCTGCTCAATATACAATTGCTGTGATTCAGTCAGCATGTGTAAATAATTAGCTTTTTGGATAGAGAAGGAAATTTTTTTTAGTGATCTGTGTGAGATACTTTGTGCTTCTGCCATCAATGCTAATTGAGGAATAAATTGGAAGCTCTCAAAGTCTCGGTCCACGGCGGGCACAGCGGTCAGTTTTGTAATCATGCAGAAGATTCGCTTGAAGAGATCGTTCTCGCTTACATTGCTGCAGGATTTACCTGGTTCGGGGTCACGGAACATATGCCTGCCGTGACGGAGCAGTTTGTTTATCCGGATGAGCGGGACGCAGGTTTGAGTGCCGATAAATTACAGCGCAGGTTCCACGACTATTTCACTGAATGTATACGCCTAAAACAGAAATACAAAACTCAGGTCGAGCTGCTAGTTGGCTTTGAAATTGAATCTTGTACTGGGTCTGTCGCGTTTGTAGATCATATTATCGAGCGATATAAACCAGACTATATTGTTGGTTCTGTTCATCATGTGAGTGACATGATGATTGATTTCTCTGCTGAAGAATATGAGAAAGCCGTGCAATATCACGGTGGTATCGAACAACTTTACTGTGCTTACTTCGATCAGCAGCTTGAAATGATAGAGCGCTTTGAGCCATCTGTCATTGGTCATTTTGACCTGATTAGAATTTTTGACCGGGCTTACATGAAAACGATGGATCATCCTGGTGTAGCGGAGCGTATCACCAGAAACTTAGAGGCGATTAAGTCCCACGATTTAATTTTGGACTTTAATATGGCAGGTTTCGATAAACCTGGCGGAGAACCCTATCCGCATCAGTCGATCCTACACACGGCGAAGTCAATGGGTATATCACTAGTACCGGGCGACGACTCCCACGGAGTGAAAATGGTCGGTAGGCATTATGATGAAGGTCTCGCAAGGCTAGCTGAAGCTGGAGTTAGTCCAAACTTTCGAAAGCCGCGCCTACTTCAGGGCCAGGCGTCGTGAGTTTGATAGAAGATTACGAAAGTCAGGGATATCTGTTGTGTGAGAATTTTTTCCCTCAACCAGAAATAAAAGCGCTTGAAGAGGTGTTGCTTAAGTTCCATGAAGCTTGGAAGTTGGAGAATAACGCTTGCTATGAAGCCAAAGCCGTTAATAGCGCCTATTTGACGGGCACTAAAATTCTACCTGAAGAAGATCGAATCAAATTGTTTCGATTCATCTGCCAAGATGAAATGTATCAGCTTGCGTTAAAGCTTATCCCCGCTGGGCCGGCATTTATGAACACGCAGCTCTTTTTTAATCCAACCAAAATTGATCAAAAAAACTATTGGCATCGTGATATTCAATATAGCGGTATGAGTATCGAGCAGCAGCAAGAGTCTTTTCGACGAGTCAATGTTATTCATTTTCGCGTTCCTGTTCGTGACGAACCAGGGATGGAACTTGTCCCTGGCTCGCACGCTGCCTGGGACACTGACGAGGAAAGTGAAGTTCGCCTGGAGCGTAGTGGCCATTTGTGCTCTCAGGCCTTGAGCACTGGCGTAACAGTGCCGCTCAAAGCTGGTGATTTATTAGTATTCTCTGCCAATATGATTCATCGGGGATTGTATGGTGGGGATCGTCTGAGTTTTGATATTCTATTTTGCGATCAAGATCCTGAGTTGTTAGCTTTTGCGGACGCAGATTGCCTACCTGATGACAATCAACTTCATGACATACCAAATTCCTCTGTGCTTTCTGTCACCAGCAAACACATCAACAAATCTTAAGTACTGATGTTGAAACTTGCTCATGTGCTTGATAGCGGTTTGCGAAGCTCGAAACTGAGTTTCGTTCCTTTAGCGGGCTAAAAGAGTACACGTTAGTATCTGTCAAGGTCCGGCGGAATCAAGCGCGTATAGCATTCTTTTTAGCGCGAAATGCCTGTAGCTCATCTCAACAAGTTCACCTATTTCTTTCCAATTCAGTTTGGTATCGAGATTTAGATTTATCCAACCATTGTGACCGATATAAGATGGAATTTTGAATCTTTCGTCAAAGGATGTCATTGATAACTGACGGTCTGCGCCCACCCAGATTTGAAGCGTAGTGGTACCCTTGTGATGAGAAATAACGGCGAAACTCTTTTTGCCAGCTTTGAAACATGGATTGCCAAACTGGGAATTTTCGACTGTTTCTGGCAGATCCAATGCGATCGACCTCAGTTTTGTGAGAATAGCCTGATTGGTTTTTGATTTCAGCGGGTTGATGTCTTCAGGTTTCATTTGGATTGTTGGTGGCAAGAACGCAGGTAGTATTGCTGTCTTTGCTTTTGAGGGCGACACGCTCCGACAATACCCATCAAGCGCTAGTTGGGCAACCCTGTTCCAATCCAGCCCCTTGTTTAGTTCGATACCAACCCAACCCTTTGTGCCAACGTAGGGTGGCACGAAGAATATTTTTGGTGCGGAGGATACCAGCATCTGTTGTGATTCAACGGAGAGGTTCACCAATAGGGCTACCTTGTCATCACCATGATGATTCAGCGAATAAATCGCAAATGATTTCTGTGCCGCTTTGTAAGTCGGTGAACCATGCGATAAGACTTCTTGCGTCTCTGGCAAACCTAGGCAAATTGTGCGCACTGCATCAATAATTTTCGTCATGAAGCTCTACTCCTATAAAAGAGTTTGCGTTTACTTTAGCACCATCTCTGTCATGTGCAATAATTCACAAAAAGAGCGCTGGATGTTTGGATTGGCTTTATCATTCCAGATACAGAGTAGACGAAAGCTTAGGGTCTGAAACAAATAATTATTATTGGAAGAATATGCAAACAGTAAAGCTAGGGCGCACGAATATAGAGGTGAGTGTTGCCGGTCTAGGTTGCGGTGGTCATAGTCGCCTGGGCTTGGCTCATGGGAAATCTGAAACTCATGCTGCTCGAATCGTGTCTCATGCACTCGAATTAGGTGTCAATTTTATTGATACCGCCCGTGCCTATAAAACAGAATCAGCAGTAGGAAATGCAATTAAGGGTAAGCGTGATCAAGTTGTTATTTCAACTAAGTCGAGTGCTGGTCGAGGTGCGCATTTGATGAGCGCAACAGATGTCGTAGAATCGCTGGAGCTAAGTCTGGGTCGATTGCAGACTGACTATATCGATGTGTTCAATTTGCACGGTGTAACAATTGATCAATACTCCCACTGTGTTAATGAATTGATACCTGCACTCTTGGAGCAGAAGCAGAAAGGGAAAATTAGACACCTTGGTATTACTGAACAATTCATCAGTGACCCCTCGCATAAAATGTTGCAAGTAGCGCTGCCTGATGATTTTTTTGATGTGGTGATGGTCGGGTTCAACATTTTGAACCCGAGTGCGCGCAAAACAGTATTTCCACTAACAATTGAAAAGAACGTAGGGACTCAAATTATGTTCGCTGTTAGACGAGCTTTGAGTCAGCCAGAAGCGTTGTGTGAAATAGTGGAAAAGTTGATAGCGGCTGGAGATGTGCAAGAAAACGTCCTTGATTTCGCTAACCCGTTAGGCTTTTTGGAGACCCATTCAGAAATAAATTCACTGGTACAGGCAGCCTATAGGCTCTGTCGCTATGAACCTGGTGCGACGGTGGTGTTAACCGGAACCGGTAGTGAAGTTCATTTAACCCAAAACATTGAATCTATACTCGCGCCTGAATTACCCGCCGATATTAAAGAGAAATTGGAAATGATTTTTGGCAAAGTGGATTCAGTATCAGGGAACTAGAGATTGATATTTGTAGATCAAATTTTTGAGGGCCTTTTTCGGAAAGCAATGCGGTGCTTTGAGCGCTACCGATGAGGCTCGTTTAGATGTTTTAGAAAATCAAGAATGGCGTTATGTCCATCAATTCTGAATTTCAAGCCATCCTATCGTCCTGGCCGGTCGATAGGATGTGAATTTGTAGCTATCACTGCTCGAAGATAAAAGCTCTAAAGAGCGCTAACGTTTACCGCTTGCGGACCTTTGGGTCCTGGTTCAACTTCAAATTTTACTTCTTGGCCATCAGTGAGTGTCTTAAAGCCTTCACCTGTGATGGACCTGAAGTGAACGAACACATCATTACCATCTTCGCGTTCAATGAAGCCAAATCCTTTCTTTTCATCAAACCATTTTACGCGCCCTGTCATTTCTGCCATTTCACTATTCCCCCCAGGAATAAATTTATAGTTCTTATTGTGCTGCGCAAAGATGCAGGAAATACGTACGAGAGGACATCGCTAGAAAGCATTTTCCGAAACTACACATACATACAGAACTGCTTTAATCTGTAACAGCTCAGGAATACTATCTCATCCCTGAACAAAGTAATATCCCTTTTGAGGGTTTCAATTGGCAATCTGGTGAGCGTGTGTTATGACGGAAAAAACGGATACTCGGGTTAGTGCAGTCTTTGAAAGCTTCGACGGAGCGGATCGTGCAAAGCTAGAACAGTTGCGCGGGTTGGTGATGGTGTCAGCGAAGACGATTAATCCTGCAATTACTTTGGAAGAGAGTTTGAAGTGGGGTGAACCATCCTATGTTCTTCGTGGCGGCAGTCCAACGCGTTTGGGATGGAGTAAGAAGGCGCTGACGGGATGCGCAATATTCTTTCACTGTCAGACATCCTTAGTTGAAACATTCAAAGCGCTTTATGGCGATCGACTTGTTTATGACGGTAAGCGTGCTTTTTTTCCGGCGACCCGCCCGTTCCTGAAGTTATTGTGAGTCACAGCATAAGTTTAGCTCTGACTTACCATAGCGTTAAAAAGTTACCTCTCCTTGGCGCGACACCGCTTAAATTAAAAGCGAACAATCAAACAGGCATGCTCTAAATGAATAAAAGACATATTGCGAACGTCTTGGTGATGGTTAATGACTACGACGAGGCGATCACCTACTATCGAGAGAAACTGGGTTTTAGGTTGGTGGAAGATACTCCCATCGGCGGCGACAAAAGGTTTGTGCGGATGTCACCGGGTGAGTCTGGCCCGTGCATTGTATTGGCGATTCCAGTGATCGATGAGCAAAAGACTTTTGTTGGGAATCAAACCGGCGATCGGGTTTTTCTGTTTCTTCATACGGATGATTTTTGGCGCGACCTTGAGAATTTGAAGCAGCAGGGTGTTGAGCTTACCGAGGAGCCTCGGCATGAAGTTTACGGTACAGTTGTGGTTTTTCGTGACTTGTATGGCAATCTCTGGGATCTGGTTCAGCCACTTTCTGCGTCCGGCGAAACATCGGAGAAAACCAATGATAAAGAGATTGGAAATAATTTACCGAGCCTGATTTTGTTGTCTGGTAAATTTACAATTCATCGTTCGGCGGCGCATGTTGTCATTCCGCCGGAGGTTTTTTCGAGCGAGATATCCTCGGTGACAAGAACGCAGGATGAGCTTTCGATTGTCTGTTCAGAAAAAGTTTCAATTGAAAGTGATGCGCAGGAGAAGGATTGGTGCTGCATCAAGGTCGCGGGTCAGCTCGATTTTGCGCTAACCGGCATCCTTGCCCATTTGAGTAAAGTGTTAGCTGAGGCTGAAATTAGTCTCTTTGCAATCTCGACGTTCGACACAGATTATCTGCTAGTCAAATCTAACAATATTGAGAAGGCGAAGTTAGAGTTAGTTCGAGCAGGTTACTTATTCGATAAATAGGACGCGCTGCTCGCAAGCGGTGTCCTCAAGTTAATGAAAAACTGGAACAGAACCCTATGGAATTGATTGATTGGCAAGACTTCACAAAAGTGGAGCTACGCGTTGGAACCATTCTTGAAGTCGAAGACTTTCCTGAAGCCAGAAACCCTGCCTATAGACTTAAGGTGGATTTTGGGTCAGAAATTGGTATTAAAAAGTCTAGTGCGCAAATTACTGATCTATATCAAAAATCGGATTTGGTCGGTAAACAAGTTATGGCTGTGGTTAATTTTCCGGCTAAACAAATCGGTCCAATGATGTCGGAATGTTTGGTTACAGGGTTTCACAATACGGGGGGTGCTGTAGTTTTGGTGAGTCCAGATCAGGCTGTGCCAAATGGCGCAAAGCTTCTTTAAAGGGAGCATCGATAAGTGTTAGCCGTTTAAAAAAACTCACCATTGGATCGTTCAATGCTTTAGGCTGGCTGCAGCTTGGTTTACTATATAGTGCTGGTCTTCACCATTTATCCAGTAAACTCATCCCTGAATTTCACAACACGATTCCACAAGCCGAACTCATAAAAAATGCCACCTACTTTCATTCATCTTCGCCTTCACACGGAGTACTCGCTTAGCGACGGTACGGTTCGAGTGAAGCCCTTGATGGCAGCGCTTGCAGAGCAAAATAGCCCCGCAGTTGCTGTGACAGATATCAATAACCTGTTTGCCCTTGTCAAATTTTACAAAGCTGCCACCGCAGCTGGGATCAAACCGATTATTGGCACGGACGTCTGGATTGAAGCTGATAACGCACAAGATGATCCTACGCCTTTAGTATTGCTGGCGCGTGATGAAAAGGGCTACCGCAATATTTCTGAATTGTTATCCCGTGCTTACCTGGAAGGTCAGCGATTGGGCAAGGCGCTACTCAAAAAATCGTGGTTAGCCGAGCAGTGTGATGGATTAATCGCTTTATCCGCAGGAAGGCTTGGCGATGTAGGTAAAGCCATTCTCGCGAACAAGCGCGATGAAGCCGTACACCGGGTTAAAGCCTGGATGGAGATGTTCCCAGACGCCTTTTATCTGGAGTTACAGCGTACTGGCCGCCTAAACGAAGAAACCTACATTCACGAAGCTGTTGATATCGCGCTCGAGCTTGGATGCCCTGTTGTCGCAACGAATGATGTGAGATTCCTCAAGACTGAGGAATACGAGGCGCACGAGGTTCGAGTCTGTATTCATGATGGCAGGACCTTTGATGACCCCCGCAGAGAGCACCGCTATAGCGAAGAACAATATCTTCGGTCGCCGGCAGAGATGTGTGAGCTGTTCGCGGATATTCCCGAGGCGATTGAAAACACCGTCGAGATTGCACGTAGATGTTCAGCTACCGTTGATCTAGGTAACTATTATCTGCCTGAGTTCCCAATTCCAGAGGGTTATACGACGGCACAGTTTTTCTGTGAAGTTTCAGAAAAAGGCCTCAATACTCGCCTCGAAAAAATATTTGATACCAGTGCACCGGAATTTGCTGAGCAGCGAATTCCTTATGATGAACGGCTAGCGTTCGAGCTTGGCGTTATTAATGACATGGGTTTCCCCGGTTATTTTTTAATTGTCATGGAGTTCATTCAGTGGTCGAAAGAGAATGACATACCCGTCGGGCCAGGACGGGGTTCGGGGGCGGGGTCTTTGGTTGCCTATGCGTTGCTTATTACAGATGTCGACCCGCTCGAATACGATCTATTGTTTGAGCGCTTCCTTAATCCTGAGCGGGTATCTTTGCCTGACTTTGACATCGACTTTTGCATGGATGGTCGCGATAAGGTGATACAGCATGTTGCTGATCAATATGGTCGCAATGCGGTCTCCCAGATTATTACCTTCGGCACGATGGCAGCGAAAGCTGTCGTTCGGGATGTTGCTCGGGTTCAGGGCAAACCCTATGGTCTTGCAGACAAGTTATCGAAACTCATTCCTTTTGATCCAGGCATGACGTTAGAAAAAGCCCAGGAAGATGAGCCATTACTGCGTGAATTTTTGCATGAAAGCGAGGAAGCGCAGGAAATCATGGAGATGGCGCTTAAACTTGAAGGTCTGACGCGAAATGTAGGTAAACACGCCGGCGGTGTTGTGATTGCACCCACCAAGATTAGTGATTTTTCTCCAATTTATTGCGACGAGACCGGTGGCAATTTCATGACCCAATTCGACAAGGATGATGTCGAGCAAGCGGGTTTAGTGAAGTTCGATTTCCTGGGTTTGCGCACGCTTACCGTTATAGATAGAGCACTCAAGACAATTAACGCCCAGCTTTCTAGAGATGGCAAACCGTTAGTTGATATTGAAGCGATTTCGTTGGACGAACCTGCGATCTATGAGAATTTCAGAAGAGCACAGACAACCGCTGTATTCCAGCTTGAGTCTCGTGGTATGAAAGATCTCATGAAGAAGGTGAAACCTACGCGTTTTGGTGACATCGTCGCGTTGGTTGCTTTGTTTCGTCCTGGGCCGATGCAGCTAGCAGATGACTTTATACGTCGTAAACACGGCATTGATGAGGTCGACTACCTTCATCCAAGCCTGAAACATGTCCTTGAAGGCACCTATGGTGTGATGCTTTATCAAGAGCAGGTGATGCAGATTGCCCAGGTACTTGCTGGCTATTCCTTAGCCGATGCCGATTTACTTCGACGTGCCATGGGTAAGAAGAAACCAGAAGAGATGGCTAAGCAGCGCACAGTGTTCTTGCAAGGTGCGATGAAAAATGATGTGCCAGAAGCGCAAGCTGGCCATATTTTTGACTTGATGGAAATGTTTGCAGGATATGGTTTTAACAAACCTCATTCGGTAGCTTATGCGAAAGTTGCCTATCAAACAGCATGGCTGAAGCATCACTATCCAGCGGATTTTATGGCATCGGTCCTATCTGCTGATATGCAAACGACAGAGAAGGTTGTGATAAATGTCGAGGAATGCCGTGAAATGAAGATCACGCTTGCGCCTCCTGATGTCAATGAAGGTGAATTCCGGTTTATCGCAAACTCTAACAGCAGTATTATCTATGGCTTGGGCGCTATCAAAGGTTTGGGCGAAGGTCCCATCGAAGCAATCGTTGCCGGTCGTCAAGATAGTCCCTACACCGATATGTTTGATTTTTGTCATCGGGTTGATGCCAGAAAAGTGAATAAACGAGCCGTGGAAGCTTTGATAGGCAGCGGTGCGTTAGATAATCTGATTGATCAGCGACAGATCCCCGAAGACGTTAATCCTATTGATTTTAAACGTGCGCTATTACTAGCTAACCAGTACGATGCAGTAAAAACAGCGGAGCAAAAGTCTCGCAATCAAGATAGCGGGCTGATGGATCTTTTTGGCGAAGATATTATGTCAACCGGCAACGATTCTGGGTGCCCCTATAACTACACGGAGGGGCTACGTTGTGTGTCCTTCAAAGATCGCCTAAGCCGAGAGAAAGATACCTTAGGTTTGTACCTGACCGGGCACCCAATTGATTTGTATAAGAAAGAGCTCAGGTATTTCGCAAAAACGCGGATACATGATCTGCGCGCTAGCAAGGCCGTTCAGACCGTTGCGGGCCTTATCGTTGGCATGCGGACGATGAAAAGTAAACGTGGAGAGACTTTAGCCTTCATCACACTTGATGATCGCAGTGGGCGTTTAGAGGTTGCTGTTTTTGCCGATTTATTTGAGTCAAACCACGCCAAGTTACAAAAAGATCAACTTGTTGTCATGCAAGGTACCCTGAGTTCCGACGAATTTAGTGGTGGTCTAAAGATGCGAGCGAGCGAGGTCCTAGATTTGCTCGAGGCTCGAGAGCGATCAATCAAGTGCTTGCGTTTAAGTTTGAATGGTTCTGTATTGGATACCGGTTTTTGTCAGGAGCTAGCAGGTTTGCTGCTGCCATACAAAGGGGTCGGTTGTCGGGTTTCAATTCAATATCAAAGAAGTGATGCGGTTGCTGAAGTTTCGCTGGGTGATGCTTGGCGAGTGTCTCCCGATGATCAGCTTATTCAGAACCTCAGGGATCGTTATGGAACGGATCAGGTGCAATTTGACTACTGAGCTGGAAGGAATCTGTGTCTAGGCAAATATTTACCTCCCGTCTGCAGGAGCTGCTTGAGTCAAACACGATAGACCGAGTGGTCATTGGCTATAGTGGGGGTGTGGATTCACACGTATTACTGCATGAGTTGGTGCGGGTGGTCACTGACGTTGAACAAAATGGAGTAGCACGAATCAGACACATTATTGCTTCCCATATTAATCACGGCTTTAGTCCGAACGCCGATGCCTGGCAGTCGCACTGTGAAAAAGTGTGCGAGGATCTCGGGGTTGAGTTTGTTGCTGAAACTCCGGTGATTTCGTTATCGGGAAACAAAGAAGATAATGCTCGCAAGGCGAGATACCAAACGTGGTTAGACTATGTTCGGGCCGGTGATTTGCTTTTACTCGCACACCACCTAGATGATCAGATTGAAACTGCGCTGTTTTATTTTCTGCGTGGTAGTAGTCCTTTTGGAATACAAGCGATTCCACCTGAGCGTCCCCTTGGCGATGCGGTACTGCTTCGCCCAATGATACAAACCGAGCGTAGTGACATTCTTGACTATGCTAAGGAACATCAGCTCGAGTGGATTGAAGACGAGAGCAACTTGGATTCGAGTTTTGATCGAAACTTCCTTCGTAACGATGTCATCCCAAAGCTGAAGACCAGATGGCCACAGCTGCCTAAAACGATCTCACAGTCTCTGGAGCGAGACAGCGAAGCTCGCCAATTGATTGAATCAATCGCTGAGAGCGATTTTGAGCTGGTACTTGATCTGGAAGGTGGTCTGTCGATAGATAGGTTGCGTGAATATTTACCGGCTCGCCAGAGAAACATTATTCGGCATTGGGTTTCAAAATTAGGGCTGCCGTCGCCATCTTCAAACCTATTGAATAAACAGCTACCACAACTGCTTGAGTCGCCAGACAGCCCCGCTGCCCCTGGGCCCAGCTGGAAACAGTATGCGTTTGTACGTTATGACGGCTATTTGTATATCGTGCGTGAACTACCGGGTTTTGACGCAAGTAGTGTATTTGCTCGTGATATCGATCCTCAGAGCCTGCCGGAACAATCTGTTCTTGAGCTTAATGGCGGTAAATTGGTCACAAATTTTTTTACGAGCGATGAGCAATGTCGAAAGAAATACGCTAACGGCAGGGGCAAGGGGCTGAGGTTGGTAGTGCCTGCTAATGGCCGAATGACGGTGAAGTTTCGGCAAGGTGGTGAAGCAATTAAGCTGTCAAAAACGCGGACGTTAAAAAACGTTTTTCAAGAGCAGGGGATGCCACCCTGGTTGCGAGATAGGATCCCGTTGGTGTTCTGCAATGAAGAATTAGTGGCTATTGCAGGGCTGCCAGGCTGGCTGATTGAGCCGATGATCGCCAAAGATTGGCGCGCAGCGCCAAATGAAACAGGCATGTATTTTCGATTCCATTGTCAAGATAAATTAACCCTCGATTGAAATCCTTCTAAGCTTTTGAAATAAAAGCACATCTAGCCCGAATTAAGATTGAGAGGGAGGGGGAGGAGTGGTAATCTAGAATCCCATCTTAGCCGCGCAACAGAAATCATTCTGGCGGTCGTTTTTTCCTCATGATGGGAGTCTAATGTCTCGATTTATTTTTGTTACCGGTGGGGTTGTTTCCTCGTTAGGAAAGGGCCTCGCTGCTGCTTCGCTAGGTGCGATCCTTGAAGCCCGTGGGCTTAAAATCACCATGCTGAAGCTTGACCCATATATCAATGTGGATCCTGGCACCATGAGCCCCTTACAGCATGGTGAGGTGTTCGTTACAGCAGACGGCACCGAGACTGATCTTGATCTTGGTCATTACGAACGATTTATCAGCACCCGTATGAGCCGTAAAAATAACTTTACTACCGGTCAAGTTTACGCGGACGTCATTGCCAGAGAACGAAGAGGCGACTATCTGGGCGCAACGGTTCAGGTCATCCCGCATATTACCGACGAAATAAAACGACGAGTCTACGATGGTGCAAAAAACAGCGATATTGCTATTGTCGAAGTCGGTGGTACGGTTGGTGACATTGAGTCGCAACCATTCCTTGAGGCAGCGAGGCAAATCCGTTTCGAACTTGGTTCAAATAGAGTGGTCTTTATCCACCTGACTTTGGTGCCTTACATCGCAACGGCGGGGGAAACGAAAACCAAGCCAACACAGCACTCAGTAAAAGAGCTTAGATCAATCGGTTTGCAACCAGACGTGCTGATTGTTCGATCGGACCATGAAATTGATCGCTCCTCCAGAGATAAGATCGCTTTGTTTACCAATGTCGATCGTAAGGCAGTTATACCTTTGATCGATGCCAAGAGTATCTATCAGATTCCCGAAATGTTGCACGAGAGAAAACTCGATGACATCGTCGTTTCTTTGCTCGACCTTCCATGTCCTGATGCTGATTTAAGTAGCTGGCGAAAAGTTGTAGAAGCTGAGGCTGCGCCAAAGCATACAATTAAGCTCGCGATGGTGGGTAAATATATGGCGCTTTTGGACGCTTATAAATCACTAAATGAGGCCATCACCCACGCTGGCATCAAGACCCATACAAAAGTTGAAGTGGATTTCATCGAGGCCCAAGATTTAGTCGATAACGGAATCGGTAAATTGGAAGGTGCAGATGCTATTTTGGTGCCGGGTGGTTTTGGGGATCGAGGATTTGAAGGCAAAGTGCTTGCGGCTCAATTTGCCCGCGAACATAAGGTCCCTTATCTTGGTATTTGTTATGGCCTACATGCAGCAATAGTCGATATCGCTAGAAATGTGGCAGGTCTTGAAAATGCTAATACAACTGAAAATAATCCCAACACGCCTCATCCCGTTATTGGCCTTATTATGGAATGGAAGACTGAAGGCGGAGAAGTTGAAACCCGAAACGTTGATTCTGATCTTGGCGGTACGATGCGTATGGGTGAGCAGGAATGTCGTTTAACGCCAGACTCAACGACTACTCGCGTTTATGGGGAAGATTCTATTAACGAGCGCCATCGTCATCGCTACGAGGTCAATGATCATTATGTACCTCTACTAGAAGAGGCCGGCATGTTGGTCGCTGGTCGTTCTATGGATAACTCTCTGGTCGAAGTCATCGAAATAAAAGACCATCCGTGGTTTATCGCAACCCAATTTCATCCTGAATTTACCTCCTCTCCGCGTCGCGGACACCCGCTTTTTACTAGCTTTATAGAAGCTGGCCTAAATAAGCAAAAGGAAAAGCAAAAAGCGTCTAAGGCTTAGTGCATTAGGCTAAATCTAAAACAGCTAAGTAAGGTCGTTGACAATAAATGAAATTATGTGACTTTGAAGTTACCGATAGTACGCCATTTTTCCTCATCGCTGGGACATGCGTTGTTGAGAGTGAGCAAATGGCGATGGATACCGCTGCCAAACTAAAGGAAGAGTGCGAGCGTCTTGGGATATATTTGATCTACAAATCTTCCTTCGATAAAGCGAATCGTTCATCACATGAGAGTTATCGAGGTCCTGGCATTGAAATGGGGCTGAAAATTCTGCAAAAGGTTAAGCAAGATTTAGGCTTGCCTGTCCTCACTGACGTGCATGAGGATACGCCGCTCGACGAAGTTGCCGATGTTGTGTCTGTACTTCAAACGCCTGCCTTCTTGTGTCGCCAAACGGGTTTTATACAAAAGGTTGCAGCAACGGGATTACCTGTAAATATCAAGAAAGGCCAGTTCTTGGCGCCCTGGGATATGCAACATGTGGTGGCTAAGGCCAAGGCGACAGGCAACGAAAATATCATGGTGTGCGAGCGCGGCGTTAGCTTTGGATATAATAACCTTGTCTCAGATATGCGCTCTCTGGAAGTGATGAAAGAGACGGGCTGTCCCGTCGTATTCGATGCAACTCATTCTGTGCAACTTCCCGGTGGTCAGGGCGCAAGCTCAGGTGGTCAGCGAGAGATGGTACCGGTGCTCGCTCGTGCGGCAGTAGCAGCAGGTATTCACGGACTTTTTATGGAGACACATCCGGACCCCGACAATGCGCTGAGTGATGGCCCTAATTCATGGCGTTTGGATCAAATGGGATCTTTGTTGTCGCTATTGCTACAGATTGATGGGCTTGTTAAAGCTACAGATGTGAACCGTCATTTGGTGTAGCACTAGCATAGCTAATATGCGCAAAATGCTATTACAGGAAATGTAGGGATAAATGTCGGTACAATGGCATGAAAGTATAGAATTCAAACCTTTTGGTATCTAATAACAGGCGATTTGATCGCAACCAGAGAAAGAGCAGGGCTTAAGGAAATGACAGCAATAGTAGACATCAGAGCAATTGAGATTCTTGACTCGCGTGGAAACCCCACCATTGAGGCGAGCGTAGAACTAGAAAATGGCATGAAGGCCTCTGCCTGCGTTCCATCTGGCGCATCAACGGGTTCACGTGAAGCCCTAGAACTGAGAGACAAAGATCCTAAAAGGTTTCTTGGTAAAGGGGTGCTGAAAGCTGTAGAAAATGTAAATACGCTAATTAGGGAGCCGTTGTTGGGGCTCGATGTTGAGAATCAGGAACAAATTGATCGGCGAATGCTGGAGCTTGATGGCACCGAGAATAAAGAAAATCTTGGGGCTAATTCAATTCTTGCCGTAAGCCTTGCTGTCGCCAAAGCGGGCGCGATGGCAAAGGGCATGGCCCTGTATGAGTATTTGGCAGAACTCGATGGGAGTGCAGGTCGTTACAGTATGCCTGTGCCGATGATGAATATTTTGAATGGCGGTGAACACGCGGATAACAACGTCGATATTCAGGAGTTTATGATCTTACCCGTAGGCGCTAAAAGCTTCTCAGAAGCACTGCGCTATGGTGCCGAAATCTTTCATACGCTTAAAGCCGTACTTCAGGAGCGTGGCTTGAGCACGGCAGTGGGTGATGAAGGTGGTTTTGCTCCGAATCTGCCGAGCAATGAGTCTGCGCTTGAAGTCATCATGGAGTCTATTGCCCGGGCAGGTTATATCGCAGGCGAAGATATCTGTCTTGGTTTGGATTGCGCTGCTTCGGAATTTTATCACAATGGTAAATATGTGTTTGCCAGCGAAAACAGAAGTTTTGATGCGACAGAGTTTGCGGATTACCTGGCAGATTTGGCGGCGCGTTATCCCATTATTTCTATTGAAGATGGTATGGATGAAAACGATTGGGATGGTTGGGCGATACTAACCAAGAAGATTGGCGACAAAGTTCAACTAGTCGGTGATGATTTGTTCGTGACCAACTCTAAAATATTGGCCAAAGGTATTGAGCAGGGCGTCGCAAACTCGATCCTGATCAAAGTGAACCAGATTGGTACTTTAACTGAAACGTTAGAGGCGATCCAAATGGCAAGAGCCGCAGGCTACACCTCTGTAATTTCTCACCGAAGCGGCGAGACTGAAGACACAACCATCGCCGATCTAGCAGTTGCGACAGCAGCAGGCCAGATTAAAACAGGGTCGCTGTGCCGTTCAGATAGGGTCGCAAAGTATAATCAGTTGCTACGTATTGAAGATGCTTGTCATGCGCTTTACAAGGGTATTGCGGAGTTCAAATGATTGCAAGAAGGGTTGTAATAGCAGTTTTACTTGTCATTCTGACAGGATTACAATTTCGCTTGTGGGTCGGCGAGGGAAGCTTTGCCCACGTCAGCACCTTGCTGGCAAAAGAGGGCCGAAAAGTATTAGAAAATGGCGTAAAAGTGCAGCGTAACAAAATTCTTCGTGCCGAAATTATTGAACTAAAGAGTGGGCTTGAATCGATTGAGGAAAAAGCTCGTAGTGAATTTGGTCTTATCAAGGAAGGAGAAACCTTTTTCCTGTTAGTTGAAGATGATCGAGGCTGAACCGACAGAATCTGAAATGAACGCCATCAAACCAATGAGCTTCGACGTCGTTATACCAGCGGCAGGTAAAGGACGGCGGTTTGGTGGACCGGTACCGAAACAGTATTTAAGTCTAAACGGTTTACCTTTACTTGCTCACACCTTACGGCGCGTGCGCCAAATTAATCCTCGACGGGTTATTTTGGTGGTGAGTGAAGGAGATGAGTTCTGGCGTGACGTGCCGGGTACTGAAGATTGTCAAATTGTGTATGGTGGAGCGACGAGAGCGGAGTCGGTATTGAATGGATTGCGCGCGTTAGAGACAACCGGGGCGCTAGCCGCAGCAAGTTGGATTATGGTCCATGATGCCGCCAGGCCATGTTTTAGGGAGCTTGATGTGGCGCGGCTTTTGTCTGCTGTTTTTGATCACGAGGTTGGCGGTATTCTGGGCACTAAAATAGTTGAAACTGTCAAATACGTGATTGGGAATGAAATTCAGAAAACTCAAGATAGGGAAAAGCTTTGGTTGGCACAAACCCCACAACTATTTCGACGAAAGTTGCTAGAACGAGCTCTGACAGAGGGGCTTTCACTCGATGCGGCTATTGATGCTACGGTCCATGAAATTACTGATGAATCCTCCGCGTTAGAGAAGATGGGTTATGCGCCCCTGATGGTTGAAGGTAGTAAAGATAATATCAAGGTGACTAACTCTGCTGATCTTGATCTGGCAGCATATTTTTTGCGAGTACAGCAGGTAGAGGCTGAGCAAGCACACGGAGAACCAACTAGTTGAGAATTGGTAGCGGGTTTGACGCACATAGATTTGAACAACATGGATTTGAAGATAGCGTTCCAAATGGAGAGGTGTTCATTAAATTGGGTGGTGTATCAGTACCCAGCAAGAGGCGCGTTTTGGCTCATTCAGACGGAGATGTGATTCTTCATGCACTTTGTGATGCAATTCTTGGGGCCCTTGCGCTTGGTGATATTGGACGCCACTTTCCAGACACAGATCCAGCTTTCAAAGACGCGGATAGTCGAGTGTTGCTAAGGTCATGTTTTGAAATGATAAAACAGAGAAAAATGGTTGTCGTCAACGCTGATATCACGCTGATTGCAGAAGCCCCCAGAGTGGCTAAATATGTTGACGCGATGTCTAGATCAATAGCTGAAGATCTTGAAACTGAGGTTGGGCGGGTCAATGTAAAGGCAACAACAACCGAAAAAATGGGATATGTCGGTCGTGAAGAAGGGATTGCAGCACAGGCAGTCATATTATTGGAGTCTCTGTGACTAGTGATCGCTCACTTACTTTTCAGCAAACGCGGACAAAATCCAATTTTTGGGCTGATCTTAAATCGAAGCCATCGGATTTTAAGGTCGTTGAGAATCTTGGCTTTGAACCATCGGGTGGCGGCGAACATATTTATCTTAAAGTCAGAAAAACAAGTGCAAATACAGCATGGGTTGCGACTCAAATTGCTGAGTTTGCCGGCGTCCGGGCCTTCGATGTTAATTATTCGGGGAGAAAGGACAGGCACGCAATTACTGAGCAGTGGCTGAGTTGCTGGAAGCCTGGTAAAGACATGCCAGAATTTGAAGCGTTCTTTCGGGATCTCGAAGGCGTCGAGTTGTTGGACATACAGAGATATAACAAAAAGCTACGTAAAGGCACACACGAATCGAATAGTTTTGTGATTCTACTGCGAAATATACGGAGTTCTTCAACTTCAACAACACTAATACCGACAACGATTGAAGCTGATGTTCTCGAAGAGCTTGAGCTGCGTCTCCGCTCGCTAGCGAGTACAGGATTCGCAAACTATTTTGGTGAGCAGAGATTTGGTAACGACGGCCAGAACCTTGTTATGGCCGATAAGTTGTTTAATGGAGAGAAAGTTCCAAAGAATCAACGCGATATGTATCTCTCTGCTGCACGTAGCTATATGTTCAATTGGATGCTCGGCACTAAAATTGAGAGTGGCGAATATCTTCGTGAATTGGATGCTAGTCTGAATGTCCCAGAGAATCAGCAGCTTCAACCAGTGGGTCGTGATGGTATTGTGAGTAATGCGCCAAGAGGATGGCTTTATGGCCAGTCTAGGGTCGAGACGGCCCGCGAAATTATGGAAAAGTACGAGGCCATCTTTCCTGCTTGGACAATGGGTTTGAAAAAAATGGGCATGAAGGCCCAGCTGAGAAATCTTCGAATCCTGCCTTGTGATCTGAAATGGCACTTTGATGATGCTGACCTGCAGCTATCTTTTACCTTGCCGACCGGTAGTTTTGCGACCGAATTAATTAAAGAGTTAGTCAACTATGGAGAATAATAAGGCGCAGGATATTCGCGGCGTTGGCATGACGTCTCAACGAACGCGTAATCGTCTGGTCCAAAGGTTACGTGAACAAGGAATAGAGAGTGAGATAATTCTTGATGTTATCAACTCGACGCCGCGACACTTATTCATAGATGAGGCGCTCGCGCATCGAGCCTATGAAGATAACTCATTACCGATTGGGTTTAATCAGACGATCTCCCAGCCATTTGTCGTTGCAAGGATGACTGAATCGCTGCTAGCTGCTGGGAAACTCGAGCGTGTATTAGAAATTGGCACAGGATCGGGCTATCAAACTTCGATATTGTCCCAGTTGGTTACAAAAGTTTATACCGTAGAGCGTATTCAGGGGTTGCTTGATAAAGCACGTTCAACGCTTAGGACAATTGGTCTGCGTAATGTTCAATTTAAGCACGATGATGGCAATATTGGTTGGTCGGACCGGGGGCCTTTTGATGGCATCATCGTGACAGCATCGCCAAGTCATATACCGGAAGAGTTAATTGAGCAACTGGCATTAGGCGGTAGATTGTTAATACCGGTCGGTGCAGGTACAAAGCAAAAGCTATTGTTGGTGAAAAAAACGCAAGAAGGAATCGAAAAGGAAGTGCTGGAGGACGTGACATTTGTCCCTCTACTCAGCGGAAAAACCTGAACAAATGAACCTCCGATGAGTGAAACATTAAGTATTAAGGGCAACGAGTGTGAATGAAGAGAAATTGATAGAGAAGCGCAGCATGAGAGCTGAGTACGTGAAGACAGTCTTGATTGGTCTCGTCATGGGTGCGGCTGAAGTCGTGCCTGGTGTTTCTGGTGGCACTATTGCGTTTATCACTGGCATCTACGAGCGACTCATTAATGCAATAAAGCAATGTACACCCGCACTGTTGTTTCGCTTAAAGAAAGAGGGGTTTGTAGCAGTATGGCAGGCGGTGGATGCAAATTTTCTTTTAGCTCTTTTTGGCGGTATGGGTATTTCCATTGTTTTGTTCGCGCGTGGCATCAGCTATTTGCTGGTAGAACATCCAATATTTCTTTGGTCCTTTTTCTTTGGTTTGGTTATTGCCTCGACCTGGATCGTGGCGCGCCAAATATCTCGCTTTGGTACCGATCTGGTCATTTTTACTGCCGTCGGCACGAGTATAGGTGTTCTGGTTACCTCAGTGGTGCCGCTAGAATTATCACCGACCCTCTGGTTTATCTTCTTGGGTGGCGCGATAGCCGTGTGTGCATGGATTCTGCCAGGACTTTCAGGTAGCTTTATTTTGCTGATTCTGGGCCTGTATGGGACAGTCATCGATGCTATTAAGAGTTTTGATCTGGAAGTTCTGATTGTTCTGGGGCTGGGCTGTTTTATTGGCCTCATCTGCTTTGCCCAATTACTCTCTAAGCTATTTAGAGACCATAAAGATGAGACTTTAGCTGTGCTCACGGGGTTTATGTTGGGTTCTTTGGCTAAATTGTGGCCCTGGAAAGAAACTCTAAGCTACCAAATGAAGGCCGATGGTAGTCAGTTCCCGCTGGTACAGGAGCCTATTTTGCCACAGAGCTATATTCAGCTTACAGGACAGGATCCCTACCTTTTTGTCGCGATTGGAATCGCTGTTGCTGGAATTGTTGTTGTACTGGGGCTTGATAGGGTCGCTGGCAAATTTGGGGATAGCACAACTATTTGATTTCGTCCTAGAAGCGGGCAAAAACAGGGATGAACTCTTAGAATATTTCAGTTATAAAAAGCACAAACCAATGCCAAAAAATAATAACGAGAAGGGTCAGGTTTAGACATTACTCATCATTTTTAAGTCCGCCACTATGCAAATGTGTCAAAGAATCGTTATTTTGTCCCTTGCGCTCCTCGGATTAGTAGCCTGCGGGGGTGACAGTGTTTATGTTCCAGTGGTCGGCGCTGGAGAGACTGGCGGTGCTAATCAAGGGTATTACAAAGTTCGGAGCGGGGACACGCTTTACTCAATCGCGTTTCGTTATAGCCTTGATTACGCTAGGTTAGCCAGCGCTAACAACATCGCTCCGCCGTATACAATTTTTATAGATCAAACGATTCGACTTAAAGGTGTTGAGCCGAGAAAAAGTTCTCAGCGTCAAAAACCCGTCGCGAAAAAGGCCAAGAAGCAGACGGCCAAACAAATTGTGAAAAAAAGTCAACCGTCAAAATTAAATTGGCAATGGCCGATCCCCGGTGAGGTGATTTTGGCGTTTTCAACTACTGGCAGAGTGAATAAGGGCGTTGATATTCGAGGACGATTAGGAGATTCTGTAGCTGCTGCCGCTGATGGAGTTGTTGTTTACGCCGGTGGTGGTTTACGAGGATATGGCAAGCTTGTGATAGTAAAACACAACGATCATTTTTTGAGCGCTTACGGTCATAATCGAGCTATTCTTGTAAAAGAAGGAGAAAAAGTTAAAGGCGGACAAGTTGTTGCCGAAATAGGTTCTAGTGGTTTGAATCAAGAGATGCTTCATTTCGAGATTCGACGCGACGGCAAGCCAGAAGACCCATTACTTTATTTGCCCGATAAAGCTGGTAAATCTGACTAACCATACTCATAGGTCGAATCGACTTCTGTGTTGTGGTGGCGAGCTCTTGATGCACGTTGGTGCTGTGATGTACCCGGAAGGTAGATTGCAACGTGATGTGGCGCGGAGTTGAATGGAACTTACTAACAGGACTACAACAATGGTCGTACAAACGGATCAAGTATCGCTAAAAGAAAATTCTATTGGTAACGCGGCGCTTAATGCAGTCGATATCGACACCATCGATGCCAAGCCCTCGGATACCGTAACTCTAGATCGCACTCTAGATCGCACTCCGAAAACTAAAATTGCTCCGAGAGTCCACAAAGACTTGGATGCAACCCAGTTATATCTCAATGAAATTGGATTCTCTCCCCTGCTGACGGCCGAGGAGGAAGTTTACTTTGCACGGCAGGCACTGAGAGGTGTCGTCTCCGGTCGTAAACGAATGATTGAGAGTAACTTGCGTTTGGTTGTGAAGATATCAAGACGCTATCTTAATCGCGGCCTATCTCTGCTCGATCTCATTGAAGAGGGTAATTTAGGCTTGATAAGAGCGGTTGAAAAATTTGATCCAGAGCGAGGGTTCAGATTTTCAACCTATGCGACTTGGTGGATCAGACAGACCATAGAACGCGCGATCATGAATCAGACGCGTACCATTCGACTGCCTATCCATGTAGTCAAAGAATTGAATGTTTATTTGCGAGCGGCCAGAGAGCTTTCTCAAAAGCTGGATCATGAGCCAACCCACGAAGAAATTGCCAAGTTGTTGGACAAACCTGTCGCCGATGTTAAACGGATGATGGGCCTGAATGAGCGTGTGACGTCTGTAGAGGCCCCGCTTGGTCCAGATTCAGAGCGATCGATACTGGATACGTTTGCTGACGAGCGTCAAACTGACCCTGCTGAACAGCTACAGGATTCTGATCTGAGGTCTAACATTGATCATTGGCTCTCTGAACTAAGTGAGAAACAGCGAGAAGTTGTGTCACGCCGATTCGGACTGCGGGGCTATGAGATGAGCACGCTTGAAGAAGTTGGCCGCGAAATTGGTTTAACTCGGGAACGTGTGCGCCAGATTCAGGTTGAAGCGCTGAGAAGACTTAGAGACACCATGGAAAAAGAAGGGCTATCTGCGGATGCAATATTTCAGTAGCAGCCTTTCGTGGGTTTGATTGGATAAAGATGACCCGCGTGATTTTTTAAAGACGACAGACGAAAAAGGCCGCGTATTTTTAATACGCAGCCTTTTTGTTCGTAGATACAGAAGCTTGAACGTTCTCTTCCGAGCTATCTATATACGAGCTATCTTTCTAAATGATCCAGCTTGTCTTTGACCTCAGCCCAGTCTTCCGCATCAGGAAGCGGATCTTTCTTCTCGGTAATGTTCTCCCAAACTTCTGCAAGTTCGGCATTAAGCGCCAAGAACCCTTGCTCTGCCTCGGGTAGCTCGTCTTCAGAGAAAATTGCGTCTATCGGGCACTCTGGTTCACAAAGAGCGCAGTCGATGCACTCGTCTGGATGGATGACGAGGAAGTTAGGACCCTCATAAAAACAGTCTACTGGGCATACCTCTACGCAGTCTGTGTGTTTGCATTTGATACACGCGTCACTTACCACAAATGTCATCGATGGTTCCTTTTAGTTAGAATTCTGAAATTTAGTTAAATTAGAAATATAGGAAAGCCGCATTCTATCAGCTTTTGCCAACGGCACAATATGTCTTAGCAGACAATCCATTAATCCAACATTTCTTTCAGTGTGTAGACCAGCGCCAGTGCTTCTCTTGGTGTGAGTGCATCGACATCAATTTCTTTTAGATGCTCCTCAATGACTGAGGGATCGACTGTTGTCTCGGTGACGCTTGGTGCAGACAGAAATAGGTCAGACTGGCTTGGCGAGGATCTGGTATCAGCCTCCTCCAACTCGTTGAGTTTCTTGCGCGCCTTGTTGATCACGGATTTTGGTACACCGGCGAGCTTGGCGACTTGCAGGCCGTAACTTTGGCTTGCGGGGCCCTTATTAACGGAATACATGAATATAATTTTATCGCCATATTCTTTCGCGGCGAGGTGGATATTCTCAGTTGCTGGTAGAAGTGTGCTCAGCGTTGTCAGTTCGAAGTAATGAGTAGCGAACAAAGTGAGTGATTTTGATTTCTCGGCGATATATTCGGCACAGGCCCATGCCAATGAAAGTCCATCGAATGTTGAAGTACCGCGGCCAATTTCATCCAGCAAGACGAGGCTATGGTCTGTGGCATTGTTTAGAATCATAGCGGTTTCAGTCATTTCGACCATAAAGGTTGATCTGCCACTCGCGAGGTCATCGGAGGAACCGATGCGGGTGAATATCCTGTCAATCGAGCCTATCTCAGCTGCCTCTGCGGGCACAAAACTACCGATATGAGCTAGCAGGACAATCAGCGCCGTTTGGCGCATGAAGGTCGACTTTCCTCCCATATTGGGTCCAGTGATAATCATTAATCGCTGCTGTGGGTTAAGCAAAGCATCGTTTGCAACAAATGGTGCGCTTAGCATGTTCTCAACAACCAGGTGTCGTCCCCCTGTTATTTTCACTGCTGGTTTTTCACTTAGTACAGGTCGACACAATCTGAGTGTTAGGGATCGTTCTGAGAGGTTAGCAATGACATCCAATTCGGCGATAGAGGTTGCTGTCTCCTGAAGCCGCGGCAGCTGTGCGCCCAGTGCATCGAGCAATGTTTCATAAAGCAATTTTTCTCGCGCGAGGGCCCTGCTCTTGCTGCTCAGCGCTTTATCTTCGAATTCCTTGAGCTCTGGCGTTATAAACCGTTCTGCATTTTTGAGGGTCTGGCGTCTGACATATCTGTCAGGCGCCCGGTCAGACTGACTGCGGCTTATCTCGATGTAGTAGCCATGTACCCTGTTATATCCAACTTTCAGTGTTGATAACCCAGTCTCTTCTTTCTCCTTCGTTTCTAATTTGATCAGGTACTCGGCTGCATTTTCACTGATACCTCGCAACTCATCGAGTTCGCTATCATAGCCTTCCGCAATCACGCCCCCTTCTCGGATAACAACCGGCGGATTGTCAATAATGGCCGCGTTCAATTGCGCTGACATTTCCGGAAAGGGTTGGCAGCCGGCATTAAGTGAGATTAGCAGGGGTGCTGTGTACTCTTTAAGTGTCGCGTCCAGTTCAGGCAGGGCAGCAAATGCTTCTCTTAGCCGGGCCAGGTCCCTCGGTCTTGCAGATCTCAGTGCGACCCTGGTGGTAATGCGTTCAATGTCACCAATTTTTTTGAGGTGCGCCTGTAATGTCTCGTAGCGATAGCTGTCTGCCAAAAACTCAATGGCATCGAGTCGACGATTCAAAACTTGTCGTGTGCGAATAGGTCTATTGATCCATCGTTTAAGTAACCTGCTTCCCATGGCAGTGGACGTTTTATCGATGATTTCAAACAGCGTATTGGAATGACCACCGGAAATATTGGTGTCTAATTCCAGATTCCGCCTGGAGGCCGCGTCGATCTGAACCATATCCTCTCGGTTTAAGGGGGTAAGACCTTGAATATGAGGCAATGGCGCCAGTTGTGTTTCTTGAACGTAGCTAAGCAGGCAACCCGCAGCGGAAATAGCTGTCGTCAGGCCATCACAGCCAAAGCCGGTGAGATCCCGAGTACCAAACTGTTTGGTAAGGACGGTATTGGCTGCATCGAGGTCAAACTCCCACACGGGCCGCCTGCGAACGCCTACTCTGTTTTCAGCGTTTAGCGGATACTTATGATCCTCGCACAAGATAAGCTCTGCAGGATTAACACGGTGTAATTCACTGATGAGCGCTTCCTCTGAGTCGAGTTCAATGACTTCGAATCGGCCGCTGGACAATTCTAGAGAGGCAAGCCCGAAAGCATTGGCACTTGCATAGATGGCTGCTATGGAATTATCACGGCTGGCGTCGAGTAATGACTCTTCTGTTAATGTGCCGGGGGTGATGATTCGAACAACTTTACGTTCTACCGGACCCTTAGAGGTTGCGGGGTCACCTATTTGTTCGCAGATGGCAACAGACACGCCGTGTTTTACAAGTTTTGCCAGATATCCATCGGCGGCATGGAAGGGGACCCCGCACATGGGAATCGGTTGACCCGCCGACGATCCCCTCGCTGTAAGTGTGATGTCGAGAATGTCTGCAGCTTTTTTTGCGTCATCAAAGAAGAGTTCGTAGAAGTCGCCCATGCGGTAAAATAACAATTCATCGGCGTGGTTAGCTTTAATTTTCATGAATTGCTGCATCATGGGCGTATGCTGATTTGAAGGAGGGACCGACAATTTCTTGCTCACATGTTGTGGGATTATTCTTGCAGGCCAGATTCTACGTGAAGACTGGCGCGGGCGGGATAAGTTCGACCAAATATGAGAAAAATATATTCCTTTTTGTGGAAAGAAATCAACAAAAGGGTGGAATACTGGTTTTATATACAGTATAAATGCTTCTGTGAAATCAAGGTGATTTTAGGCCGCATATCAGTCAAAATTGTAAGTGTCAAAAATTGATAGATTCGTAGCGCTTTTTCGTAGATCTCGTCTTTAGAACTACTTAATTAGAGCGATCAAGATTGAACCGTTAAGATAGCACCGTCAAAATAGCACCGTCAAAATAGAACGACTAAAACAGAACAAGATAACGTTAGAAAAACAATCAACTGATAGACAACTGAGAGAAGGGTAAATCGCCATGTCAGACATTGAATCGAACACAGCCTCTATAAAAGGAACAACAAAAGAAGCTGCAAAAACATCGGCAAAAAATACGTCTAAAGCTGATACGAAAAAAGTAGATCCGCAGAAAGAAAAAGCGCTGACTGCGGCACTTTCTCAGATTGAACGCCAGTTTGGTAAAGGCACAATGATGCGCTTAGGTGATACGCCTAACGTAAAGATTCCGGCTATTTCAACGGGCTCGCTTGGTCTTGATATCGCGTTGGGAATTGGCGGGTTGCCAAAGGGCCGAATTGTTGAAATCTATGGCCCTGAATCATCGGGTAAAACCACATTAACATTGCAGGTAATTGCTGAAGCACAAAAAGCCGGTGGCACTTGCGCATTTATCGATGCAGAACATGCCTTGGATCCTCTTTATGCTGAGGCTTTGGGCGTTAATATCGAAGATTTACTAGTTTCCCAGCCAGACACTGGTGAACAAGCACTTGAAGTTTGCGACATGATCGTCCGTTCAGGTGCCGTTGATGTTGTGGTTATCGACTCAGTTGCAGCTTTGACACCGAAGGCAGAGATCGAAGGTGAGATGGGAGACCATCACGTTGGCCTCCAAGCAAGATTGATGAGCCAGGCCTTAAGAAAAATGACCGGAAACATCAAAAATTCAAACACACTTGTCGTCTTCATTAACCAAATTCGTATGAAGATTGGCGTGATGTTTGGTAGCCCTGAAACTACAACTGGTGGTAATGCACTCAAATTCTATTCATCGGTTCGGCTAGATATTCGACGCATCGGTGCAATAAAAGAAGGTGATGAGATTATTGGTAATGAGACCAGAGTCAAAGTTATCAAAAATAAGGTAGCACCTCCGTTTAAACAAACAGAATTCCAAATTATATATGGCAAGGGAATTAACCGTTTGGGTGAAGTTATTGATCTTGGTGTTCAGATCGGCATCGTGGATAAAGCGGGCGCCTGGTATAGCTATAAAGAAGATCGAATTGGTCAGGGCAAGAAAAATGCTGCGCAGTTTCTGCTCGACAACCCTGAAATGGGTGCTGAGATCGAACGCCTGGTTCGAGAGAAATTATTAGCGCCAACCGGCAGTGAAGACGGTGCGGCCGAGGACAATGTCACACCAATTAGTGGATCCTGATCCATTAGAGGAGCCTTCAGCTGAGATAGAGCCTTCAGCTGAGATAAAGCCTTCAGACATCCGGCGTGCAGCGATGGATTTGTTAGCACGCCGGGAACATTCCCGTCTTGAGTTACGGACAAAGCTTCAGAACAGGTTTCGGAAGCGCCTCAAAACAAGCCATTTTCATTCTACGAGCGATTCGATAAGCGATTCGATTAGCGATTCGATAAGCAAAGCGGTCATTGAGTCGAGAATAGAAGCGATACAAGTACAGATAGATCGATTGACCGATGAGGGCTTACAGAGCGACTATCGTCTTGCTGGATCAGTCATTCGATCTAGATCCAGTCGGGGTCACGGCCCTGTCAAAATTGGTGGTGAGCTGAGACAGAAAGGTGTGAATGATGTTGTAATTTCAGATGCTTTCCGTGAAGAAAATATCGATTGGTTCGAGAAAATTAGAGAAGTGTCCCATCGTAAGTTTGGCCATGATTTGCCCGCAAATTCAGCCGAAAGAGCAAAACGAGGACGATTCCTGCAGCAACGAGGATTTTCCTGGGATCAAATCCAGTCAATATAGGGCGAAATAGCCCTTTCCTATTTTGTATTCCGCTTAATTTCTGTATCTTTACCCGTCCTGAATTCAACGAAGAAAATGGCAATGGATACTCGCGAGCTACGTAAAGCTTATTTGGACTTTTTTGTTAGCAAAGGCCACACCGTGGTCGATAGCGCTGCGCTTGTTCCTGATAATGATCCAACCCTGCTATTTACTAATTCTGGCATGGTACAGTTCAAGGAAGCACTCGCATTGCGGGAAAATCGTGGCTACACACGGGCCGTCAGCTGTCAGCGATGTGTTCGAGCCGGCGGCAAACACAACGATCTCGATAACGTTGGCTACACCGCTAGACATCACACGTTTTTCGAAATGCTCGGCAACTTTAGTTTTGGAGATTATTTCAAAAAGGAAGCAATCGAATTCGCCTGGGAGTTTCTGACCGAAGTCATCAAGCTACCGAAAGACAGGCTTTGGGTAACCGTTCATACCAGTGATGATGAAGCCGTCGATATCTGGGTTAATGACATTGGGTTTGATCCTGATCGAATTACGCGATTGGGTGATGACGATAATTTCTGGACCATGGGTGATACAGGCCCGTGTGGGCCGTGTTCAGAGATATTTTGGGATCATGGCGCAGATGTTCCTGGTGGGCCGCCAGGAAGTCCTGATGGCGAGTTGGATAGATATATTGAGATTTGGAATTTGGTGTTCGCGCAGTTCGATCGATCTGCTGATGGCACGTTCACGCCGCTACCCAAGCCTTGTGTTGATACGGGCATGGGCCTAGAGCGACTCGCTGCGATATTGCAGGGTGTACATAACAATTATGATATCGATGTTTTTAAAGCGCTTATTAAGCGGGCGGCCGAGTTACTTAATCGAACCGATCTGGCCGACCCTTCGCTTAAAGTCATTGCTGATCATATTCGAACCAGTACTTTCTTGATCGCCGACGGGGTGCTTCCTTCCAATGAAGGGCGCGGTTACGTCATGCGCAGGATCATTCGTCGCGCATTGAGGCATGGTCATAAATTGCAATCTAGTGGACCGTTCTTCCATAAAATGGTTTCAACGATGGTTGAGACAATGGGTGAAGCTTATCCGATCATTGCAAACGCGCAGGCCCAAATCGAACGAGTACTGTTGAAAGAAGAAGAGCAGTTCGATATTACGCTAGACCAGGGTATGAAGATTCTTAGTGAAGCAATCTCGAATCTCAGCGGCAATGAAATTCCTGGTGATGTTGTGTTTAAGCTTTACGACACCTTCGGGTTTCCAACGGATTTGACTGCTGATATTGCACGTGAGCGTGACCTCACAATTGATATGGAGGGCTTTGACGTTGAAATGGAAGCTCAGCGGCAACGTGCCAGAGCTGCAAGTAAATTTGGCGGCGTCGACATTGACCAATACAAATTATCTGAGACAACATCATTTACCGGCTACGAAAATTTAGCAGGCGAGGGTAATGTTACTGCGTTATTCGTCGATGACAATCCGGCTGACAAGGTGTTTGAGGGGCAAGACGCGGTGTTGGTAATGAACTCAACGCCATTCTATGCCGAGTCTGGTGGTCAGGCTGGCGATACCGGTCGAATCTACGGTAACGGAATCACGTTTGATGTTTCTGATACCGTTAAGGCGGGCGATGCATTCCTGCATAAAGGGAAATTGCTCGAAGGCGAATTGAGCGTTGGACAAGCACTGAAGGCTGATGTTGAAAAGACACCGAGAGATGCCACCCGGCTTAATCATTCAGCAACACATCTTTTGCACGCTGCATTGCGTACAGTTTTAGGAGACCATGTGAACCAGCGTGGCTCGCTGGTTGATGCAGATAGGCTGCGATTTGACTTTTCGCACTTCGAACCCGTAACCGCGACAGAGCAGCGGCAAATAGAGCGTCTGGTCAATGATGAGATTCGCGCCAACAGTGAGGTTCAAACCGAAGTAATGCCGTTGGAGCAAGCGCGAGATAAAGGCGCAATGGCGTTGTTTGGCGAAAAGTACTCAGAGGAAGTTAGAGTCTTAACGATGGGAGATGGTTTTTCGGTCGAGCTTTGTGGTGGTACTCATGCCAAGCGAACGGGTGACATTGGCGTCTTCAGGCTAACGAGTGAACAGGGGATTGCCTCAGGTGTACGGCGAATTGAAGGGGTTACGGGCGCAAATGCGCTTAATTCAATCGAACTGCTTGAAGATTCGCTAAACGAGTCCGCTTTAGTACTTCGTGCAGACAAGAGCAATTTCATAGAAAAGATTAAGCAGCTAGTAGATCAAAACAAAAAGCTTGAAAAGGAAGTTAGTCAGCTCAATATGAAGTTGGCCAGCGGTGCCGGCAGCGATCTTGCAGAATCGGCGGTTGAGATCAATGGCATCAAATTGCTCGTAAATCTTATTGATGGCGGAGATCCGAAAACGTTACCTGACGTACTAGATAGATTGAAGAATAAGCTTCAGTCTGGGGTTGTAGTTCTGGCGGCAGTAAAAGACGGCAAAATTACCCTGGTTGCAGGTGTTACTCAAGATCTGACAGATACCATTCAAGCTGGCGCGTTGGTTAACCATGTCGCCAGCCAAGTAGGTGGTAAAGGTGGTGGCAGACCTGACATGGCGCGAGCAGGAGGCAGTGATGTTGAAGCCTTACCCAGCGCTCTTGATTCTATTGCTGCTTATGTTCTCGAGAAAAGCAACCTTTAAGCAGGTTGCTGCAGTCTAAATATCGGGCGCACGTGCTTGATTCAACGTGCGCGCCCATTAACTATTTGTTAGAAATTACTTATGGCCATAATAGTTCAGAAATTTGGCGGCACGTCGGTTGCGAACATTGATTGTTTGAATAATGTGGCTGATCGTATATTGCTCGCTAAGGGTGCGGGGCATCAAGTCGTGGTCGTTGTTTCTGCAATGGGCAAGGAAACTGATCGGCTGGTTGAATTAGCCAAGGCTACTGTTACTGTCGCTGAAAAAACAACAACAGCTGCTGAAACAGTGGCCCGTAGAAAAATGATCAGGCGCGAGATGGACGTGCTGCTTGCAACAGGTGAGCAGGTTACGATTGCACTTTTGTCGATGATTTTGATCGGCCGCGGAGCATCTGCAAAGTCGTATACAGGCAGCCAAATTAGAATTGTCACTGACTCCGCTCATACGCGTGCACGCATTAAAGAGATAAATACCCATAAAATTCTGAGTGATATGGAAAATGGCTCAATCGTTATCGTTGCTGGTTTTCAGGGCGCTGACGCTGAAGGTAACATCACCACTATTGGTCGTGGTGGCTCAGACACCTCTGCAGTCGCCCTTGCGGCAGCTCTGAAGGCGCAAGAATGCCAAATACATACTGATGTCGAGGGTGTATACACAACAGACCCTCGGATGGTAGAACAAGCCCGCTGTCTATCACGACTAACGTTCGAGGAAATGCTCGAACTTGCAAGTCTTGGTTCTGGCGTGCTGGCAACTCGGGCCGTTGAGTTTGCCAGTAAATATAATGTTCCAATAAGAGTGCTCTCCAGTTTTAATGTAGATGCGCCGGGTACACTGATTTGTGGCGATATAAGTGAAAATAGTTTGCCATCCGAAAATGGTGATAAAAACAAGCAAGACAAGGAATTGGGAACAATGGAACAACCGCTGATATCAGGAATCGCATTTTCGAAGGATGAGGCAAAATTGACCGTGCTCGGAGTGCGTGATGTGCCGGGTATTGCTTCAAGAATTCTTGGGCCTATCAGTGATGCCAACATTGAAGTCGATATGATTGTCCAAAATGTCGCGGCCGACAAAAGCACGGATTTTACCTGCACCGTATCTCGCAGTGACTATGATCAGGCAATGGAAATTTTACAGATCGTGGCGAACGAAATCGACGCAAGAGAAGTTATAGGCGACAATAAAATTGCAAAATTGTCGATTGTAGGGGTTGGTATGAGGTCCCATGCCGGGGTTGCGACCAAGATGTTTCGAGCCTTATCCGATGAATCTATCAATATTCAGGTGATTTCTACCTCAGAGATTAAGATTTCTGTTGTCATTGAAGAGAAATATCTCGAATTAGCGGTCCGAACGTTACATGCCGCCTTCGAGCTCGAGAAAGGATAAGGGCGAATCAGTCGGTAATGGCATTAATTTGGCCCCAGAGATAGTAGGTGGTGACCGGGCTTTGACGATTCAGTCATGACTAACCAACTCGCTCGATTTTGAGAGCCTGTTATTATGATTCGGCATAAGTAAGCTTTTGATTTTTTAGGCTACTGGACAATACTTAACGTAAGTGTTCACAAATGCATCCGTGTTATATCGGATGACCTTACCGCAGGAATTAGGATAGAGACGCGGTATTGCAGCAAGGAATTTGAAAGGGAGATATAAATGCTAATTCTGACACGGCGTGTTGGCGAGACATTAATGATTGGTGACAACGTCTCTGTCACAGTGCTTGGGGCAAAAGGGAATCAGGTGAGGATAGGTATCGATGCGCCCAAGGAAGTTGCTGTGCATCGCGAAGAAATTTATGATCGAATCCAGAGTGAATCTGGGATCGAGAAGAACGGAACCGATGACTGATGCGCTAGTCCAGTTGTTTACTAATCTCTGTCTTAACTTCTGTGTTAATCGCTACGGAATGTCGAATTATCCCGTTGTACTAGCTGTTAGGTTGGTGGGGTGAGTCACACTTTTGAGCAGATCAAAATAACCTCGCTGAAATCTAATCTCATCGTAGTAGCCCTTTTGTAGCAAAATTTGATGAAGCTTCTTAAGCCTGTAAATAGGCACCGAAGCCAGCAAGTGGTGCTCAAGGTGATAATTAATGCCGTGAGGAGCGATAAACAGATTCTCTAGTGCGTTGACATAAAGAGTCCGTGTATTTTTCCGTGGGTCAATGTCATACAAGTCTGGTACTCCAGCGTGCTCTGCTATCTGTCTAATCCTCACGACTAGCATATGGGTCGTCATGAATGCGATAACCCAGATAGCGAAAAGCCAAGCGTGTCCAGTTAACGCAAGTGCAGCGAAGAGCGATAAGTTCAGACCAAGGCTTCTTAGTACATACTGCCGAATGGTACGTTTGTGCATTGCGAGTTTGCGCACAGAGCGCCCGATAGACTTCAATCTACGCCAGCCGATTTGTCCCGTGAGATCCCTTGTCACTTTACGCTGCAGTGCCTTGCGATTAATTGGATATTTGCGATAGTTCACGAGATCGGGATCATCCTGCGTGCCGGCTTGCTTGTGATGAATAAGGTGCCCTTTCATGTAAGCGTCTTTTTCAGAGAATACCCAGTATCCGGATAACCACTTACCTGCAAAGTCGTTCCAGCGGGATGAGCTAAAAAGCGTTCGATGACCTGTTTCATGAACGATGACACCTAGGCCAAGCTGACGGCTGCCAATAAGAATAATCGCAAACAAAATTGTTAACAGATTGGGATACGCGCCAGCGATGTAGAAGGCGCCAGCAATGAGTAGCCAATCAGTTGCAACAATTTTGGCTGCCTCAAGGTCATCCTTGCGAGTGACAGCAGCGAATTCTTCATCTGTTAATAGGGCTCTAATATTCATAAGTGTCTCTTAGGTGCTTGTACGGTGCTTGAAAGATGGAGCTTGTAAGGTGCTCTTAGGATTTCTATTTCTAAATGGCTAGAGTTTCAACGGGTATTTACCTGTGCTCGTGGCAGCGTCGTGAGTTGTTCGCCCGTTCGATCGCGCCAGATTTCTCTACCTACCTTGTCGTAGATGAGCGTAGTTTTCCAGAGTTCGTGTCTATCAATCGCTGGCATTACTTCGTCTGGTAACAAAGGGTCCAGTGCCAATATCTGAATCGCGTTACCTCCCAGATGAAAGCTCTCTCGTTGTGCTGCATCTACAGGCATCGTGTTTAGTCTGTTTAAGCTATCGGCTAACTTTTCGCTGGCTTTGGTATAGTTTTGGTTTAGCGTCTCTATATTGAAATTCGCGAGTGCATTTTCAACCCGCTTCTCAGTCAAGTTGGCTCCTGTTGCAACAATACATTCCTGCTTTGCGCCGAGATTCACTAGTAACGCCTGAAGCTGTTCGGTTGAGCGCGCTAAATTATCTGGCCTTACCCAGAGGGTGCCTTCCAATTGGATAAATCCATTTGCCTTGAGGGCCCAGCTATCACCCTGGTGCTCGACTAAGATCCAATGACCGTTCCAATCACGACGTTTAGCCTCTCCAAGGCGCCATTCCTCGATAAAGTCGTTTAAGTGATCTGTCGAATCAGTCAGCCGGTACAAGCCACGCTGAAAGTTCTCAATGGTCCCCTTTGTGGCTAACCTTGAAAGTGAAACGCGCATCAAATTTTCACTGAAACCAAACATGGACCCGGTCGCCATGATTTTCTGAACTGTGGTCCCACGGGAGGAATAAGTGCGTAACAAATCAAGAATAATGCTGGCTGGCTTCATATATTACAAAAAATCAAGTTTCGTTGATGTTATGTAATATTACTCTTGTGGCATTTTTTTTCAATAAGAAGTGATAAAGACGTAATCCCAAGTTGACGAGGTACACTCCCATCATGATAATACGCCCTCTCTGCGCGCTGGTAGCTCAGTTGGATAGAGCGCCTGGCTACGAACCAGGAGGTCGGGGGTTCGATTCCCTCCCAGCGCACCATTTACTTTGTTTCGGAACGATGATCCAACGGCATAAATTGCTGATGGGCGGTAGCGCCGGTCTCTGTAATGTAGGAATAAGCAGATCAGGTTCGTTTTTTGTACGGAGAGGTGGCCCTACGGCAGAAAGTGCTGAAGGTGCATAGCGCCGGTCTCTGTAATGTAGGAATAAGTAGATCAGGTTCGTTTTTTGTACGGAGAGGTGGCCCTACGGCAGAAAGTGCTGAAGGTGCATAGCGCCGGTCTCTGTAATGTAGGAATAAGTAGATCAGGTTCGTTTTTTGTACGGAGAGGTGGCCGAGTGGCTGAAGGCGCTCCCCTGCTAAGGGAGTATGGGTTAAAAGCCCATCGAGGGTTCGAATCCCTCCCTCTCCGCCATTAATTAGGCGTTCGAATCGCGCACCGTCGCACCGCTCCCTCTCCGCCACAAGTCCAAAATATACTCCTTTAAATCAGAACTATTGGTGTTGATTGTCAAATTCAGGTCCTGTCGTACCCGCACTGGTATCAAATAAAACCCTCAATAAACATACCAGGGCCCCAATTCAGGGGGCATTTGTGTTTTAACAAACGGAGCAGTCGTAGGGTGTTTTGTGAGGTCTCGGTCAATAAATAAACCGATACATACGTCGGCTTGCTCGCTTCCGATTTCTTCACTCATCGCTCCGCTATCTATTCCCACGGCAAGTATGGCACCGGTCCGGAAGACTCGCGGACGTGAGAAGCATCAATATACCTGCGCAGATTGGGGCGCGTAGCGAGAGATTGATCTCTATATCGCGGGAATCATTTTCCATGTCTTACAGGCCTGCGCCTTATTCTTACTATTGAATTGCCGCCATGAGAAACAACGGGTGACTAAATACTCTTCATGTCGCATGTAGTTGGGGAAGTCAGTTTTCCGCCAGACAATGGTCAATGTCAGACTAGCCACTTATCTACTAGCCTACAAAAGGTAGGTTTGATCACTGATTAGTCTTACTGTTCGGACAGGGGACTTTTGCCGGCTAGTTGAAGGGTGCTGGTTCAGAATTGACTTGGTCCATTTTCGCGCGCAAGGTGAGTGAGTCACGGGAGGATTTCACTCTCGATTCGGGGATAGTGGGGGGCGCACGAAATGACTGCAATTTTGAAAAGAACTAAGCCAATAGTGGTCATAGGCGGAGGCTCAGGAGGCCTTGCCGCAACTAAAGCGCTACTCGATGAAGGCTTGGCGCCACTTCTGCTCGAGGCAAGTGATGACATTGGGGGGCAATGGAACACGACCGCCAGCCACAGTGGTATTTGGCCAGGCATGGCCACCAACACTTCCAAAGCTACCACGGTCTTTTCGGACCTAGCTCACACCAAAGAAACCCCCATGTTTCCCTCGGCCTTGCAGATCGGCGCATATCTGCACCGATACGCTGACACGTTCGGGCTCAAAGAACACGTGCGGACCGGAGCACACGTTGAGCACATAGAACGCCAGAAAGGAAATGGGTTTCGAGTTCATTATCAAGACCGCGGTGGTCAACACATCGTCGAAGCCAGTGCCGTAGTGGTGGCCAGCGGACGCTATAACAAGCCGAAAATACCACGGCAGATAACGGGATTGGATAGCTTTTCCGGCCGTAGCGGGTCATACACGCCTTTGACTATCCCGGTTCAGCGGCGTTTGCAGGCCAACGCGTGCTGACCCTCGGTAACAACATCAGCGGCCTTGAGATCTCAAGTGATTTAGCTGCAGAACCCTCAACTGAGGTGTTTTCAGGCTGTCGAAAGCCTCGCTATATCATCAAGAAATTCCACGAAGGAATCCCTGCCGATTGGCGCTTCTTCAACCGTGCCGCAATGTTCATTGGGCATACGCTGCCTCCTGAAGCTGCAGCGGCAGGGTTGCGTGAACAAATATTAAACCTGCATGGCAGTCCAGATGACTTTGGCGCACCCAAGCCATAGGACAATCTTATTGAAGCTGGATTATCCCAGTGCCAGAACTACCTAGAATTGTGTGGCGCGGGACGCATCCAAACCTGTGGTATTCCGACCAAGATTTCAGCTGGCGAAGTCGCCTTCGGCGACGGCAGTGTTGAGTCCATCGACACTATCATTACCGGCACAGGTTACGACCTCAATCTACCCTATCTCAGTGAAGAATTAAGGCTAGCGTTGAACGTGGATGGCACCGATCTCGATCTATACAACTACACATTCAATCCCCATGTCGAAAATCTGGCGTTCATCGGCCAGCTTCAATTGGTCGGTCCATACTTTCCCGTTCTCGAGCTACAGGCCCGCTGGGTCGCCATGGTCCTTGCAGGTCATGGCTCGTTGGTCGAGCCAAGTCAAATGACTGAACAAGTCCATCAGTTTCGAGAAATGCGCAAACTCGGTGCGCCACTGCTTTATCACGACGTCGCGGTCGAAGTCGCAATCGCTGCGGGATTCGAACCCGACATTGAAGATTTCCCAGAACTCGCGGCCGGTCTCGTTTTCGGGCCGGTCATCCCAGCCCAATTCCGTCTGTCGGGACACGGCAGTTACGCAAAGGGGCGCGAACAACTTGACGCAGCGCTGGCCGTGGTTGGGCAAACGGCGAACCCAAAAATTGACGCCCAGCAGCTCGGCCTCCTACACATGCTATCTGAGCAGGCCAATTGCTCACCGAAGGTCGCAGTTGCGCTGGCGGCGCTGAGCCCCGAGCACTGACGGCGGTACCTACGTCGTTTGTTCCCGCTGTATTCGAGGTCCATTTTGATTTGGGACTGACAAAACAACAGGTAAAAATTTTTCTCATCGAAGAGACCGGATCGGAAACAGGATTTTGGAACTAAGCGAAGTTTTCACCGTTTCAGTTTATGCCTACGATGGGATGAGCAATCATTATCATATTGTGCTGCGAATGAATGCGGTCAACCTTTCTGACGATGAAGCCCTATTAGCAGAAATTTGAACCCGGTTCGGTTCGCTATGCTGGTTTATGCGCCTAATTAGCGAACCGCTAGCCCGACTCGCCAATAAAGAAGAATTCTGCACGGATCGATTCTGGGTGGGACAGTTTAAGGCTCAGGCGCTAATGGATAAGGCGCTACTGGATAAGGCCTCATTGCCTGTAAGTAGGCTCATGTTGATTTAAATAAAGTTCGAGCGCGGATGGCCGGTGACATTGAAGGTAGCGAATTCACGTAGATTTAGCGGCGCTGGATACGCCGGCGATTTTCGATGGCTCGATCGACTAATCGTGATCATTGTCAGTTATGTTAGCCTGACCATATGATCATGCGCCTGAAAAGTTCGCCCTAACCAATTTTCCTCAACAACGCCTTTTTAGGCAGGAGTTTCGTTCATAGCCACGATGCCAAATGTGTTGTCGCAAAGGCAGGCTAGAGAATCAATCTAATAGTAGGAACATGGCGGTAGGAACATGGCTGTCTCGGTTTTCGGTCTTGTTGGCCCGCGACACTCGCGCAGAATAAAGGCACCGCGTCCGTCGTTGCGAGCTTGTGGTCCGTTACCGACGACAGTACGGCCAGATTCATGAGCGAGTTCTGTAAAGTACATACAGAAAATAAATGGACAAAGGCCGAGTCAATTCATGCAATGCAGCGTTAGTTCATTGATGATTAGCAGGGCTTTGATCATCGCTATTTTTGAGTGCTATTTACGTTAATGGGAAACTGGTTGTAGGATATTAGGGCAAGTGGCTTGGTTACTCTGGTAACTTGAGCCATGATGTATCGAGTCGAGCGAGGGATGAAAGTGATCAGTGGTAAGGAGTCCCGCTCAGTAATTTTTAGCGCTGCCGATCCGACTCTAACAGGCGATGAGTGCACATAGGTGTAAAGAAGGTGAGCGATAGGTGATAGGAATGGTCCTCTGATGGCTAGTTACAAAACAGCACCACCCCCATCGTCTCGGATGCCAGATGGCATCCCCTATATTATCGTCAACGATATCGCCGAACGATTTAGCTTCTATGGTATGAAGGCAATTCTCGTTGTTTTCATGACACAGTATCTGATGTCGACTGATGGGCAATTGGCGACGATGTCTCGAGCAGACGCTACTTCTTACTTTCACTTGTTTGTTTCGACAACGTATTTTTTGCCCATTATTGGCGCTGTCATAGCGGACGCATATTGGGGTAAGTATCGAACCGTTATTCTGCTATCGGTGGTGTACTGTGCCGGGCATTTTGCTTTATTCCTTGATGACAGCAGAGCGGGGTTGTTCCTTGGTCTAACTTTGATCGCTATTGGATCAGGTGGCATCAAGCCGAGTGTTGCTTCCAACGTAGGTGATCAGTTTGGTAAGTCCAACCAACACTTATTGTCGAGAGCTTTCTCGTGGTACTACCTCGGCATCAACATAGGGTCTTCTCTTTCTTCACTTCTCATTCCATGGCTGCTCAAGGCATACGGCCCCTCTGTTGCCTTTGGCGTTCCGGGTCTATTTATGCTCGCTGCAACGATTACGTTTTGGATGGGACGCAATCACTTTGTTCATTTGCCGCCTGCTGGAAAGTCTTACCTAAAAGATGTCTTCGGCAGTGATGGCAAACGAGTCGCGAGTCGGTTGCTGGTTATTTATGTATTGGTTGCAGCTTTCTGGTCTCTGTTTGACCAAATGGGCAGCACCTGGGTTCTCCAAGCAATGCAAATGGATAGAACGATATTGGGATACGAATTGTTACCCTCGCAAATTCAAGCGATGAATCCGTTTTTGATCATCATTCTCATTCCAATCTTTTCCTATTATGTTTATCCGTTGATGAATCGGTATTTTGACGTTACCTCTGGTCGCAAGATGTGTATGGGTATGTTTCTGGCTGCTACACCGTTCTTGGTCACGGCCTGGTGTGAATCGCAGATACAACTCGGCTATACGCCGCACATTAGCTGGCAGATGCTTGCATATTTTTTGATGACCTTGGCTGAAGTCTTGTTAGTTGTCACCTGTATGGAATTTTCTTATACACAAGCGCCGAAGAGAATGAAGTCGCTGGTGATGGCATTGTTCTACCTCTCCATATCCGCTGGTAATTTATTCACGGCATTGGTCAATCAAGTTATTCAGAACCCAGACGGCACAACAAAGCTCGTTGGCGCAACCTATCACCTCTTCTTTGCGGGGTTCATGGGTATTGTTGCCTTGATATTCGCAATTTACATGCGGTTCTATAAAGAGCAACACATCATTCAGGAAGAATCGGCAGAATGATTTCCTCTTGTCTTGAAGATAAGAAGCGTCAGTGCTGCGACCAAGATACCAGTGGATGCAAAATTAGAAAAATCTAGCGAAGCGGTGGCAAAATTTTCATTTGTGCCAGCTTGTGAAACCATCGCGCAAGCATGTCTGTTGTATCAACGCACTCCGTGAACCCGGCCTTGCGGAGTTTGATCGTGCTTAAAATCGCAGGCGGCGGCGCTGTATTGCCGTAAGTATTGAACATAGCATCTGCATAGTAAAAAGAATCGCCGACCAACTCGCGAATGGTATGAGGCTTCAGGCTGTGCTGGCTGGCTAGCCGTGACCAATCATCCTCCCGATCATAGAGTGACTCTGATAGAAAACTTCTGGCGGGCTCGCCGGTTTCCATGCCAAATATTTGCGCAAGGGCTGGCCACGTGTCTTGCCACCGGAAGACATCACCGTTGGTTATGTTGAATGTCTGGTTGCTGAAGGCATCGTTATCGAAACTGAAC
>JBLHWY010000034.1:0-43865 GCA_047629195.1 Candidatus Azotimanducaceae bacterium
AAAAGCGTTGTATGTTAACGCTGCATTTACGCAGCACTTTGAAGGCTGGTCCAAAGAAGACTCAGAACCGCTTCTAAACTATTTGTACAGCATCGCAATCAACGACGACTTTGTGACAAAGTTTCAATGGCGTCCGGGTTCAGTTGCATTCTGGGACAATCGTGCAACTTGGCATTTCGCGCAGAATGACTATCATGGCCAGCGACGTGAAATGCACCGGATTACGGTCGAAGGCTGCGCGCTCACTCGTTAGTTAGCCATCGTAAAAGAAAGGCTTATGTAGGCCGATCAAAGCTTGTTCGCGCTGGGTGCTTGCTCTGTTGATTGCTTCCTTTGATAGGTGGTTGGTTGTCTTAGTTGTACTGATTCGCTGAGCAATATCCCGACGCCCATAGTGCGCCTGTAAGAAGAATCGTCCCTGGTCGCCTTCCATTGTGGTCATTCTGCGATGCCAAATATCAGATACAAACATGCCGACGTCACCTGCTTTAGCAAGAAGCGGAGTGACGTTCTTGCCGTTATAGGTCAAGTCATCATCTAAGGCTTGCTTTGGGGGTGGAAATGCCCCAGACAGATGGCTGCCCTCGAGTACGCCGGTTGGACCGTCTGCAAGCTCGCAATCTTTTAGATATATGTGCGTTCCAATAGCGAATACTGGGTGTGGAATGTGCTCTGGCCAGGTTGTTCCTGCGGGTAGAGGTATGTGCGGGCCTGCATCAATGTGCCAGGCTTGGCCGCCGTGTGAACTCGTGTCATTGGGTGGGTTTCGCCAAGCGGTGTTGGCGATGACGTGGCAGTCTTCGCCTAACAACGGTTCTATCGTCGCTAGAATCTTTGGATTAGCAATTGCTAACTGAGACAATGGGCTGTGATTTAGCATTTCGTAGCGGAAACATTCGTCATCCGCGTCTGTTCTGCTTCCACCCGCGCGATTGCTTCGGGGTTTTGTCTCAAACACTCGGCTAATTTCTTCAGCCAGGGCTTGCACTTCTACGCCATTGAATACGCCTTGCAGCAGGGTATGACCATTTTTTTCTAGTTCTTGGGATTCAGTGCTGAACTCTGCACCTGACCTGAAAGCGAAATATCCTCGAACACGCGTCAACATGGGAAATACTCCCTAACTTGAATTAAAGGTTTAGAAGCAGGTTCCATAAAAACGCTTCTTGCCGAGTCAGTGTCTCATGAGTTCATAATCCGCTCAAGGCAGACGACGGTGCATATGAACCGATTCGCCATTCGCAGTTCTTTAGGTAACAGCTCAGGCGGAGATACTTACTAAGCGCACTTTTATGTGAAAATAGTGTAGATTGACTTTTCTAAAAATTGAATGCGGTCAACTAACCCTAGCATAAGGAATTGAAATCTTGAGTCGATTGGTTGATAGCTTTGTTCGTTTTTTTATCCGCTGGGTGCCCGACTCTTTTGTCATTGCGATTATCCTCACGCTGCTGACGTTCTTTCTGTCTGTTGTTGTCGGTGGTTATAGCGCAAAGGAAACAGTCTCGTCGTGGGGTGGCGGCTTTTGGAATTTGTTACGTTTCACGAATCAAATTACCTTAACCTTGTTGTTAGGCTATGCGCTTGCCAACACGCCTCCGATACGACGCTTGCTATATTTTATCGCAGGTAAGATCAGAACGCCCGCTATGGCATATAGCGCGGTATCCCTGGTAACGGGTATTTGTGCGCTCTTGTCCTGGGGCTTGGCGCTAATTACAGCGGGTATCTTTGCTCGTGCTGTCGGTGAGACATGTCGCCGGACCGGAGTGAAGGTGCATTATCCATTGCTGGTTGCATCTGCCTTCTCTGGTTTTGTTATTTGGCACCAGGGTTTGTCGAGTTCGATTGGCTTGACGCTGGCGACATCCGGACATTTTCTCGAAGCTCAGACCGGCATTATCCCTCTTGGTGAAACGCTTTTTACTAGCTGGAATATGTTGTTAGCCGCAACGGTGCTCTTGACGCTACCGCTATTTATGTCGCTGTTAAAACCAGCTAACGAAGCCGATATTGTTGAGTTTCCGGAAGCCTTAATGGCTACAGCGTCAACAAGCAGCGAAGACGAGAGTCTTGGGGCTGACTCGGGGGAAGATCTAACCCCCGCCGAACGTATGGAACAATCCAAGATTCTGAATTATGTGATTATTCTGATTGGTGCTGTTTACTTATATTTTCATTTTATAGAACTGGGTGAAGGTCTGACTCTGAATATCTTCAATTTTGCTTTTCTATTCGGAGGCATGCTGCTTGCTGGATCGCCTGCAAAGTACTTGGAGATAATTATCGATGGAGGCCGGGTCGCATCGGTGTTCCTCCTGCAATATCCTTTTTATGCTGGTGTGGCTGCAGTGATGGGGGATTCAGGCTTAGCTGATATGTTGGTTGCTGTATTTGTTAACGCTTCAACTGCGGAGACACTGCCATTGTTTAGCTTTCTGAGCGGCGGCGTGCTTAATATGTTCATTCCCTCGGGCGGGGGGCAGTGGGTGGTGCAAGGTCCAATTATGGTTGCGGCCGCGCAATCATTGGGTGCTGACCTGCCTCGAGTTGCTATGTCTGTAGCGCTTGGCGACCAATGGACAAATTTGATACAGCCACTGTCTATTGTGCCTGTGATTGCAATAGCGCAGGTGCCACTTCGGCAAGTGATGGGGTATTGCTTCTTCGCGTTTATATTTAGCGGCGTTGTGTTTTCTGCTGCGCTATATTTCTTCTAAGCCGTATGAACGTAATTAAGTATCTCTATCCGTTCAAGCAGACCATTGGTTGCCATGATAATTCGAACTAAAACTAGCAAGGTTTCCGTCAAGTCTTAAAAGCAGGAACCTTGCCAATCTAAATAGCGCTAGAACACCAGTATCAGTGGCTACTTCTTTTCATGAAGTCGAACTGGCAAGTGGGTGTAACCTTTCACGAATGTTGAGAGCGTTCGAACAGGTTTGCCAACCACTTCGATTTTGTCAAAACGTTTGAGGATTTCTTCCCAGGCAACTCTAATTTGCATTTCGGCGAGACGGTTACCCATGCAACGATGGATCCCGAAACCAAAGGAAAGATGATGGCGAGGATTGGCACGGTCGATAATAAACTCGTTTGGACGATCGATTGCTTCATCATCTCGATTACCAGAGACATACCACATAAGCAGCTTGTCCCCTTTTTTTATCTGTTTGCCGCCCAGTTCAGTATCCTGTACAGCAGTTCTGCGCATATAGGCCAGGGGTGTCTGCCAGCGAATAATCTCAGGCACCAATTTAGGTATTAACCCAGGGTTTTCCCGCAGTTTCTGGTACTGGTCAGGGTTTTCATTCAGTGCTAGGACACCCCCGCTCAGTGAGTTTCTAGTCGTATCATTACCACCGACAATCAGCAGAATCAAATTGCCTAGATACTCCATGGGGTCCATATTTCTAGTGTTTTCACCATGGGCCATCATGGAAATCAAGTCAGTTCTTTGTGGCTCGTTGACACGCTCGTTCCAAAGTCGCGTGAAGTATTCAAGGCACTTTAGTAGTTCCGTTTGTCGTACTTTGTAGTCAATGTCGCTATCGGGTCCAGCGGTTGCAATGTCAGACCAATGAGTTAACAGTCGTCGATCTTCGAAGGGAAAATCAAATAGCGTGGCAAGCATTTGCGTGGTTAATTCGATTGATACGAGATCTACCCAGTTGAATTCTTTATCTCTGGGTAAGGAGTCCAGTATATTGCAGACTCGCTCGCGGATGGTACCTTCCATCAAAGCAAGATTACTGGGCTGTACCACAGGAGAAACTGTTGCCCTTTGAACATCGTGCTTTGGCGGATCCATAGCAATGAAATTACTGGTCTGGAAATTGGCACGCTCGTGTTGGCGGCTGGTCGGTAGACCAAGAGTAATACCGTCTTCAGAAGAAAATAAATCGTGGTTCTTATCGACATACATAATATCTTTGAACTTGGTAATAGACCAATGCCTGCCCCAGTCCGCATCGTCATTCAAATGTACTGGATCTTCTTTTCTAAGCCGCTCGAAATATGCCCAATGAGAGTCTGTTTGAAAGAGACGGGCTTGCACAACACTGAGTTCTTCCAGCGGAAGAGAGTAGGGGTCGGGGATAATATTATCGTCTAATTTTATGGCTTCGCTCATCTATTCACCTGTTCTCATTGTCAATGCAGACAATTTACGGCTTTTCAGGTGGTAAATGCAAGAATGTGTGCCCTGTATCGGTTACAGATGCGATTAATGCGCACCGGCGAGATTATGAGCACCCATTTTTCGTTAAGGCTGGCGGGGCCTGAGATGACGACCAGTATTGCTATGAGGGCACGAGGTCCCGCAAGATTAGGTAGGACTTTGCCCTCATGAAGGGTATAAAAAATCGAACGCTCTGGGTAACGCTCCAGAGATTTATGCCGAGTACCCACTCCCAGTCTTTTAGTGTTCTCTCCCAGCTTTTGCCAGGGGATTACGGATAGCGCGGCGTATTATTTGTTGTGCGTGCCATCACACAGAGGTTGGTTCTGAGTCGCTTTACAGCCACAGAAATAGACAGTTTTTGCTGCTTCAGCCGTATACTTAAGTGGAAGAAACTCCGTGTCTGCATGCGAACCGTCACAAAGAGGCTGCTTTTGGCTTTTGCCGCAGGCGCACCAAAAATAAGATTTTCCTGCTTCTACTTCAGTTGCAAAGGGTGTGTCGGCTGCGCGGACAGGGTCTGACATAATGAAACTCCAGGGCGATTAATTTAAATATAGACATGTTTACATGTTCAACTTTCACATGTTGGTACTAGCGTTTACCATCATAGAGTAAACGCTCGTACACGCCAATCCTACCCTAGCTAAGCACTGCGCCTAATTTTTTCGCCAAACAGAAACCTGGCTCACGATATACTCGTACTTTCTACGGTGCTCTCTGATCATAAAAGGCAAGTCCTCTTCATGGAGTCGTGTAAAACCTGGGAGAAGCTCCCCTAGCTTTTGCAAGGTTTGCTCGTTTGATTCGCCGTCAAGAAAGAGAGCAGGGTCTGTGTATTGATCCATCCAAGTGTTTGGAGAGGCAAATACGAGTACGCCACCTTTCTTAATATATTGATCGTCTTCCGTAAAATACTCTAGGCATTCGATTGGGTGTGTTAAGCGACACATGAGATTACTGAGCAGAATAGCGTCATATGGACCGTTTTCTGCAAGGGCAGAAATGTCCTTCAATTTCATCGCATCGCCAACAACAAAATCGATATTTTTTCTATCAATGTCGTCATCAACCTTTGCCATCATAGGGGTCGTGAAGCTGCCTGTTTCAATGCGTTTATAAGCAAGTTGAGCGTTAGATTTTAGATGGTTTGCAGCATCAATAAACGCCTGGCTGAAATCTAAGCCAGTGACTTTGCCGAAAGTTCGACCTAAGTCGAAGGTGGTGCGCCCCACAGCGCAGCCCAAATCGAGTGCACGCTTATTGCCAGTAGAATATTCGTTCACTAATTCGACAGTTCTTTCCATCAAATTCATATGACCGGGATGACCAATACGATCGGTGATGACGTCATCTCGCTGTTCTTCATCCGAGCCCCAATGAAACAATAGATATTGATCAACGAGCTCAGTTGTTTCGTATTTTTTACCACCACCACTCTCGGCATTTTCACTAACAACCAGTCGGAAACCCGCGTGTTGAAAGAAATGTGGTCGGAAATGGAATCTAGACCACATGCTCGCTTCATCGCCGGTACTAATAAATGAACCGCCGAGAATCATATGATGTTCATCGTCGTAGCAAGGCGTTGAAAAATCAGTGTAGTAGGGGTGAATCTTGAATTCTTGAAGCGGATGAAATGTGTCCTCGCTCCACTGCCATACATTGCCCATCACGTCATGAAAGCCTAATGAATTGGCTTCGTTAGCGCCTACCGGGCTTTCGCTGCCGAATTGCAGGTTTAGATTGAACGGCTCTGAAGCAGCAACATTCATCACTGGATCTGATGCGACTGCGTCCTTGTCAGTTGCTTTCCACGTCGATTGATTTGGTGTGTCTATACCGCGGATGCGAAGGTATTCAGCTTCATTGGGCAGCTTAAAGGTTTGGCTTGGCTCCTGTTCATTGCGCCATGCACAATAGGCTTTAGCTTCATAGTAATTTACGACTGCGGGCCAGTCCCATTGCATAGGCTCAATTGAAAATATTGTTCTCAATCTGTATCGATGAGAGCCCGATGGTCCGTCCTGAATCCAAAACGTTGGCCACTTGGCATTTCTGAACTTGCGCCAACCCCAGCTTGCTTTGGTCCAGTACTGCTCGTTTTCATAACCGCCATCTTTGACAAAGCGATAGAACTCCGCATTACTAATAAGGAATTTACTTGCTTGGAGTGCATTGGTTTCCCGAATATCTTGCCCGTACTCGTTATCCCATCCAAAACTTGGCCAGTCTGCGGGTTTACCTAATTTTACTTCAGCACCGGTCAGCGCAATTAATGGATTATCGAGTTGAGAGGGTGCTGGGCTGCTACTTTTTTCAAGTTTCTGGAAATCAGGCCAAGCTGCTGGGCGGCTAACGTGTTCAATGGGAAGTTCTCTGATAAGTACACTTGAAGTTTCCATATGAATGCGCTCGTGTTCAAAGCCCATTGCAAGTGCCCATGCTGGGGAATCCATCGTGATGGTTTCATCAAAGGCTGGGTGCTTGGTAATGACATCAACGACAAGATCATAAATTTTCTGACGATATTTCCTAACATCCGCCAAGTCCGGCCAGATATTTTGTTCACCCTCGTGTAAATCGTCCCAGCCCATTTCATCGACACCAGCTTCAAAGAGCAGTTCATAGTTTTGGTTAATCGGTTCGGTAGTTAGGCCGCTGACCAGTAATTTGTTGGCATAGAAGCAAGCTGGGTGTGCGTAATAGAAAACTAATGGATGCCGGGTCTTGTGGTAGGGTGCGAGAAAATACACCTCATCACTATTAAGCGATGAGAACAAAAGCTCTGTTAACGCCCAAGTGTTTTTGAAGTAGGCTAGTACAGCCCCTCTGCCTGCATTTAGATTGAGCAGAGGTAGTGATGGTGAGCCGCTGGTCATGGTGGTAGAAATTCGAGTTTCAGTTATTGCATGTTTAGACTCGGGGTCAGATTGTGTATTTAATGTTCTTGCTGACGACATGGGCTGATTGGCTCCGGTTGTTCTACTATATTGAAACCCTAGTTTCGCTCAATTGAAGTGTTTAAGCATCGGAAAACAGAAGGTTTAAGTTTAGGCCTTTCTTACGTAGAGGTGCACACATTGGATCAAAACAGTAGCATTCCTGCAACGGTCAATAAACTGGTCAGCCTGCATTTATCTCTAGATAATGTAAATATGACCTATAAGCGGGTCTATTAAAAAGGTTTATTAGGCTGGTTTATAAAGCAAGATAATTTAACAGAAGGTAGAGAGTACTATGAGGATTCTGAAATACGCGGGTTACTTTTTGATTACATTGATCTTGGTTGCTTTTGGATTTCTCTATAAAGGTGATCTGGAGAAGGACGTTGTTGATGCCAAATATTCAAGTGACCAGTCTCGCTTTCTTGATGTAGCATCTGGTGCAAGGGTTCATTACAGAGATGAGGGAAACCCTGAGGGAGCCCCTCTGGTGCTGATTCATGGCTCAAATGCCTCCCTGCACACCTGGGAGCCCTGGGTTGCGCGGTTAGGAGGCGACTATCGGATTATCACTCTGGATTTACCCGGTCATGGTTTAACCGGCCGCACGCCCGATGATGATTACTCTTCTGCAGCATTCATCTCGGCAATTGATACGATCGTGACTTATCTAGAAATAGACAACTTTTCGTTGGGTGGTAATTCCATGGGCGGCGGAGCAACTTGGCGGTACGCGCTAGCTCACCCAGATAAAGTGAACGCGATGATTCTAATTGATGCGTCTGGAGCGCCCCAATGGCGGCGTGAGCGCGATCCTATAGATGCCGGTGATGAAGATAACGGTCGACCGCTTGCATTTACCTTGTTGTCGAAGTCATGGTTCCGCTCGATTGCGCGTTCTCTTGATCCGTACTGGTTGACTGCTCAGGGGGTGCGTGCTGCATACAACAATTCTCCCGTCGTAGACCAAGCTTTGATTGATCGCTATTACGAGCTGTCGATTCGTGAGGGAACGCGTGATGCGACGATGGCGAGATTTGCTGGTTTTTCAAGCAATATGGGTGAAACGATTGATTTGTCCGTACTGATCCAGCCAACGCTGATCATGTGGGGTGCGGAAGATGGTGTTATACCAGCGAGCGTAGCGGATAAGTTCGAAGCAACATTACCTAACAGTCAAAAAGTTATTTATGAGAATGTGGGTCATATACCGATGGAAGAAGTGCCAGATATTTCTGCCAATGACGTTAGGGACTTCTTGCTTTCTCTTTGATGAATCTTTGGGGTACATAATTTTATGACAAATTACCTAGCAGAAAAAGTTGTGATTATCACCGGCGCGGGTGGTGGTTTTGGTCGATTGCTATGCGAAAAAATTGTCGGTCTCGGTGGCTCTGTCGTCGCTGCAGATATCAGTGACAATGCTTTGAACAGTGTTACGCTTTCTTTAGCAAACGCACCAGGAAAAATACTTGCCAAGGTTACTGATGTCACGCTTCGTCAGGATGTAAAAGCGCTAGCAGCATTTACGGTCGAGCAATTCGGCTCAATCGACGTGCTCGTTAATAACGCAGGTGTCATGCCGTTAGCGTTTTATGCGGATCACGCCGATGCGGAAGATGCTTGGGATCGTTGCATTGACATTAATTTTAAAGGTGTGTTGAACGGCATCACTGCTGTGTACGATCAGATGATAGCTCAAGGATCTGGTCACGTTGTGAACCTGTCCTCAATTTATGGGAATTTTCCCGTTTCCGGCGCCGCTGTTTATGGGGCGACCAAAGCTGCGGTCAATTTTTTGTCTGAGTCGTTACGGCTTGAATCTCAGGGAAAGATTAAAGTCACGACGATCAAGCCAACGGGAGTGCCCGCCACAGGGTTAGGTAGTGGGGTTATCAATCCGACAGCAATCGCTGGAATTCTTGGGGCGAACGCAGAACAATATCTCGGCAAATTTCAGGCCGTGCAGGCAGGAACTTTAGATGCGCGTTTGCTGAATCCGGAGAATATCGAGTATTACGCACTTGACCCTGATCTGCTGACCGATCAAATAATCTACGCGATGAACCAGCCTCTGGGTGTTTCCATCAGTGAACTAACCGTCAGAGCGTCTGGTGACGCATATGTGATTTAGTCGTCACTGCTTATGTTTGTTAATTAAAGGAGAATTGGTATGGATCATCCAGCAATAGCGGCAGGGAGAGTCGCTGTGATTACAGGTGGTGCGAGTGGTATTGGCTTAGCGACCGCGCAGCGAGTTTTAAAAAAAGGCATGCGGGTCTGCCTCGCAGATCGAGATGCACAAGCGCTTTTGCAAGCGCAAGAATCGCTCGGTAGTACTGATGTGATGGTTGTCGAAACCGATGTCTCTGATTTGGCTCAAGTAGAACGATTAAGGTCTGAAGTGTTGGCGACCTTCGGAGAGGTGGCGTTGCTGATGAACAATGCCGGTGTCGGGGGAGGTGGCGGCGCTTATAAAAACCTCGCTGGCTGGCAGAAAGTGCTCGGAGTCAATTTATGGGGTGTTATCCACGGCCTTCAGGTCTTTACCGAATCGATGATAGCCCAAGGCACTGATTGCGCCATTGTTAACACAGGGTCAAAGCAAGGCATCACAAACCCGCCAGGCGACGCTGCCTATAATGTCAGTAAGGCTGGTATTAAAACCGTCACGGAACAGTTAGCGCACGAGTTAAGAAACATCGATGGATGTAAAGTGACGGCGCATTTACTGGTGCCTGGGTTTACTTACACTGGCATGACTCAGCGGTTTGCCAAGACTAAGCCTGACGCTGCTTGGGATTCTGGTCAGGTGGCTGATGAGCTGTTAAGTAGAATAGGCCTGCAGGACTTTTATGTGATCTGCCCTGATAATGATGTAAGTGTTGCAATGGATCATCTTCGAATTCAGTGGAACGTTGATGATATGCTAAATAATCGTCCCGCCTTATCCCGTTGGCACTCTGACTACGAAGCCAGCTTCGCAACCTACATGGAGCCTGCTAGCCCTTTGCGCTAGTCGAGCCAATAGTAGGGTAGCCGATTCTTGTTATCGGCCCTACCTACTTCAAGTCCGGCATACAGGTGATTGCAATAGTAGGCGCATGATGGCTTTTACTCGCGCGTGAAAAGATGTACCTTGCCTCTTGATTATAAGTATTGATTGCATTGAATTAACGATTAGCGGGAGAGCTTAGATGGGCGAATTTACAGATAAAGTTGTTATTGTTACAGGAGCAGGTGGTGGCCTGGGTAAGGCGCATGCTTTGGAATTCGCCGCAAGAGGCGCAAAGGTTGTTGTAAACGACCTCGGTGGTTCGGGTGATGGCGTTGGTTCAAGTGATGCGGCAGATGCTGTTGTAGACGAAATAAAGGCTGCTGGCGGTATCGCCATTGCAAACAAAGCATCAGTATCAGACCGGGCCGGTGCACAGTCGATTGTAGATGACGCTGTTGCTGAATTTGGTACTGTCGATATCCTCGTTAACAATGCCGGAATCCTGCGTGATAAAACCTTTAAGAAGATGACGCTGGCCGATTGGGATATTGTGATGGACGTACACTTGAACGGGTCTGCGTATGTCACTCACGCGGCTTGGCCAATCATGTATGAAAAAAATTACGGTCGTATTGTGCTCACGAGTTCGACCTCTGGTATCTATGGTAACTTCGGTCAAACAAACTATGGCGCAGCAAAAATGGGCATGGTCGGCTTGATGAATGTGTTGGCAATGGAAGGTCGTGCAAAGAATATTCATTGCAACGTATTAGCACCCTCTGCTGCAACTCGTTTGATCAATACGATTCCGGGTCGAGATGTTGATCTTGACAATCCTGATCCCATGAGCCATCCGAAGCTAGTCACGCCAGCGGTATTGTTGATGTGTAGCGAAGACGGGCCAACCGGTAAAATTATTCAAGCGGGTAGCGGCCGTTATTCAACCGCTGCAGTCTTCAACAATGAAGATCTAGAATTTGGCCCTGATGTGACCTATGAAGATCTGCTTGCGAGGAAAGACGAACTACTCGATATGAGCAAGGCAACAGAGGGTTGGACATTTAGAAACAAAAGAATGGCGGAAATGGCTAAGAAAGACTAATTCATCCGGTTTTTCTCCAGCCAAATTATCTAAAGCGATATTATTCAGAGGGTACAAAAAATTGACCAGAGAGTTTAATTCTTCATCATCGACCGCATCCATAAGCGCCACTGAACCCGTGATTGGGCCAAACAATCAATTGGCGCATCCTGAGCATATTGCGCATACAGAAAGGCTTGTACGTGAACTCTATCAGGTTCGCGACAAGGTCTGGTGTATGGTGGGTAATGGTCTCTCAAATCAATCTTTTGTCGAGGGACCGGAAGGGCTGATCTGTATAGACACCGGCGAGTGTATTGAAGAAATGCAAAGCGCGCTTGAAGAGGTCAGAAAGTTTACCTCGGCGCCAGTAGTCGCTTGTCTTTATACCCATTTTCATTACGTCAATGGCACAACAGCATTGAATTCAGAAACGGCGGGTGGAAACCAAGACAACGCCTTTCCGATATATGGTCATAGCGGAATCGCTGGAAATATTGCTCGATATGGCGGTGAGGTTGGTCCTCGAATTACCCGCGGTCTTGTTCATCAATTCGCTATTTCAATGCCCACTGAAGGGCCTGATGGTTGCGTCAATGTTGGTTTGGGTAACTTCTTTCGGAATAGTGATCATGCACCATTTACCCCCGGACACGTACCTGTAACCCATAGTTTTGAGACTTCTATGAAAGCAGACATTGCTGGCTTAAAAGTAGAGTTTACGCACGCGCCTTCTGATGCAAATGACTCTGCGACCATTTGGTTTCCTGAGCTTGGTGTGTGTATAAACAACCTGCTCTGGCCGGCACTCTTTAATGTTTTTGCGATTAGAGGCGAGGAGTATCGGGATCCGCGCATTTTGTTGGCAGGGCTCGACTATATGGCCGAACTTGGTGCAGATCACTTGTTAGGTGCGCATGGGCCTCCACTCAGCGGAAAAGAGCAAATTGATGAAGTGATCCTAGACTACCGCGATTCTATCCAGCTACTTTGGGATCAGACGGTGAGGGGTGTAAACAAAGGTTTAAGTCTTGATGATTTGACCCGGTTTGTTCAGCTTCCTGAAAGGTTTAATCGAACCTACTTCACACAACAGTTCTATGGTTTGGTTGAACATCACGTTAAGCAAATTCATGCGGGTCTTTTTGGTTGGTTTGACGAGGACGTGGCTAATCTTTTTCCATTAGCGCCAGTCGATAGAGCGACAAGAATTGTCGAAGGGTTTGGTGGTGCTGAGCAAGTGCTCTCAATGGTTAATGTTGCGGTGGATTCCCGTGACTATCGATGGGCGTTAGAACTGGCAAGTTGGCTCGAGAAAGCGACTGATGACCAAGTGAACCGAGATGCGCTGGCAAATGTCATTCGTTTGATTAGCCAACGCACAACATCTGCGAATATCAGAAATTGGTGCCTAACGAAGGCGCTGGAGTTGGAAGGCGCTTTAAATTTAAGTCGTTTCCGCGAGCACAGGTTTAGGGTAGATGAGGTGCTGGCAAAACCCCCTGCCACCTTCGTTAAAGTCTTGCGCGTCTTACTGATACCTGAGCTTACCGCCGATTTAGTGATGGAAGTTCGCTGGCGATTTGATGATGGTTCCACGACTGGACTGAAGATTCGTCAGGGTGTGGCGATACCAACCGAAGGTATTGCGGCGAGTAATGAGATTAATATTGCGCATGCTGACTGGGCAAAAATGCTAGGTGGAAAGTTGACCTTTGATGCGGCCGTTGCAGAGGGAACAGTTCAGATTTCCGGAAATGAAGCAGAAGTTAAACGGTTCTTCCGCTCGTTTGATCACCCATCATTTAGCGGAACGTAGGCGTGGAGAGGTACTGGCTCAATTAACACTAAATGATACTAAACAACTGACAAACCAGGCTGCGATACCGGTAGCTTAGGAGAACTTTTCAGTACTATGAGCGATATTCCTAAACCTACACCAAAATTTACAGGTAAGGCCTCAAGATTGTATGCCGAGTCTGAGCCAAACCCACTGCGACTAAAAAAAGAATCTAAAGGTGCACCGAATGTGCTGCTTGTGATGCTTGACGATGTTGGGTTTGGATCCTGTAGTACATTCGGTGGGCCAATACCGACACCAGGTGTGGACAAAATTGCCGCCCAAGGTCTTCGCTATAACCAGTTCCATACGACTGCGCTGTGTTCACCAACCAGAGCGTCATTGTTAACTGGTAGAAATCATCATAGTGTTCATATGGGTGGTATCACTGAAATTGCCAATAGTTTTCCTGCTTACGATAGTGCCATTCCACCTGAGTCAGCGACCATCGCTGAAATACTAAAGCAAAATGGCTATTCAACAGGTTGTTTTGGCAAATGGCATTTGACGCCTTCTTGGGAGCAGAGCCCTGCAGGTCCTTTTGATCGCTGGCCAACGGGTATGGGTTTTGAAAGGTTCTACGGGATAATTGGTGCTGAGGCTTCCCATTGGGAGCCGGCAGCCTACGATCAAACAACGCCGATCGAGCCACATCTTGGCAAGGACGATTACCACTTTAGTGAAGATCTTGCCGACAAGACAATAGAGTGGTTGCAAAGACAAAAAGTAGCGGCACCCGATAAGCCCTTCTTTTGTTATTTTGCGCCTGCGGCAGTCCACGCTCCTCATCATGTAGCTCCGGCATGGATCAAAAAGTTCGAAGGCCAGTTTGACCAAGGGTGGGACAAGCTAAGGCAAGAGATTTTTGAACGACAGTTGAAGCTGGGTGTTATTCCTAGCAATACAACGCTGACTCCCAGAGCAGAGGAGATTCCAGCCTGGAATGATTATCCTGATAAATACAAACCCGTCGCCAGCAGGTTGATGGAAGTGTTTAGTGGTTTTCTTGCTCATACGGATGCTCAGGTTGAGCGGGTAATAGATGCGGTCACCGAGCTTGGGTGTTTTGACAATACTTTGGTCGTTTACCTAACAGGTGATAATGGCGCTTCTGCTGAAGGTACCGTTCATGGTGCCTGGAGTGCGCCGTCGTTTCAAAATGGTGTGCACGAAGATCCAGAGTGGTTGTTGGAACATATGGATGACTTTGGTACCGCCCGTTGCGAAAATCATTTTAACGTCGGGTGGGCATGGGCGCTTGATTCTCCTTTTCAGTGGATGAAGCAGGTTGCCTCCCATTTTGGCGGCACCCGAAATGCAATGGTATTGTCATTGCCGGACAAAATCCGTAAGAAAGGTGAGCTGAGATCTCAGTTTCACCACGTCATCGATATTGTACCGACAATACTTGAACTGACAGGTATTGCTAGGCCCGAAAAAGTAAACGGTATTTCCCAGAGTCCAATTCATGGGGATAGCATGGTGTATAGCTTCGATGGCGAGAATATTGAGAGCTCTCACCACACTCAGTATTTTGAAATATTGGGAAACAGAGGTATCTACCATAATGGATGGATGGCCTCTTGCTTCCATGGCAGATTGCCGTGGATACGCTACGCTGGTTATGAATTCGATGGGCCACAAGAGGTGTGGGAACTCTACAATATCACAGAGGATTTCTCACAAGGTGTTGATTTGGCTGCTTCCAACCCAGAGAAGCTGATTGAGATGAAATTGCTGTTCGACCTCGAAGCCGAGAAGAACGGAGTCTATCCCTTAAGGGATGCCTCCGCTCAGCGTACAGGTGATTATAGTGTTCCGCATTCCTTGGAAGGTTACAGCAAGATGACCTACACGAAGGCCCATGTTCGAATGCCCGAAAGTTCAATTATCAATTTGAAAAACTCGTCCTACGATATTGAAGCTGTAATCGAATTATCTGGGCACCACAATCAGGGCGTTATCGCTTGCCAGGGAGGTAATATGGCTGGCTGGAGTTTGTACTTGGACGAGGCTGGCAAGCCGTCGTTTGCTTACAACTGGTTTGGACACGAAACTACCGTTGTTGCCTCTACGTTGCCTTTGGGGCGGGGTGCTTACCGCATCAAGCTGCACTACGAACATGATGGCGGTTTTGGTAAAGGCGGCATGGCAACATTAATGGTCAATGGCGTTCTAGCTGCGCAGGGCCGTATTGAACAGACCGTACCCGTCGTTTTTTCAATGAGTGGTGAAACATTTGATGTGGGTAGAGATACGGGTTCTGCAGTGGGACCATACCCCCATGACTTCAAATTTCAGGACAAAATTATTGGTGTGACCCTTGAGCGTTTATCAAGGAAAGACAAGCAAGTGTTGGAAGCTGAAAATAAAGGCAAATTCAAAGCAGGGCTGAGCACGCAGTAGGTGTGTACTCAAGTCTGTCGTGTGCTACAACTCAAAGGTCTAACACGAGGCGTTCTGATTGTGAGCGCGAGACACAAACCGTCATCGTGTTGTTTTTCGAACGTTGCGCGTCACTCATGATTGCATCTCGATGTTCAGGTATCCCTTCCATAACTGGCGTAATGCAGGAGCCACAGATTCCCTGCGTGCAAGAACACATGACCATGTAGCCATTGCGATGAAGTACATCTATCAGTTGCTCGTTGGCTGCAATAGATAAGACCTCTCCCGTACTAGCGATCTTCACTTCAAAAGGTTTGTTGTCCGAATCATCTGCGTATGCAGGCACAAATGTCTCAGAGAAAATAAATTCATCAGGCCACGATTTACATTTTGCAACGGCAATCACATTCGCCATGAATTCAGTCGGACCACACAGATATAGTCCATGTGCTGGTTTATAGTGAGTCACGACCTCTGCCACCATCGATCGTGCCGTCGTGTTTCCGTCGTTGCAGTGCAATGTGATGAATTTTGAAAAAGGTAAATTTTTAAGTGTTTCGTGGAAGGCCACTTCGGATTCTTTGCGTGCAAATAGGTGTAATTCGAAGGATCTGTTATTGCTGTGAAGCTCATATGCCATTGCTAAAAGTGGTGTCGTACCTATTCCAGCGGCGATGAGAACATAGTGACCAAAGTCCCTACGCAGAGGAAAATTGTTTCTAGGTAGGCTAATGGTCAGGCTGCTGCCTTGTGTCAGCTGCGTATGCATAAAGGACGAGCCGCCAGCGCTGTTGGGATTTAGTTTTACAGCGATACGATATCGTTGGTGCTCTGAAGGGTTATTGCACAGCGAATATTGACGTATCACCCCATTATCTAGCTTTACATCAATATGTGCCCCTGCGTTGAAATGTGGCCAAACTTCTTGATTCGAAGGTGTCAATTCGAAAGCACAGACGTTTTCAGCGACTAACGTTACGCTGGTTACAGTTGCGCTCAACCAGTTCGGGGTGAGCGGGCTGGGTAGTTTTAGGTCGGTTGATTTGCGCCATAGTGTTCTGGTTGGAATGTTGTGCTGTTCGAATAAATTCGCTCCTAGTTGCCAGGCCCGTTTATATCTGTAGTATGGAATAGAGGGTGCCAGATGGTGAAGGCAATGAAAGGATTGTCCTAGCAACAGCGCGCTTGCAACAGTGTTTGTTTTTACGCGAACCGTTGTTTGAAACGGTGCGTGCTCCCACTCGACACCCTCTGGGTGTTGTATGTGAGCGAAGAACCATGAAACGTAAAAGAGACCAAAACGCTGAGGAATCATAAAGCACAGAAAGAACGCCATTGCGTAAGGCGACAAAAGGAATGCGACATGCAAGCCGATGTAAAATGTCAGACATGCGATAAACTCAGCACGTTCGCTCTTTGGTCGCGTATTCCAGCGTTTGAGGTACCACAGTGACCAATGGACATCCAGTCCAGCCAGAATAAACGGTAGTGCCCAGTTTGAAGCTGACACGAATGGCTCATCAGGGTCTTTGCTGCGATTACCCGCGTAGCGATGGTGCTCTAAGTGTAGGTATCGGTAGATTCGAGTTGTAATACCTGGCAACAAAAGCAGGCAGCATACGGTGCCAATTAAATCATTAACCTGTCTGTTGCTCGAGACCGATCTGTGTGTCGCGTCATGAAGTGGCGTGAACGACGCGTAAATAGCGATTGAGTTAATCAATAACATTAATAGGAAGTTGATTTCACCCGCTAGGTAGAGCCACGAGCCGATAAAGAATGCTGTAAATGCGGTGACTGCGAGGGCAATCTCCATGGGTGCCAGTAGAGGTAATTTAGTGAGTTCCTGAAACCTGGGTTCGCGTACAACTTGCTCGAGCACTTCGCGAGTTGTCTTGTTAAAAGAAAAAACCATGAATCAGTCCTGGATTATCGATCACCTAATTGTTGATAGGCTAATTGCGGAAAGTTCGATTGATATTTACCTAGTATAGCAGCAGGGTGCGGCTCAATTATGAATGTAGCAAGTGTGGTATATGAATACAACAGTTTGGCGCGGTGCGCGCACAAGGGGCTAATGCTTAATACGTCGGTTAGTGGAGGTGACAACGACGGTGCAAAAAATGTAAAATGGCACTAAGCTCGAACAAAAAAAAGATGCGCAATGACATGAAAGCCTTAGAAAGTGACTCACCACTTATTGTTTATGTAGATATCAAAAGCCCCTATGCATTTGTCGCACTGGAGCCAACGTTTGCCTTAGAACAGCGGTTAGGCTATTCGTTCGATTGGCGGCCGTTGACGCTGGATATTCCCAGCTACGCGGGTTCAGCCCGCAAAGAAAAGGGCAAGGTTGTTGAAAGTAATCGGAGTCCAAAAAAGTGGTTAGGCATTAAGTACGCTTACATGGATGCGCGGCGATATGCAGAAAGGCAGGGGCACAAACTTTATGGTACAGAAAAAATTTGGGATTCCAGTCTCGCGAATATAGGAATCCTATGGGTGACTCAGCGTCAACGCGGGAAGCTGAGAGACTATTTTGATGCTGTATATCCCCCCTTCTGGCAACGAAACTTGGACATAGAAGATATTAGCGTTGTCAGTGCCTGCTTGAATGCTGCGGGTGTTGAAACGAAGGGTTTTGAAATATTTTGCGAAGGCGAAGGCCGGGAAATTCACGACGATCTTCAGGCACAGTTACACCCCAGTGGTATTTATGGTGTACCTACCTACGTTTTCGAAAACGAGATTTTGTTCGGACGGGAGCATTTGCCATATGTTGAGTGGCGATTGTCTGGCTGCTCTGGCACTGCGCCTGATATTAGTAACGCTTTATGAAGATGCTAACGGTTTACATCGACTTCAAGTCTGCGGCGTCTTATCTTGCGCTGGATGCCACTATTAAGCTAATAACTAAGCACAACCTAGAAGTGAAATGGTTGCCTTATCAGGTTAGGTCAGCAAAGTTGGCTGATCAAAAGGATGTCGAAACAAAAACTGAAACGCATCTTCGAGTGAGAGAAACCCAGCGTCGTCTGACTGATCAAAAGTATGCTGCTATTCAAGGCATACCAATGAGTTTTCAGGCTGAGCCAAAAGGGTCTTCTATTGCGCTTATGGCGCTTTTACAGCTCACTTTGAATCCGCTTGACTATGTTAAATCGGCGTTTGTTGCCTATTGGCGTGATGGACTCGATTTGGATGAAGTGGCAGTGGTGCGATCCATTTTGATAGCCAGTGGTTGTGATGCCGATAATGTGAACTTTGAAGATGAGGGGCAAAGTTTACTTGCCGCGCATCAAACTCAAGCTGAAGAGCAGGGTGTATTCGATGCACCGATGTTTGTCATCGGAGAGGCAAGGTTTTTAGGCAGAGAACATTTACCCTGGATGGAAGCATTGTTTGCGTAAGCATAGTTTGCGGAAGCATAGTTTACGGAAACATTGTATACATAAGAATTGTTAACAGGGCAAATGTGAACAGGTAAGAAGTGCGTTAGCTTTCCGTTGCCGTCGCAACTCCTCTTGCGCCAGCCCGCATGTCAGTTATGCCACCATCAATTCTCATGTGTTGACCCGTGACAAAAGATGATTCATCAGAAGCCAAGAAGAGTGCCATGTTAGCGATATCCTCAGGCTCTCCTGAGCGTTTAATCGGGTGCATGGCCGCAAGTAGTGGACGCATGATGTCAGCGGTAGATTCATTGCTCTGACCTTCGGGGTCTACCATGGGCTTAAAGATAGGTGTCGCAATTCCACCAGGGCAAATACAGTTCGCGCGAACATTGAAGGCGGCCAGTTCATGCGCAATTGAGCGTGTGTAACCGATCACTCCGGCTTTAATTCCAGAATAGACGTGTGGGCCGTAGCCTCCTTGTACACCGGCAATGCTCGCTGTACTAATAATTGAGCCCGAACCTTGGGCCTTCATCACTCGGCTTGCATGTTTTGCGCCCAGCACAACACCGGTAAACATAACGCCTATGGTTATGTCATACGATTCGCCCAATTCAATTGTATCGCAGTCTCCAGAGACGCCACCGAACCCAGCGTTGTTGAAAATGGTATCGAGACCGCCAAAATGAGAAACAGTTAGGTCGACGAGTGCTTTGACGTCGGCTTCGTTGGAAACGTCTGTATGTTGATAGATTACGGCATCGCCTAATTCTGACTGCAAGGCTAAGCCCAGCTCATCTTGAACATCAGCGATGACAACCTTCGCGCCTTCCGACAAAAACTTTCTAACTGTGCCTTCACCAATCCCGCTTGCTCCACCCGTGATGATAGCGACTTTATTTGTTAACCGAGTCATGATTATCTCTCTCTGAAATTGTATGCCATCGTCACATAATGACTCTCAGGTGGAAAGCTATCAATCGAGGCTAATGCCTAGCGTCAGCATGTCGTCCTCAATAATTTGATTTGCATTAGCGATCAAGTCTTCAAGATCATGGCGTCCTGCATGTATAAATCTACCCGTCAATTTGTCTGCCTTTCCTGCCGCCAGAGCAAGCACGACGGCTTCGCATTTTTCAATAGGCGTCCATTGCTCTTTAGGGATATCGCTGAATTTAGGCTGGTTGGTCATATCTGTCGCGACCAACCCAGGGCTCACTGTAAAGATACTGACGCCAAAATCTTGTGCCGCTGCGGCAAGACAACTGCTTAACCGCAGCAACGAGGTTTTGCTAACAGCATACGCTGAAGACAAAGGGTTGGGCGTCGCCCCGATTAGGCTACCAATGTCGATTATTCGCCCTGAACCCTGCTGGGTCATATAACCCAAGGCTGCGTGAGAGCATAGATATGCACCTCGGACGTTAACCTCCTGCACCTGCCACCATTCATCTGGGTCTTGCTCCCATGGAAGGCACGGATTTGTATCGATACCTGCATTGTTGATGAGCAAATCGAGTCGACCATATTTTTTGACGACAGAGCTAATGACGTTCTTCACTTGAGCGCTATTGGTTACATCAAGCTGAAAGGATTCGCTGGTGCCTCCTTGCGCCGAAATTGCATCTTCAAGTGATTCAAGCGTATCAGGGTTACGTGCGGTAATTATTGTGGTGGCACCAACGCTGGCGATAGCCGTTGCGAGGGCCTTCCCTATACCGCGGTTGGCGCCTGTGATGAGTGCGATTTGGCCAGCTAGTGTTGTTGATTTCATAGTAAGCACGCGAGGATAAGATGAAATTGTATTTTACGCGAATATCTTGGCGCTTCAATCCAACTGTAGGCAGGCTATCTGGTTTTTAAATCGCCGATGATATGAGCTTAATAGAAAACAACGGTTCGATGCCTATTCAAGAGTATTCTGTGTTCAGCGTGATACTTTACTGCTTTAGCCAATACGATACGTTCTACGTCTCTGCCAGCGGCGACAAGTTCTTCAGGTGTTTTTCTGTGATCCACTCTTTCAACACCTTGCTCGATGATGGGACCCTCATCAAGGTCTGGGGTCACGTAGTGGGCTGTTGCACCGATGAGTTTTACGCCTCTTTCTGCCGCTTGATGATAAGGTTTCGCGCCCTTAAAGCTGGGAAGAAATGAATGGTGAATGTTGATGATTTTGCCATAGAGTTGCTGGCAGAAATTCGGACTCAGAATTTGCATATAACGAGCAAGCACAATGAGGTCAATTTTCCTTTCATCTATTTCCCTCAGTATTTTTGCTTCCTGTTCTATTTTTGAAGCTGCATCGATAGGTAGATGTAAAAAATCGATGTCTTCACGGGCGGCTGTTGAATATGCATCTCGATGATTTGAGGCGATTAAGCAAATATCGATAGGCAGCTCTTCATTACGCGTTCTGTAGAGTAAGTCGACCAGACAATGGTCCAGTTTTGAAACCAGTACGAGAACTTTTAGCTTCTTTGTCTTTGCCCAAATTTCCGAGGACATAGAGTATTCGCTAGCAACTTGCTTGAATGATGACTTTAGGACCTCAAGTTGGTGATCCCCCTCGAAGTGTACGCGCATGAAAAAAGTGTCGCTCGCAATATCACGGAATTGATCGCTATCCAGAATGTTGCAGTCGTGACCAAATAGCCAAGATGAAACGGCGCGTACAAGTCCTACCTTGTCAGGGCAAGAAAGTGTGAGTATAAAATCCAAGTTATCTCCGAGTGTTTTGCGGGATGCTACAATGATTGGGCGAAGTCGAGTACGTTCCAATCTTCAAGTGCGTGCTGAGTACGGTTGAACATAGCGTCTCTCCAGTCAACACCAAGTGCGGAACATTCTTTTTCCAAGAGTTCAATGTCTGTGTCCGCCGCCGCAATAACCATGATCATCTGGCTAATAATCAAGCCCATTCGATAATCGTTTTGGAGGTGATTCATATCGTAGTTTTTGATGCCAAGCGACATGAGCTGACGATGGTATTCCAACAGTAACTCTGCTTCGTTTTTGCGCCGGTCTTCAGTCGACATACACATACCAAGCATTCTAGCAAAGTCCCACGCGCCCTGTGCGACAAAAGGAAATTGCCAGTCGATGACGGCAAATTCTCCTCCTGTTTCCGTTGGGAAGAACATCTGCTTTGCGTGATAGTCACCGTGCACGAAGGTCAGCGGTTGTGTCGAAATGTAGTCGATAAGCGTGCCTACCTTATTGTTCATCACCTCCATGATTTGTATTGTTGTACCTGCATCTTCATAGAGGGAGTCAATGGCTGTGGCGGCACCGTGAGCTGCACCCATAGCCGCTGCATAAAACGCGTGATTATCGTTTTGAACCATCCAGTCTTGCCGCTTCAGCTTAGGGTGATTCCACCACTTTGCATGGAATGCAGGAAGATGATTTAAAGCATCTTTTACCTGGTTCGTTGTGATTGCCCAAGAAGGTGATTCTGCCGGTGCAAGATCGCCCATTAGTATCACGCATTCTTGTGTTTCTGGATTGTGCTTCTCATAGAGGCACTCTGGTATCGCGATACCGATATCAGGAAATTCCCGATAAAAAGATGTCTCTCTTCGGTATTGATCATAATTTGCAATCACTTGCTCTAAGACAACGGGATTTCTGGACGTGACTTTGGCAACCATTTTTGTCGGTAAGTTTGAGTTAATGTCTTTGTAAGTGACATCGATGAGAATAATTTCGGCAGTTTGACCCGGAATATCAGAGTCTACAGCGGCACATGTCGTAACCTGGTCGCTACCTAATTTACCTGAGTTTGCGAGTGCACTGTTTAGCCAGTCAGCAGTAAAGTCTTTTGCTTCCTTCGGTATTCTCATTCCCTTGCTCCGCATCAGTTCTTTGGTTTATCTTAATGCTTTCGAGGCAATCGGCAAGGCACTACCGCTATAAGGTGTATCAGTATTTCGGTCGGCAGTACGTTCCGATTGAGGTTTCTTTACTTAGTTTCAAGAAAATGAAACCGTCAGGTAAACTCGATTAATATATAGATGACCATCAGGAGAAGTTAAGCGTGCAGAGTTTTAGTTACACATCACGAATAGATCAATTGTCAGTCAGCGCATATCAATGGCCGCTAGAGTCAGCTTCTGGCGTCGTCGTCATATCACATGGCATGGCTGAACATGCACAACGTTATGATCGTTTATCAAGAGAGCTAAACCTGGCTGGCTTTGAAGTGTTTGCAGTCGATCATCGCGCACATGGTAAAACCCTTGGACAGTTAGGTTTTGGTGATTTTGGTGAGGGGGGTTGGGATGCGTTAGTTGATGACTTAGATCAGTTCGTGGATATCTGTCACGTAAAGAATCCAGATAAACCCATTTTCTTACTCGGACATAGTATGGGTGCTGCGGCAGCGCAGCAATTTGCACCTATCGGATCGGAAAAAATCGCTGGGTTGATCTTGTCAGGTTCAACGCTTAGAAATCCTGGCGAGGAGATTCCAGAATATAATGCCGCCTTTGAGCCGGTTAGAACGATCTATGATTGGTTAAGCCGAGACCATGCTGAAGTAGATAAATACATAAATGATCCGTTGTGTGGGTTCGAAGGTCAATCTATCCGCAATGGGATGGACCGAACAGATCCTCGAAGAGTGGATCCAGAGAGGCTGAAAAATATTCGCTCAGACCTGCCAGTGTTACTTATTGCTGGTGATGCGGACCCTGTCAATCAGAATCTGAAAGGTATTGACTATCTTGAAGCCTGTTGGAAAAAAGCCGGTCTGAAAAGTATTGACCGCCAGATATACATTGATGGGCGTCATGAAATGTTTAATGAAACTAATCGTGATGAAGTGGTAAGCAACATGGTGGCTTGGTTAGTCGCGCTAAAATAATGTGATGATAGCTTTTTGATCGTTGGTTTTACATTTAGAAGTTCCAAAAAAAAGCCCCAACTGATCGTCGAGGCTCTCTAATTTTGACGCCACTTACAAGGCGTCAGATCACTACTTTACAACAAAAACTTAACCGAGCCATAAATTCTTCGTCCCCGAAGGTCGAATGTCGACAGGTCAGTCCCGTTAGCGTTTTTAAGTCTTGGTAGGTCTGCTTCCAATAAGTCGATGGCACCCAAAGAAATAATCAGGTTTGAGTCATTCAGTGGCATGGTATAGCTGTAGTTAAGATCAAACGAGTAATAGGTATCGATCTGACCATCACCAATCCGATTGTTAATTGATGCATTGTCTTCATATGCACCCACAAAACGCATGTTCAGTCTGGCTGCGTGCGCATCTTTGAGGTAGCTGATTCCCAGGTTACCCTTCAAATCAGGCATCGAGCGTGACAGACGTTTGGTAGGATCATTGTTTGTGAAACCTGCTGCATCAAAGTCTGGCTGACCTCCAGGGAATTCTGAGATCAAGAACTCACGTACATAGTTGAGACGTCCATCAACAACGAACGAACCCATATCCGTATCCCAGAAATAGCTGAAGTTAGCATCGATACCGTCAGTTTCCAGTTTACCGGCATTGATTGCGCCACTAGAGATGATTTGAAGGTCTCTCGAGGAATCAACCCGACGAGTGATGTTGGCACCCAGGAATTCTGAGCTAGTAGCACTGAGCGTATAGGAAGCAGGGTTAACCTGACAGGCTTCAGCTCGTGCACCAGCTGTTGTATCAAACTCAGCAGCCGTTGGGTCACACACTTGACCGAAATCTGGTTGTCCAGGAACGGCAACGACAAAATCATTTGCGGCTAGTGCTGCATTGAACAGCTCCAGTTCCTCTCCTAATAGTGACTGTGTTGGTACGTCGATGATCTTGTCTGTGAAATTAATCACATAGTAATCGAGCCCAACAGTTAGACCCTCGAGAGGTCCGTCAACCGGTGACCATATACCACCAAAATTAAAGGTAGTTGCTTCTTCAGGTTGCAGAGTCGGTGTTGCCAATCCCTGTTTCACAATAATAATGGTGGGGATGTCTGTACCTGTAGGGAAGCCGCATCTGCCAGTACGTACGCAGTTGGCGCCTGCTGCATTGGTGCCTTCACCAAGTACATCAATAACGCCAAATTCAAGGCTGAAGCCAGTGCCTTCTTCTATTTGTGCAAGGCCTGGGCCACGGAATGCACTGCTTGCTGATCCACGTAGTGTGAAAGAGTCCGTTGCTTGCCATCGAATGCCAACTTTCGGATCAAACGTTGATCCAATATTTGAGCCGTAGTCTTCGTAGCGTCCTGCAAGTTGCACATCGATCGTTTCGGTCAGTGGAATCTGAAATTCAATAAAAGCAGCAGAAATACTCCGATTTGCATCGAAATTCTTGTTCTCAGAAAGTCCCGCAACAGATTCCTGGCCACTGAGAATTCCGAAGCTGTTTACAGCACCGATTGTTTTAGGATTAACCGTCGTCTTCCGGCTTTCACTACGATGCTGTAAGCCAAACGCCATCGACAATGGACCCGCACTCATCTCCATCAGCTCGCCTGCCATGACAAAATCAATGGCTGTGAGTTCTGTTTCTGATTTCTGCGCATCGTTCATTTCTACTTCAAGCCACCGTATTAACTCTTCTGAATTACCTAAGGCACCAGCCCTTGTCAGGTAAGGATTAAAGAATTGACAGCCCTGTGCTGTATCTCCTCGGTTGCTGCTTGTGAGCGCAACAACCACGTTGTCAGGATTGATGAATGGTTGGCCAGGCAGTCCGCCCATGAGTGCTTGTATTGTGCCTTCGATTGCACCTACTGCACCTGCACCACCGGCGCTGGAATCGATGATTCCATCAGCGCCAGCTACAAGGCCGCGCGCAAACGGGTTGTTGATGTCGCCATTCGGCGTACAGCTTGGTCCGCCAAGGCCGTAGTGAGCGAGTTCTAGACGATCACTGTCTAAGCCTAAGAAATGGGTTGAAAATTCAGAATCACCTTGAGTGATCGAAATGTCGTAATTCCAGGGTTTGTCTGCAATGTCAATATCGCCTCGCATGCCGAGTTGGAGCCGTGTTGTAGTTTGCTCGTTATGTGAGTCGAAGTTGCGATCGGCATCAATTCCTGGGACACGAACGGTGTAGTCGACAAGTTCAAGGGGCAAAATAAGGTTCGGGGCTGCTGCCGCTGGCAATCCGAGACTGCCAGCGATCACTTGAGCAGTGGCAATATCCGGAATGGTACTACCGCCTAGCAAAATGTTGGATGGATCATTGGCTGGACTTGATCCAATGCCAAATCCTGTGAGCGCGTTTAAAATACCAGGTAATGCATATTTAGGTTCGATTGGACCGACATAAGTAGGCCTGCTTGAGCCACTACTTGAATCGAGCCAAGAGACCTGGCCATAGACTTCTGCGGATTCAGAAAATGCGTGTGAAAATGTTGCCATCACACTGGTTCGTTCTTGTTCGGGAATCAACAGTTCGGTATCGCTGCCATTCCGGTTACACGCGTTAGGTGCTGAACTAAAGCCATTGTTTGCGAAGAACCCAAAACCAGCTGTACCGCATTGCGCATCAGGTCCGTTAAAGGTTGCACTGTTTACAATAGTATCATTCTGCAATGGATAGACATCGTTGGTTAGGTCTCTACGATCTTTTGACTCAAGCAGACCTCTATCGAAGAACTCTCCACCGATCACAAAGTGCGAATCGCCATCTTCACTACCCCAGCCGAATATCGCACCTAACGTTGCATCGTCCTGTGACCCTGTGGAGGTCTGTTGGAATTTGCCGGATAGCTCAAAACCTTCAAACTCAGATCGCGTGATGAAGTTAACCACGCCAGCGATGGCATCGGAACCATAGCTCGCAGAGCCACCATCTTTTAATACCTCGACACGTTGCACCATGGTAAGCGGTATTGAATTGATATCGACGAAACGATCGCCATCAGATAGTTTTTGACCTGCGTATGGTAGACGCTTGCCGTCCATTAAAACGAGTGTTGCGGTAGGACCGACGCCACGTAAGTTGACACTGGCGAGCCCCGAACCGGCATTTCCGTTAGAGCGTGTTTCGTTTTGTGGTGCCGTGTCAGAGCCTGAAGCAATCTCCAGATTCCGAATCATTTCAGAAACATCGGATACGCCCGATATGACGATGTCTTCGCGCTGGAGTGTTTGTACTGGTGAAGGCGCGTCACCTGGTAATCCTCTAATATAGGAACCAGTGACGATGACTTCTTCCATTTCTGCAGCTAGCAACGAAGGACTAAGTCCTACAAGACCGAGCAAAAAAGCAGCTTGTGTTATTTTATTGATAGGTCTCATCATATTCCCCTCTAATAAGACTGAATGAAGTGCCCTAACGATAACTCTAGGTCACTATTTAGTGCGCTTTATCTATTTTTTTATAGCGATTTCGCCTGATTGAACCATTTCATTTGCCGGGATGCATTAATTTTTTCGAGATTTTAGCTAAAAACTATCCCCGTCAGGTTTGGTCACGCAGGAAGTTGCAATTTTGTGTATTTAGGCGGATCATTTACTGTTAGTGATTCTCTGACCGACTGATGCTTCAGGCATATTGGTTTCCCTAAGTTGTTTTTTTTAGGGGTCAAGCTGCGCAATAGCAATGCCTGATTCTCCAGCAACAGCGTAGAGTAAAAAGGTTTCATCTCCTTCTATGAATATTGCGGGGTCCCTAAGCTGGTTAACAGTGCCGTAGGCAACGCTGCGAACCGATGGCGTCAATGGCGCTTCAGCGCCCTCCCACGGGCGTTCAGGTCTCAATATTTCAATCGGTTCGTTTTCTGACCATAGGGACCATTTGTTAGATAGATCGATTTTACTTAATTTTATGTGCTCGGGTGCGTCACCTACTTCTGTCCAAAAAACATTTAGAATTTTGCCTTGCAACATTACCGCGGCGTGTCGCATCTGTTTGTTAAAGAGTAATGGTCCTTTTTCAAATGGACCTTCAGGGTTGCGGCTTCGATAGAATTGGCCTGGCATTGCCAACCCATAAGTAAACCCCTGCCAATTGAATGCTCGAAAGTAGGTTCGGCCAATAATATCCGGTTGTGCTTCAAAATGGATTCCGTCAGATGACACTGCAAGCCGGGTTACCTGATGGGCAAGTCCTTCAAGGCCGTGGAAGTACATCAGAATCCGTTGGTTCTTTTTGTCAACATGGACGTCTGGAGAGGCGATGTGTGGCGTTGTAATTTCTTCCTTAATACTATGCTGCAGCTTTATGCCAGCGGTTAGGCGATTAGCTTCGATTTTTGCTAGTTGTTCACTCGATATTTCGGGGGGCTCTGTTAAAAAATGAGAGTTCTCAAGCTGCAGGCTACCTGGTTGATAGATTTTCCAGGGGCCGATGAGAGAGTCAGCATAGGCTAACCGAATGTACGCCCCCTTGTGGTCAGCAAAATACAAATAATATTTTCCTAAGGCACCCTGCACCCAATCAGGCACTTTTATGAGAGAAGGCCCTTGAATGTTGTTGCCAATACTAGCGTCTAGGCCGCTATGAATAATAGGGTTGTCGATAAGTCTATGGACACTGATGGTGCTATGCATCATTTTCGCTCCCATTTCCGGTTTAGTTTGTAGAGACAGGTGTTTGAGCATAGTGAGCTTTTTTTTTAATCTCAAGTTGGTACGATACAGTTAGCGAGTTCCTGTTCGTGAATGACGTATTTAGAAAAATTTTCAGATCTGCTGAGTAAGGAATCAATAGGTTGTTGCGAGGTCTCCATGGAAATGTTCAGTTTCCGGAGAAGAATTAGCTAAGCGAGTGAGCTGTTAAAGGTCTTGATCAAATATTCGATTAATAAAAAGGAACTGGTGAATATGTCAGAAGAAAGTTTGGTGCTTATCGAGCGACATGATGGTTGGGCAGAGTTAATATTGAATCGACCAGAGCGACGAAATTCAATTATTGCGCCACTCAGTATTGCATTGAAAGAGGGCTTGTTAGAGCTCGAGCAAGACGCAGCTGTTAACTGCGTTGTTCTTCGTGGCGCGGGCGGTTTCTTTTGCTCCGGCATTGATTTGAAAGCACTTCAAGCTGACCCGCCACCACCCTGGCGCGACCAACAGTTTGATACTTGGCGTGAGCTACATATTTGCATGTATCAATATTCGAAACCGATCATCGGTGCGTTTGAAAAATATGGCATTAACGCCGGTGCAGCTTTGGCTTTGGCGTGTGACCTGTTAATTGCGGGCGAGACTGCTTTCCTGCAGATAGGCGAAATCCAGCAGGGCGCGGGTATGCCGATGAACGCAGCCTGGCTGAAATTGAAAACTACCGAGCAAGTGGCGTCGAGATTAGCCTTTCTCGGTGATAGAGTGTTAGGCCCAGAGCTGGTCAAACTTGGGCTAGCGATGGAATCTGTACCAGATGGCGAAGTTGTGGACCGATGCCAGGAAATTGCAACAAGAATTGCCACGTTCCCGAAAGGCGCCTCAGTAACAGTGAAACAGAACATCATTGACCAGCGTGGCATTGGAGATGTTGAAAGTTATTTCCCCCGTACTGGTGGTTCTTCAGCCTTGTTAACCGCAAGTAAAGTGAATTAGGCTGCTAGTTGCGGTCATAGTCCCAGGACAGCTTGGGCAATAATATTGTGCTGAACTTCGCTTGAACCGCCTGCAATAGTGTAACCGCGATGATGGTACATCCTACTTGCGACCATGTCGCAATAGTCTGGGCCGACGGGTCCTGTGCCGTCTTCCCTCATTGGAGAATCTAGCGGTAAACCATAGAGTGCTATGACTTCAAACATTAGCGTATCCATCGCTTGCACTAACTGACTGCCTTTAAGCTTGAGCATGGAAACTTCGGCGCCAATACTGCCCCCGGCATCAAATTTTGAGAGGTATCTGAGTGCTGTCGCTTCTAGCGCCTCTAGCCGTATTTCTAGTGTAGACAGCTTTTGCCTGAACGAATCGTCGAGTTCTGCGCCTTTGCCCTGCTCAGCCCGACTGATCTTGAAGACATTACTCAATAACCGGCGATTCTCTGCCACTCGAGAAACTTGTAGACGTTCATTGCCCAGCAAGTTTTTGGCGACCGTCCAACCTTTGTTTTCATCTCCAAGGCGGTTAGTCTTTGGCGTGATCACATCGTCAAAGAAAACCTGATTCCATAAACGAACTCCGTTGAATGCCAGTAAGGGCTTAACGGTAATACCAGGCGTTGACATGTCGATAAGTAAGAAGCTAATGCCTAGTTGAGGTTTTACCTGTGTATCTGTTTTCACGAGCACAAAAATGTGGTCGGCGACCTCAGCCGCGCTGGTCCAGATCTTGGATCCATTGACGACGTAGTTGTCACCATCAGAAGTTGCGGTCGTTCGCAGTGAGGCAAGGTCGGAACCCGCTTGTGGTTCTGAATACCCTTGGCACCAAGACATGTCAGCATTTAGAATTTTGGGTAGGTATAGCGCCTTCTGTGCTTCGGACCCATATTTGATAATTGCTGGACCCACCATGCTAAAACCGAATCCTTGTAGCTCAGGTGCATGGGCTGAACGTAGTTCAACATCAAATAAGTGGCGTCTGACGGCAGACCACTCAGCCCCGCCTACCTCCACCGGCCAATGTGGGGCAGCCCAGCCTTTTTTGTTCAACAGGCGGGTCCACTCATCCATTTCAGCTTTTTCAACGCCGTAACCTAATCTCACCTTTTCGCTAACTTTTTTATCCAGGTTAGCCTCGATAAATGTCCTTACCTCAGCCTGAAATGTGATGTCAGATGCGTTGAGTGTTAGTTTCAAACTGATCTCCTGAGTTCATTGTTGAATGCTCTACCAATTTGCAAGACTACACCCAGACGTCGGCGTTGGTAAAGACCATAAGGATTGGGTGTAAGCTTAGCTGAGGAATATAGTGCTCTCGCCGCAGAGATTGATTCTAATGCCTGTTGGCACTACTCTATAGCCTTGTTTAAAACTAGGATCTATCCGCAAAAATTGATTAATCTGCATCGGGTTTGTTTAGAAGCCTCAAGAACTTGATTGTTAAGAAAGCATGATCCAAAACTATCGGAATTATCTAAGTTGGAAATATGAGCATAAAAAACCTTAGCCGTAGGAATTTCCTCAATCTTGTCGGAGCTGCCGGTGGCTCAACTGCTATCTATCAGACTTCGCTGGCAATGGGCATGATGGCGGATACCGGAAAGCCCGCAAACTTGAACCTGAAACAGGTGAGGGGAGAAAAGAAATCTGTCCTCGTTCTTGGTGCAGGTATTGCCGGCTTAACCGTCGCATACGAGTTAGAGCGGGCCGGATATAAGGTCACAGTGCTAGAAGCCTCAAAGCGAATTGGTGGACGTAATATGACGTTGCGCCATGGTGATGAAATCGATGAGATGGGGCAAAAGCAGGTTTGCCAGTTCGATGATAATCCCAAAATGTACTTCAACGCTGGTCCTGCGCGGATTCCAGGGCACCATCAACGAGTTTTACACTACTGTAAGACACTGCAGGTTCCACTCCAGATAAAATCAAATTTTAGTCGTCCAGCATATACCCACGAGACCGACCACTTTGACGGCAAACCTATGCGCATGAGTCGCTATGTCGCCGACGCAAGAGGCTTCTTATCAGAGCTACTGCATAAAGCTGTTGATAAGAGCGTGTATGACGAAACTTTGTCGGCTGAGGAAATAGAAAATCTTCGACATTTTGTCAAACGATTTGGAGATTTGAAAGCTGATGGCACCTACAAGGGCAGTATTCGAGGGGGTATAAAATCAGGTGGTTATCTGAAACCGGCAGAGCCTTATGAGCCGATGGAGCTGAAAGAATTACTGAGCAGCGACTTCTGGCGCGGTGGCTTAACGAGCTCCGAGAACCCTGATTGGGGTGACCCATTGATGGAAATTACGGGTGGTATGGACGGGCTTGTTAAAGCGTTTCTGAGTGAGATTCGAAGCAAAATCATTACTAATGCTCAGGTTCAGAGTATTAAAAACGGCTCCGAGGGCGTCGAAGTTGAATACCATCATCGGGGCAAACGTAAGCAGCTAAAAGCTGACTGGTGTTTCAACAGCATCCCTTCACATTTTATGCCTTCGATACCGAATAATTTTGCTGACGATTACATCGCCGGCCTGACTGCGCTTGAACGAGGTAACTTCTTCAAGATTGGCTTCCAGATGAAGAGCCGATTTTGGGAGAGTGAGGGTATTTATGGTGGCATTACACAAACCAACCAACGTATCAATCAGATCTGGTATCCGTCGACTGATATTCATTCTGCCAAAGGTGTCGTGCTAGGTGCCTATGCCTTCTATGACCAATCTAAGTTCTTTGAGAAAATGACGCCATCGGAAAGACTGAATTTCGCTGCAGACTGCGGTGAGAAGATACATCCGGGTTACAAAGATCAGATTGAAGCTGGTGTCAGCATTCCGTGGGGCAGAATGAATCATATGATGGGTTGCGGCGCACGTTGGCCCGATGAGGTCCGCGAGAAGTACTGGAGTCGTTTGAGATTACCCGAAGGTAATCACTATATGATCGGCGATCAGATTAGCTATCACTCTAGTTGGCAGGAGGGCGCATTTGCTTCGGCAGAATTTGCCTTGCAGGATATGGACCAACGAGTTAGGGCGGCTGACGGTCTCATAGTAGAAGGTATGGGAGCAAACGCATGAACGTAAGTCAGCTAAGAACGCTCTACTCAAGAATTTTTATATTATGTTTACTGCTTACGTCGCCTTTGCTAGCGAGTAGCAAAGATAATCCTGTGCCACCCGATGACCTGATCTACTGCACAGTGTGTCATGGCGTTAATCTTATGGGCAATTCTTTGCTAGCAGCGCCTCGCTTGAGTGGTATGGCGCCCTGGTATGTTAAGCAGCAGTTGCGGTCGTTTAAGAATGGTTGGCGGGGAATTCATGAACAGGATCTTGCCGGTTTGGAAATGAGGCCGATGGCGGCGGCGTTAACGGAGCAACAAATCGAGAGTGCTGCGGAATTTGTGGCTAGTACAGCGTCAGTCGCACCCGCAGTAACGATAAAGGGTGATGTTGGCAATGGTCGGCAGTTGTATCAGAACTGTCTGGCCTGTCACGGTAGTGAGGGAGAAGGCAACGAAGTTTTACATGGTTCTCCATTGGCAGGTCTGAACGACTGGTATGTTAAACAGCAAATCGAAAACTATCAGAAAGACATACGCGGTCACTTTGTTGACGACGTCTACGGCAAACAGATGAAGGCGGCTGCTATGGTATTGAGTCATGACGGCGACATCCCTGATGTCGTTAGCTATATCGCAACGCTGAAACCTAGATAGGCCACTTAGGTATAGTTATTTCACATGGTTTGGCTGCGCAGCCATTGCCAGTTCAATAGTGTTTGCTGGAAACATACTATTAAAAGGCCGAATTTCAAGTTCAGCCCTAAGCGCTGCTATGGGTTTATGCCAGTGGTCCTCCCACTCGATGTTCATGAAGTTTGGTGACGAGCGACCGTGTTGCCAGGCCTCAGAGACTACGTGCATCAATAGTCCAAAACCCTCAGGGCTGCGTTTACCCGCTATGGTGAGACTGGTGGCAAGAAACATCGCGGAATAGTTATGACCGAATTGTGCGAGTTGGAAAGAGGATATAGCCACTTCGTGTAATGCGGTCGTCTCATATCCTGCGACCAGGTGCCAGACGTCATGCATCTGGAGTATTCGAGTGTTGAGATATCTAAGTGCTGGGGGCAATGCTGATAGCCCTATGCTTTCTCGATCGAGCACTTCGGGATCAAAGTTATTCGCTGTCCACATTTTGTAAAGGTCTTGTCCCAACGATTCAGGGGGTAATGCCTGCAATAAATCGAGACGGATTAATCCTGGGATGGTTTTATCCTCAGGGGTTTCAACGCCTAGATGGTTGCGCGCGATGGTTTCAGCTTTTACACCAAACCCTTCATCGACATATGCTCCCATACCTGCAGCACGAAGCGTAATGCTGGTGGCATCGTAACCTTGCTCTGAGTCATCGATCATTGACCAAAACGCGGTCCAGAAAATATCGTCAAGCTGGCTGTCTTGTGCTTGAGCCGAGACAGTATCAAGCTGAAGGTTTGTATCCAGCCATGCATTTGCGATGTGATCATAAACAGACTGTGTGGCCGCCGGCTCAGCAAATGCAGCCCATGCAAGTGTTGCACAGAGTTCGTTGCGTGCAGCTTCGGTCCCTTGTTTCGATTGCGCTACAAGCAATGCCAGTTCAGAGGCTGTGTGAAAAGATGTTTTTGTTTGAAACTCGTCACGATTCATTTTTGTCCTAGTTTCTTTAAAGTAAGAGCAAATACCATGGTTGTCACAAGATTATATGTCACTTATTATCTATCTCAAAAACACGAGGAGAAATAAAATGAAGTCATTTAGGTTTGTATCCATGCTCACGTTGGTTGTGGGGTGTTTTGCTTTTTTTCAGCCTGTACTAATTCAACCAGTTTATGGTGAGGAGATATCCGATTTATTGAAGGATGCCCCGCCGCAAAAACTCATGGCGGTTGGTCTCGGTTTAATGGATTTGAATGAAGCCGAGAAAGCAGAGTTTGGCAAAGTGGTTGATGAGTTTTCTGTCAAAACTGGCAAGGCGATTAGAAACATCATGAAGAGAAACGCACCCGGAATGCCTAGAAAGATCGGCAAGAAGCTCAGGCGTGCATTCAGTGATTTGGATAAAAAAATGAAACCGATTGTGCCAATGGAAAAATGGGACGCCTATCTCATCTTCAAGAAAGGTCTAGCTGACCAGCTGACACCGGGGTAAATTATTGGTGCCAGCTGCTTTTAACCAGTAGGTAACACCTAGCCCATCTGCAGTAATTCGACCCAGTTACCATCGGGGTCTTCAATCATAGAGATGGTAATACCCGTTCTGATTTCTGTGGGTGGAATCGCGATCTTGTATCCAGCTTCGCCGCAAGCCTCAGTGACTTCCTTGAGATTGCTGACAGAAATCGTGAAGTAGCGATACCCCGTAGAACCGCCAATTCCGCCAGGGGCCGCGGTGGCGCGGGGCGTTTTTCCATTGACGACAATTTTGAGTGTAGTTGTGCCGCAGGCTAGCCGTGTCATTTGACCGCCACCGGGCATGGCCATTTCTCCGTCAGGCGCTAAGCCCAGAGTGTCGCGATAAAACTTCAACATCGGTTCTGCGTCCAGCGTGATGAGGCCAAGATCAATTGAATCTTTTGTTATTTGTATTGCCATAAATTCCTCCAGTCAGATAAAACGATACTGTAACTTGAATTTCATTTATCCACTAGTGTGAAGTCTCCACTTTTGTTTGGTTGCTCATACTGTTGTATGTGGATGGTGCTCAGATGGTGTTTGAAGGTGCCTAACTCGGTGTGTTCTGATTAGTAGCTTGGCAAGTACTGAAGGTGTTGTTAAGGTTTGGAAATAACAACCTGACCGAAGGCTGATTCATGCCAAACGATGTTGAAAATTTGCGCATCCATTTTTATGGTGTGCAAGGGAGTGGTTCCATTTTTCCCTCCAGAGAGGAACGACTTCAAACTCAGAATCATTGTGACTTAGATTTGCTGTCTAGCGTGTTTGAAGATATTTCCAGTCGACAAAATAGTGAAGGCGCAATTGCATCGTCTGTCGAAGATATTCTCGGGGGTCCAATTAACCGGAAAAATCTACAGAAGTATCGTAATAAATTCCAGCTTGCAGAGCCTAGGGTCTACGGTGGGTGGACTACCTGTTTTCGAATTGAAACGGCAGACGGATACGATATTGTTCTCGATTGTGGCTCCGGCTTTCGAAACTGCGCTAACGATATAGTGCGAAAATGGGGCGACGACGAGTCTCGAGAGTTGTTTATCTTCGGCAGCCATGCGCATTTCGATCACACCGAGGGTTTCGATCAAGCGGCAGTCTGTTTTGATCCGAGAAATAAAATTCACGTTTCCGCCGACCGGCAGTACCTGCAAGCACTCGATCAGAACCTCGGTATATTCTCGCATCACATTGATATCAACCTGAAAGGTATTCAGACCCCTCTTAATTACGAGTTGATGCCTGCCAGTTTCGATTCATGTGAAATTCGAGATCTCAAGAAACATCCAATACCTGATGAGCGTGACCCCATGGTCGGGCGCTATCATGATATTAATGCGCCGATCACTTTGGGTGAAACGACGATCCAGCCCTTTGAGGTTTTTCACCCGAATACTTGTCTCGGTTATAGAATCGAGCGCAATGGCAAGGTTTTTGTGTTTTGTACAGACCACGAGTTGAGGCGGGGCGAAGACCCAAATGATCCCCTTCAGATAGCAAGTTTAGACGCGGAGGAACGATTGAAGCAACAGTCAATGAATGCTGATGTGCTTTATCGAGACGGACAGTTTTTGCAGATTGAATATGATGGGCATCAGGGTATTGGTTCACCATTTGGTGTTTCAAGGCTTGATTGGGGACATAGTTGCATTGAAGACGTCGTAGCAATGGCGGAAGACTGCAATATCAAACACACCTATATCGGCCATCATGATCCCAATAGAACTTGGGCAGAGCGAAACTGGATAGACGAGACGCTGGCGAGGCGAAGCGAGCAGTCGGCGCGTAAGTTTGAGTTGTCAAAGTCTGAAACCATCATCGACCTTTAGCCGTCTGATCTAGCGCCACTGTCGGTGCGGTTTTTATTTATACAACTTTCTCGGCAAGGGTTTGGAAAGCAAGGTCGACGTTTTCACCGGTTTTTGCGCTACCGCTAAACCAGGGTTGCGCGTGTTTGGCGAATACGCGCTCGACGTCTGCCTCGGAAATCTCCCAGGCTAAGTCAGATTTATTAATCATTATGACAAAGGGGATTGGACCGACTTGATCATTGACCAAGTCGACTAACTCCGCGCCAGATTCCAGTGAGGTAGCTCTGGTTCCGTCTAGCACAAGTAAGTACCCAGCAGCGCCTTTCACGTAGTTCATCGGCACAGAAAATGTGTCCTCGGCACCGGCAATATCCCATAACATGAGGCTAATATCTTTGGTTGCGGTGTTAACAATCTTTTTGTCTACTTTTACACCGAGGGTCGCGTGATATTTTTCATCGTAGATACTGTTGACAAATTGTTGCACCAGGCTTGTCTTGCCAACACCCCACATCCCCAACATTGCGATCTTTTTACTAATCATATGTACCTCCTGATTGTGCTTCTAGGTTGGGGGTCTCTAATAGGGGGCAAGTTTCTGCATCGGATAGTTATTCGGTTAAGCCCAATAATCCAAAATTTCCGCATTGCAGCGGCTCACTGAACCACTGTCGATAACTGATTCAAACTCTCTTTTGTCGCCAGGCACTAGGACTGAATCTTTTACTGCATAGACGATACTTTTCGATACTGCCAATCCTGATTTGTTGAGCCAAATCGCATGGACTGTTACGAAGGATAATTCTGCATTTCCGGTATTTTCGACATATCCCTTCATGTGTGTGCGCTCACTCAGTCGGCGACATTCAGTGACAATGACCTTGAGAGCTGGGATTTTCTTTTCAAGCTGCACTTCAGGTTCAGGCGCGAGGGCAACAGTTTCGACTGGTTCAAATATTTTTTCCCATAGTAGATATGATCCAAATAGCGTTAAGGCTACGAGAATTGAAATTAGCATTGCGCGATTGGTCATGTATTTAGCCCTGCTCCCAATATGATGGTGGCAAATTCCCACACTTGACCTAGCGTTATGGGTAGGCCCCGAGAAATTCGGGTGGTGATAGTCGCAGTATAGGGAATAATGCATGAGATACGCAAAAGGCTTTACGCTGATGGAGCTGGTTGTTGTGATTGTTGTGCTGGGTATGCTTTTTGCGGTGGTTGGACCTCGGTTCATGGATGTCAGGGTAGACTCCCGTATGGTGATAGTTGAGACTCTTGAAGATAACCTGCGCTCTAGTGTTGAATCGGTAAAAACTAAGGCCCAATTGAGCGGTGTCGATATGAGGCGTACTGACCGGTTTGTTGACTGGAATGGCGATGGTGATTTCGACGATGGTGATGGTATTGACCTTAGGCTTGATTATGGCTATCCAGAACAGTCGTCACTTGGAATTGATCTGGTCATCGATGACATGGGTGGGTTTAGCCCTATAGAGGCTGAAGGAGCCCGTCATTACCGTTTTAATGACTTGGTCGATTGTTATGTGTCTTATGTCGCTCCACAGAATGCTGGTGCGCGCGGTGTCATTAGCTCCAATACTTCTGGTTGCGAATAATCAACACTTCGAGATGGTTCTGGTTAGCCTTTAAATTTTAGGTAAGGTAGTCTTCACTGTTCTTTTTTTACGACAGTAGATGGATTGATGAATTCAGTGAAGAAATTCTCCCTGTGGACCGCCATAGCGGTGGTTGTTGCCAATATGGTAGGCACAGGAATCTTCACATCCTTAGGTTTTCAACTGCTTGATATTCGCTCGCCTTTTGTGCTGATGATGCTCTGGGTTGTGGGAGGCGTGACTGCGCTTTGTGGTGCGCTGACCTATGCTGAACTGAGTGCGCGCTTGCCGAGGTCCGGCGGAGAATACAATTTTCTATCTCGAACCTGGCACCCAGGCGCCGGGTTCGTTTCAGGTTGGATATCGGCAACCATTGGGTTTGCAGCGCCTATCGCACTTGCTGCGATGACCTTCGGTGCTTATCTAGCGGCTGTTTTTCCCGAAGTCAGCCAGACAGTTTCAGCTTCTATCCTTGTCATAGCACTCACTGCTCTCCACTGTATTTCAAGATCAGCAAGTGGCGGAACTCAAACTATTATGACGGTACTCAAGGTGTTGTTGATTCTCGTCTTCTGTTTGATGGTGGCGCTATTCACAGATCAGCCCCAACCAGTTTCACTTGCGCCTCAAATCGGCGATCAAGCGTTAATGTTGAGTAGCGCTTTTGCAGTTTCCTTAATTTATGTTAACTACGGTTATACGGGTTGGAATGCTGCAACCTACATTACCAATGAAATCGAGAACCCGCAGAAAAATCTACCCATAATCTTAATCTCCGGCACCCTTATCGTGATGGTTCTATACCTGCTTTTGAACTATTTTTTCCTTTATGGTGCCCCAATTAGTGCGATGGAGGGAAAGATAGAGATTGGTGTCATTGTGGCAGAGCACGCGCTAGGTGGTGACGGAGGTCGTATTATGGGCGTTGTATTGTCACTGATGTTGATTTCGACTGTGAGTGCAATGGTGTTGGCTGGGCCCAGGGTGCTTCAGGTGATTGGTGAAGATTTCAAAATATTCAGTTTCTTGGCAACCGTAAGAAATGGCGTTCCGGTCGTCGCTATTTTATTCCAATCGATTGTTGCGCTCGGTTTTATTCTGACCTCGACCTTTGAATCCGTGCTTGTCTTTGCCGGTTTTGTAATGGGCTTGAATACTGTTTTCACAGTCGCGGGTGTATTTGTTCTCCGCTTTAGAAAAATCGGTGAGGGCCCTGGCTATCGCACCTGGGGCTATCCCATTACGCCGCTTATCTATTTGGGTCTGACAATATGGACTTTGACCTATATTTTAATTAATCGACCAGAAGAAGGCCTTAATGGTTTAGCGCTAATCGGCGTAGGTCTGGTTATTTATTATTTTTCAAGCTTAAAAGGCGTCAATATCAAACGGCCAGATGAGACAAATGCTGGTGAGTAGTCTTTGTTGAGTCGGCTCAGATGAAAAACGCTTCTGGGGATGCTGCTAGCCGGTTTCCGGCACTGATCAATTTGCTTGCAAGTGAATTCCCTTCAGGGAACATGCCCGTTGCCCTGGAGGGAAGTGATCTTCATCATGCTCTAGCAAGCCTTAACTGTGCCTTGCCGGCTTTTTTGCGGACACTCCTCGTCGCGGATGGCACCGTCACTATGGCAATTGAAGCATTTTATGCCGAAAGGATAGAAGTTAAAACCATAAGGCAGTCGTTAGAAGTCCTGCCCGCGCCATTTCCGATGCTTTCAGTGGCTGATCCAGAAAACGTACTTTATCGCGAGGTTATTTTGCGCGGATGTGAATCTGGTCAAGTATATGCTTCCGCGTATAGCCTGATCCGCGAGTCGGTCATTGCGAAAAATTTATATCACGAGTTAGTCGCGAAGCGTGTTGGGATTGGCACTTTGCTTAGAAATACAGCAAAGGGTAGTTATCGAGAGATTTTGAAAATGCGGGCAGGGGGTGTCCATGGCGCATCTCTAAAACGCCAAGATCAGTTGATTTTAGATAATTCCGACTTTGGAAGAAGAGACGAGGACGGCGTAGGTTCGGAACTTGTGAGTAGGACCTATCGTGTATTCCTGGATGGTGTGCCTGGAATTTTGATTACTGAGGTGTTTCCTGTATCCCCTTTTTCTAATGGACTAGCATGAATGAGTGATTATTTTTGGTACGATATTGTCGGCAATGTTGGTGTCTTCTTCATTTTGCTTTGCTATTTTTTGTTGCAGATTAAGAAGATGGCAAGCGACTCTTTGTCTTACTCTGTACTCAACGGCCTTGGTGCCAGTTTCATTTTGGTCTCCCTGATTTATGACTTCAATTTGTCTGCGTTGATTATTGAGTTAGCCTGGATCTTGATTAGCCTGTTTGGTGTTTACAAGTTTTACAATCACCGGACGGTGGTGTCGGGTGGTTCTGCAACAGTTGATGGTGATTCTCAATGAGTAATCAACTAAGTGCACTCAATCGGCTTTTTCGCCCTCAGGGACATGTTTTCTACGGCTGGTATATTGTCGGTGCGGCCGGAGGAATCCAAATGTTGTCTGGGCTGCTCTTTATGCAGTCCTACGGTGCTTACGTGGTTTTGCTGCAAGCGGATTTTGGTTGGAGCAAAACCATGCTCGCTGGAGCCTTTGCGTTGACACGCATCGAAAGTGGCATTCTCGGCCCCTTACAAGGGTGGTTGGTCGATAAGTACGGGCCCCGCATCATCCTTCGAATTGGCATTATAATCTTTGGTTTCGGGTTTATTCTATTCAGTAGAATAGATTCGGTGCTTACTTTCTACCTTACTTTTGCGATGATTGCGGTCGGATCTAGCTTGGGCGGTTTTGCAACTTTAATGGTGTCGATCGTTAATTGGTTTAGCAATCACCGAGCCAAGGCGATTTCATTTTCCCAGTTGGGCTACTCTTTGGGCGGGCTCGCGGTACCCATTGTTATTCTCTGTCTTGAAGGATTCGGCTGGAGATTTACAGCAATGCTCTCGGGGCTTGTTGTCTTGGCTGTCGGACTGCCGTTGGTGCAAATGGTAAAACACCGACCTTCGGAAACAGGTGATGTGCCCGACGGGGTTTTGACTGGCACTTTATCTAGATCCGCTGAAGGCTCTTTGTCTAGATCCGCTGAAGGCTCTTTATCTAGATCCGCTGAAGGCTCTTTATCTAGATCCGCTGAAGGCTCTGAACCAAATGATGTGCCGCTAAAATCTGTGTTCAATGCGACGCGTGATTTCACCGCGAAACAGGCGATGCGGACTTCGTCGTTCTGGCTAATATCTGTAGGACATGCCTGCGCGTTGCTCACTGTATCTGCGGTGATGGTTCATATGGTGCCCCATTTAACAGAAGGCTTAGGTTATAGCCTTTCTCAAGCTGGTTTGATTGTTGCGCTTATGACTGGCTGTCAAATGCTTGGACAATTGGCGGGTGGCTATCTGGGAGACCGATTCGACAAACGAATTATCTGTATCTGCTGTATGGGCGCTCATGCCGTAGGTTTATTGATGATCGCCTATGCTTCTAATTACTGGATGGTACTTGGGTTTACGTTGCTTCATGGTCTGGCGTGGGGAATTCGAGGACCCTTGATGGTTGCGCTTCGAGCAGACTATTTTGGGCCTACATCTTTCGGCACTATCATGGGGTTTTCATCTCTAATTGTGATGTTAGGCATGTCGAGCGGTCCACTTGTCGCGGGGTATCTCGCGGATCTTTATGGGAACTATGAACTCGGGTTTACCATTCTAGCCATTGGCGCTTTTCTAGGTTCTTTTTGTTTTTTGGCGGCGACGCCACCGAAGCCCCCTGCGTAGATATGTTTTTAGTGCTCGTGAGCCGCCCAAAAAGTTGAGGTCAGCATGCATAGCTCACACCGTATGATGGCGATCAAATATATATAAACATGATTAGGTTCATGCCGGTGGGATGAGATCTAGTCTAACTTCCTGCATGGCCAAAATTGATCTACTTTTCCGCCGCAAACATATGGTATAAATTCCGCTTTATTATTTCAGTAAAGCGGTAGGGCAGTTATGAGCGAAGCACAAAACACAACGCCAGAGGATTTCAAACGCCCTGGCGACGCGGAGGATGTTAGTACAGGACCAATACCTTCACCTTATGATATCGCGCTTGAAGATATCAACCCAGTCAGCCCGCGTTTGTTCAGCGAATACAAGCTATGGGATTACTTTAAGCGTTTGCGGGACGAAGATCCTGTACATTTTAATGAGACCGAACTCGCCGGTAGGTACTGGTCACTGACGCGATACGAGGATATTAAAAAGGTCGATGCGGATCATGTGAACTTCTCCTCTGCACAGGGTATTACGTTAGGGTTTCCGATTGATGCGGTACTGCCTGAAGGTGCCTTGAATGTCAGCATGTTTATTGCGATGGATCCACCAACCCATGATGTCCAACGCAAAACTGTGACTGGTGTGGTTGCACCGAGCAACCTTGCGAAGCTCGAACCGCTAATTCGAGAGCGGACACAGGAAGTGCTAGACTCGATCCCGTTAGACGAGCCATTTGATTGGGTCGAAACAGTTTCGATTGAATTGACGACCCGAATGCTCGCAACTTTGTTTGACTTTCCTTTTGAGGAACGCCAGAAGTTAACACGCTGGTCTGATGTCGCAACGGCGGTTCCCGGCTCCGGAATTGTTGAATCTGAAGAACAGCGCCGCGAAGAACTGATTGAATGCCTGCAATACTTCACAAACCTCTGGGAAGAAAGAAAGGTAAATCCAGGGGAAGACCTCGTCTCTATGCTTGTGCACGGAGAAGAAACTAAGGATATGAGTCCGCTAGAATTTCTCGGTAATTTGATTCTGTTAATCGTTGGCGGCAATGACACCACTCGAAACTCGATGACGGGCAGTGTGTATGCGCTGAACAAATTCCCTCAGCAGTACGATCAGCTCGTTGCTGAACCAGAAAAAATCCCATCTTTTGTCGCGGAGCTTATCCGTTGGCAGACGCCGTTAGCATATATGCGTCGTACCGCCAATAATGATTGTATTATTGGTGGCAAACAGATCAAGGAAGGCGATCAGATTCTGATGTGGTATGTCTCTGGCAATCGGGATGAGTCAGTGTTTGAGAAGCCCGATGAAATTAGGATGGATCGAAAAAACGTTCGTAATCACTTGTCATTCGGCTTTGGCATTCATCGCTGTATGGGCAATCGTCTGGCCGAACTTCAGTTGAAAATTCTCTGGGAAGAGATTCTGAAAAAATTTGAGAAGATTGAAGTACTTGAAGAGCCTGAGCGCACTTATTCTTCGTTCGTCAAAGGTTACACTCGCATGCCCGTGAGAGTGACAGCAAAGAAAGTCTAGCCTGTCATCTTTGAACCGTGGCCGAGATTTTCTCGGCCACCACTCAGTTGTGTTTTGCCTGACCTTATTTAGGAAGTCCTATTTAAGAAGTCTTATTTACCAACACCATACCTTCGTTTGGCGACGCACCGTTTCTAACCAGTTCAAAGGTTTCTTCAACGGACTCAGGGCAGGCGTTTTCTTTGATGGTGACCCAGTCATCGATGCTACCAAGGAATAAGTTCCATGCGGTGAGAAGCTTTTCTTGGAAAAGGGCAGGGCCCCATTCCTTATTACGTTTTTGCATCTGACTCGGTGCAAAGAACATGGCAGGTTTTGCACCGGGTAAGGTCTTTGGATCGGCCCCGTCTCTTGAGTCCCAATGCGTGATGCCCACGCCGCAGCTATAGACTAGCTTATCTGCAAAGTGGTGATGAATGCGCCCAAGTACTTCTCTGTTTCCAGCCATATCGACGAAAGCAATATTGCTATCTGTTGGCATCTTTTCTAGTTCTTCATAGGTCACAACTTCATCATAGAGGCCGAGTCCTTTAACAAAATCGACATTGCCGCTTGATGTCAG
>JBLHWY010000035.1:0-43509 GCA_047629195.1 Candidatus Azotimanducaceae bacterium
CGCCTGCATCTTCGCGTACACCAAAAACCAGGAGTTCTTTTCCGGGTCGCAAAACGTCTCTTGGAGCCATTCCATTCCACTTGGCAAGAGAGCGAGTGCTCACTGAAAATTTCATAGAGAGGTCCCACAGCGTGTCTCCGGCCAAGACTGTGTAGCGGATGGCATCTGTGCCGAGCTGATTAGCTACGGAACTCTGTTTTGATGACAGTCTTGCGGTATCACTTAACTGGTAGGCATCTCGATTTGCACTGGCAACAGGAATCATGAGTGATTGACCTGCAACAATTAGATTACTGCCGATCTTATTTGCATTGCGAATAGCGGTAATTGTTGTGTGATAACGATTGGCTATTACGCTGAGACTTTCGCCTGGTTTGATTTTGTGTCTGGTCCAGGATAGGCGTGCTTCTTTTGATAGCTGTTTGAGATTTTCTTTTAATGTTTGAGCCTGGGCGACAGGCACGAGTATTTCGTGTGGACCGTCAGGATGAGTAGACCATTTATTGAATGAAGGGTTAAGTAAGTACAATTCTTCGATTCCAATTTCAGCAGCTTCCGCTGCCTTGCTAAGGTCCATTTGCGAGCCAATATCAACGGCTTCCCAATAGGGTGTATTGGATAGAGGTTTCAGCGTGACGCCATACTTCTCTGGTTCGCTAATAATGGCACTTATTGCGAGTAGGCGAGGGACGTAGACGCTGGTTTCTTTGAATAGTTTAAGGGAAAAGAAATCAGTTGGCTTTTTAGCCTTTTTGTTCTTTCTGATCGATCGTTTAACGTTGCCCTCACCAGAATTGTACGATGCTAGGGCCAGATACCAGTCGCCATCTAGGTTCTGATTCAGTTTGTCTAAATAATTGAGCGCGCCTTGTGTTGCAAGTCGAACATCTCGTCGGCCGTCATGCCAGTAGTCAACGTTAAGTCCATACATCCGACCGGTAGCGGGAATAAATTGCCATAGACCCGATGCGCGTCCATGAGAGTAGGCAAAGGGATCGAATGCGCTCTCTACAATCGGCAATAGCGCTAATTCCATTGGCATCCCGCGCTGTTCTATTTCTTCTACGATGTAGTGTAAATATCTTGCTGCTCGATCAGCGACACGATCAAGATAAGCAGGATGTTTGCTATACCATCTGATCTCCGACTGCACTCTTGCTTGATCCAAGTGGTGCTCAAGAGCAAGCCCCTGGCGTATTCTGCTCCAAAGGTTTAGTTGCTCGGCGGCGAGGCTGTCAATTTTGGCTTGTTGGGTCTCGCTAAGCTCCAGCGATTCCGGGTCAATTTTTTTTGCCGGCTGCGTCGTGCTGTCGACGATATCGATGCTCGCTGGAATTTGAACCTGTTCGGCCGCATCTTCAGCATCGCCAGATACGATACTATGCTGTTCTTCGACGGCGAGCATGACATCTCGCGTTTCTAAAAGATCTTTAGCTGAGCCACTTTCAGTCATTTCATCTGAATCACCAGCAGTTTCTTGCTTGTGCAAGCTTGCTACTTTGCTCAGAAAGGATTCTGGAATTATTGTCTGACAGCCACTTAGAGTAACAATAAGCGCGAGGATGGTGCTAAAATTCTTATAGCTCATTATAAAAGGCTCAGCTTATTAGGTTTACTGGTGGGGTGTGTTACGCGAACAACAGTTCAATTGCGGATTAGCACGAGAGTATAATCAGATACCAGTGGGACTGCTAATCTGATTTGATGTTTGGATCGCTTATCGGATCGAGTCAATACTCCTCATTGATATTCGAACGAAAACTGGCCGACTTAAAGAAGTTTCGGATAAGGATTTCCAAGCAAATTTTCTATAAACTTATTGTATATACATAGGGCCTCTATAGACAAGGTTTTACAAAGGTATCACTTGGAACAGATTGAACTAATAGAAAAATTGCGTGGTTGGTTTCAAAGCCCACTCGGCACGCAAGTTAGCGAGACCCAAGCGGCAATACTAGAGCAATTGTTGCCGGGGTTTTTTGGCTACCATCTACTTCAGATGAGTGTTCAGAACGGCGTGCTGTACGATTCCAGCCCAATTCAACACAAATTTAAACTAGATATCCATCCTGATGATTCTTCAATCTGTGCTGCTTCGCCGGCGGCGCTGCCATTTGCGGATGATTCACTTGATGTGATTCTCATGCATCATTTGTTGGAATACTCGACTAATCCTCAGCGGCTACTACGCGAGGTCTCTAGGGTATCTCTGCCAATGGGACACGTTGTAATAGTAGGCTTTAATCCTCATAGTTTATGGGGATTATGCAAACCCGTTGGAAGATTGCGAAATCACCCCGTTTGGGCGGGTAACTTTATTCGTCCAGGACGAGTGATGGACTGGCTCAATCTGCTTAATTTTAAAATTGACCGCGCTCAGTACTGCACTTATGGGCTGCCGCTCGAGGGCTACAGTAGCAAAAAAGCAGACTATTCTCATGGTTTGAGCCGCAATGCTAACGTACCTTTTGGTGCTGTCTATGTGATTGTTGCTCAAAAGCAGAAAGGTACACTTACCCCAATGAGACCCGTTTGGAAATCAAGAGGATCTTTTGGTCGCCTCGCCGCTGTGCAGCCTTTGGCTGGTAGGAGGGAAGCACCAACGGGTGTTAGCCGCGTGGTTCCACCTCACACTAAAGACTAGTGTTAGGTCACCAAGAGATTAGGTAATCGGATAATAGCTGAACTGGCATAGGATAGAAAAGTGAGACAAGTTGTATTAGATACAGAAACCACGGGCCTTTCGCCAGAGTTGGGTCATCGAATTCTAGAAATTGGTTGCGTTGAAATTGTAGACCGTAAATTGACCAGACGACACTACCATCAGTATATTAATCCTCAGCGTGAAATTGACGACGGTGCTCTTGAAGTCCACGGTATAACTCAGGAATTTTTGAAAGACAAGCCCGTATTTAAAGACATTTTCAATCCATTTTTAGAATATGTGAAAGGGGCGGAATTGATCATTCACAATGCACCCTTTGATGTTGGGTTTATTAACCGCGAGATGCGCCTCATTTCCCCTCAATTGGGGAAAATTACGGACTACTGTTCAATCGTGGATAGTCTTGAGGTCGCGAGGAACAAGCATCCTGGTCAAAAAAACAATCTGAATGCGCTCTGCAAGCGATATATGGTGGATAATTCTCAGCGTGATCTTCACGGCGCGCTGTTGGATTCCGAAATTCTGGCAGATGTTTATCTATTGATGACAGGCGGCCAGGTTACTTTAAGCCTCGGGGAAGATGAGTCTACCAGACTTGATGATGGTGCGGGGGTTCGTCGCATTAGTAGTGAGCGTGGCGCATTAAGGGTCGTGAGGGCTAATTCTGACGAAATAGATCGGCACCAGCAGTATCTTGGTGACCTCAAAGAGAATACCGGTGTTGAAGCTCTTTGGAATGAAAATTAGCCACCCAGTTTTTTAAGTTTAATTGCTGAAGGAGTGTGTCCCTGGTTACTGGCACGCCGGTACCAAGAGCGCGCGGTATCTTTGTTCCTTTTGACTCCACGGCCACGTTCATATGTTTCACCCATTAAATATTGGCCCGCTGGATAATCCGCTTCGGCGGCTCGACCAATCCATTGTAAGGCGATGGCATAGTCACGTTTTACGCCTTTGCCTGTCTGATATTTTTCGCCAAGCTTGAGTTGCGCTGGCGGGTGGCCAAGATTTGCAGCTTGTCGATACCAAGCTACTGCTTGTTCTTCTGATCTCTTAATGCCGCCTTGGCCTTTCTCCGTGAATCCAGCAATCGACATCATCGCGGTAGGATAGTCTTTTTGAGCGGCGAGTTGGTACCAGTGCAAGGCGCTTTCGTAGTCTGGTTTCCCTTTGTCACTTAGGCCGCCTCTTTCATGCATCCAGCCAATTGTTGTTTCAGCTGCTGGGTATCCCAGTCGTGCTGCGCGTTGAATTGCGTTCATTGCGTCGCCGAATCTGCCTGCGCTTAGGAGCGCCCGGGTATATTGTATTTGGAACCGTACGACATCGGAATTTAGTCGTAGTGCGTCATTGCAGGCAGGAATCGCTGCTTGGCTTGCAATCTGGGGAATAGGGATTGACCATTCGGTATTCTCTCTGGCATAGCGTGCAAGAGCATCACAGTTGTGGTCTTTGGGGACTTCAGCCTTTAGGCTTTCAAGTGTTTCGTCCGTCACTCGACCATTGACATTAAGATCACGCCGAATTTGATATATAGCTACAGCCTCGCGCGTTGGCTTAGAAAAGTTACCATCTACTACTGCTTGCCTAAACCCTAGTTGTTGTAAATGCAGTTGAGCATCACGAACTCGCAGGATCTGGGCTTTTTCCGCGGACTTAGCCAACTCTTCCTGACGCATTCGTTCTTGCTCTCTGCGGCGTTCTTCTTGGATTTCAGCTTCTGCTTTGACAGAAAGTAGCAAAACGGTTGCTTGATCATAATAGCGGCCATCTCTGCCTGTGTTAGCGAGATACACAACAAGTCGGTCTCGTGCTGCCAATGCTTGGCCCGTTCTGTAAAGCGCGCGGGCTTCAAGGAAAGAAAGCGAGTCTGGAATTTCGATATCCAGGGAACGAATGCGGGGAATTAGATTAATAATCCCCTGATTGTCATCTACCTTAAGGAGATTTGAAAGTTCAGTCATCAGCAGGTCGACTTGAACGTCAAGCGGCAAGTTCTCGGTAATTGTGTTTGATTCAGCCGCTGCCATTTGGATGTGGCTTAGGAAGGCGAATATCAGAGCAGTTATCGTTTTTCGCCCAATCGTGTTTGTCACTTTCATACCCCAAAATCAAAACAGATTTATTATTATTCGCTCTAATAACTAGATATTAAAGCATTGAAAACGCATGCATAACATAGTGATGACACTACTTAATAATACTCCTTAATGATACTACGATAATTGGAAGGAAAGTACTCGCTAAAGGAAAGTACTCGCGGCTCAAGCGGTCCTTAACTTTGCGATTCGCAATAGCTTTTAAGTGTAAGAATGCTTCCAGCAAGCTGCTGAAGAGTATTTAACTGACTGGCTTCGGTAGTGAAATACCAGCGATTGGACTTGTAGTTGCCTTCTGATTGATTGTGAAATTCGTCGCTTAGCTCCAGAGATATTGAAGCCCAACCATCGGAGGAAATTCGAATATCAGAGACAGCGTTCAGGCCATTAGCGAAGTTTATTGAAGCTGCGTTAGTCGTTGTTATAGGTTCTGGCTTACCGCTATCGGCACAAAGGAAATTGTGGCTGGATGTGCTTCTGAAATTAAGTTGACAACTTCCTCTTACCTGAACCCAGTTGGCTACCTTTCGTTCGCTCTCGCAGTTATGTGCTGGGGTGGTGTATTGCGCAAGGGAAGAGGAAATAAGTGTCACGACACTATTGAGAGCTGTTTTTGCCTCCTCTTCTTTTTGATCAGATATGTTTTGAGCTGTTTCTTGCGGGTTTAACAGGGGTTTAGCGACTACATTTGTTTCGGACTGTTGCTGTTCCGAACTTATATCATTTTGTGGTTTTACGACGGTGTCGATAGCATCGGCCAAGAGTGAGTCAAGCGAGAAACTACTCTTAGATTTATCTGTTCGCAGGGTATTTGATGTCGGTGAGGATACTGAGCCGATGTTCGAAGTTGCAAGCGTATCCGATGTTACTTCAAATGATTCAAACTTCAGATTAGATGCCATTAAGCGTTTGGCTTCAACGATGGACTCGCAAGGACTACCAATCTTTGGACTCGAGCAAAATAGTGTTGTCCAGTTTGGTGATTCAGTAGTGGAGGTGTCAAGTTTCACTCCGGCCGCCGAAATGGTTGGACTTAACTTCATATAGGTTAGTCCGTCTGTCTGTGTCCTTACTTGTAGCCATATTTGTGTGATTTTTGATAGGCAATCGCGACTGGTGTTGGGGCCGGCTTGCCACTGCATCTTCGATGTAATCAGCGGCTCGCCAAATGATTGATCAATCTTAAAGCTGACAGTCATATCTGCAATGTTGCAGACAGATACCCTGAAATTGTTTTTTGTCAGGTCTTCGCTGATAGCAGCAAAACCAAGAGTTGAAACGGCGAGCAAAAAAAGGGCACCAAACATTGCACACCAAGTGTGACTATCACGCTTATTTGACATGGCTACCAATCCCTGCTGATTGTTGAGAGTATGAAAAAAAGTATACAACAGTGGGCATTATTTAGGTCCGGATGTCAATTTTGTACACTAGCGTCGCTAATCTATATGGGATCATTTCAGGTTGGCTTAGGGAGCCCGTCTCCAAATATCCTGGTAACAATCTTTAGGTAAGAGACGGGGAGAAGACGTTCGATGATTGCAGCGAACTGTGCATCTTTGCCAACGAGAATTTGAGCTTTATTTTTCTTAACGCCTTTGAGAATTTTTTCAGCAGCTTGTTCTGATGTCAAATTTGCGATCGTATCAAAACTAGCTACAAATTCCTCTCTGGTTGGAGCGCTATTGTCAGAAGCTACATATCGAGAGTCACGTGCAATATTAGTTTTCACACCGCCAGGTTGAACACAGCTTACATTTACTTTTGAATCTGAAAGTTCCATTCGCAGTGCATAGGTGAAGCCTCGTACCGCAAATTTTGAGGCGTTATATGCCGACTGAGAAGGGACGGCGATCGTTCCGAAAATGCTAGAAGTGTTGATGATATGCGCTTCTTGTGCTTTCTGGAGATAGGGCAAAAATGCTTTAGTTCCGTGCACAACGCCCCAAAAATTGATATCCATCAGCCATTCAAAATCTTTGTAGCTCATATGTTCAACGGTGTCTGTAAGAGATACCCCAGCATTATTGAATATCATGTGGACCTCGTTGTGATCCCGAACCGTATCCTTTGCATAGGCATAGACGGCCTCTTTGTCAGAGGTATCGACTATATAGGTTGTGACTCTGATGCCGTAATTGCGACAAAGTACTGCGGTTTCTTCCAAACCTGCTTGCTTTATATCCGCCAATGCCAAGTGGCAACCTTCGGCAGCTAATGATTTCGCGAGTGCTTGCCCCATACCTGAGCCAGCTCCAGTAATTGCCGCGACTCGATTGTTAAAAGTTTTCATGACAAACCTATTGAGATGATTGAGATGTTTAAAAAGAGAATGACTATTACTGTGTCGTTATAATGATGCGGTGATCACCCATGCGCTGGGTAATCTTCTTAACATCAAAGTATTCAAGTATCTCGATACAGAGATTTCTTCCTAATTTGCTGACGTCTCGATATTCTTTGACGGTGAATTTGCCGTCGGCATTTAGCTGGGCTGTATCACTAGCCAGTTTTTCCAATTGAGTCATTCCCTCTGGTAAGAAGTAGCGATTTGCTACCGGTTTTACGAGATAGCCTAGCTTTGTTAGTTCAAGTAACAGTTTGTCTAGAGCCTTAGGTGCTAGATTAACTGTCTTCGCGAGGTCGTGCACAACGGGGGGGCGAATGGGATCAGCGTTAAGAATAGGTTCAACTTTTTTCCAGAGGTTTGCCGCCGCGCTGGACATCTCAACTTGATGGCCATGCAGGCTGAATAGTCCATTTTTATTAGACCACTGTTTAGTTTTCACTAGTTGGTTCGCGATAAAGCCGGCAACACTCAGAGAGAGCTTGCTGCTCACTGCTGAACTAATCTGATTTAGCGAGGCGCCCTTTTTCTGTTTATCTGCGTTTAACATTGATTCCAATTTTTTAGACATCGCTGTCGATAATATTTTTGCACTGCTGTTACCTAGAAGCTTACCGTCTTCGGTAACGAAAGTATGAGCAATTGCTTTTGGATCTGATGCTGTTTTTGTCTCTACTTTTAGCTGCGCTAGATGTTTATCGAGTTCGGTGTCGGTGAAATTGAATGAATCTTCGATATCCGATCTAGAGATTCCATACTGGTGGGCGTCAATCGCATAGGCTATTGTCTGTTCAACGTTTTTCGCCCGAAAGCTTTCGCTCAAATTAGTCAGGTATGCAACTCTCTCTTCTTTTGCTCTTCCTCGAGCTACGGATTTTGGATCCAAGACAATACCGCCACCGAGAGTTCGCTCTGCGGCTTGGTCCCTCAGTATGATACTGTCGCCCGCACATAAGCTCAATGGTTCTGTTAGGACAAGTTGTACCAACCCTTCAGAACCGGGCATAATCGAATTAGATTCGAGTGTTGCGATGCGTCCAGTTGTGTGGCTAGCTGCCGAATGAATGTGCACAGAAGTCCAGTGCTTTAATGGTTTTCCTTCGTCGTTAAGAATTTTCATTATAACGTCGCAGCGGTTTGTTTCGCCCCTGTGTTGGTTCGTCGACAAATGACTACCACGATGGATATCTGACTTTTCTAAGCCCTGAGCCGTAAGATTAATCGCGCAGCGATCACCAGCACGACCAGATTCAGCCTTTTTGTTTTGCCTGTGTATACCCCTGATGCGAGCACTATGTTGACCCGGGTTTATGACGACCTGATCACCAACTGATGCCTCGCCTGCCAATACTGACCCAGTGACTACTAGACCAGATCCTTTGACAGTGAACGAGCGATCGATTGAAAGTCGAAAATGACCTGAGACTGCTTTAGTCTTAATCTCAGATGAAACCTGAAATAAGTAATCGATAAGAAGAGGTATGCCGTCACCAGTCTCATTCGAAACTTCAAAAACCGGAGACTTATCACTAGACAGGAAAGTTCCTTCGACAAGCTGGTCGATCTCTTTTCTCACCTGAGTAAGCCGTTCAGTATCAACTCTGTCTATTTTGGTGATTGCAATGGCGCCGCCCGAGACCCCGATGAGGTTCAAAATAGCAAGATGTTCACGTGTTTGGGGCATTGGCCCATCGTCCGCGGCGACGACCAAGAGTCCGAAATCAATCTCGCCAACCCCCGCAACCATATTATTAATAAACCGAATGTGCCCGGGAACATCAATAAAACCTAATTGATTGTCATCTCTTTGACTGTACGCGTAACCCAAGTCAATCGTGAGTCCGCGTTTTTTCTCTTCTTCTAAACGATCGGTTTCGATTCCAGTAATTCTTTTTACCAGGCTAGTTTTGCCATGATCAACGTGTCCAGAGGTCGCGATAATCATAAGTTCAAATCAACTAACTGATTGCTAACAATTTCAATATTGTCGAGTGTCCGTAAATCAAAAAACAGCGCGCCGCCTTGTACGCGGCCGATCATAGGTTTGGGTAGGTTTCGAAAGCCTATTATCAGATTCTGCAAAGCCCGCTCGCTGCTAACAGTTTCATTCTTACGCTTTGGTAATATCTCAATTCCCCAGCTTGCTATACGAGCGGTTGGTAGGGCGCCGCTACCTATTTGTGATTCGCAGGATAAGATGTTGACCTCTGCAATTGATTTCAGTTTTTGTTGCACTAGTGGAAGCAGATTTTCTGCCATTTGTTTAATGTCGTTTTCTGGTCGTGAAAGATGCCGAAGTGTAGGAAGCGTTGATCGTAAGGTTTCAGGTTGGCGGTAGAGCTTGAGGACTTCGAAGAGCGCAGCTATTGTCATTTTGTCTACCCTCAAGGCTCTTTTTAGCGGGTTTGCCTTGATGCGAGATATCAGTTCTCGATCGCCAACGATGATACCTGCTTGCGGGCCGCCTAATAATTTGTCACCACTAAAGGTCACGATGTTCGCTCCGCTGCTAATGGCTTCTTGAACAGTGGGTTCAGGCGGTAGTCCAAATTGCGTGAAGTCGACGAGTGTGCCGCTACCGAGATCTGTGACGAAAGGTATGTTGTTTTGCTTTGCGAGTTGGGCTAGTGCTGCTTCGTCAACTGATTTCGTGAATCCTTGAATTTCGTAATTACTGGTATGTACCTTCATTAACATTGCTGTTTCGGGGTGAATCGCTTCTTGATAATCTTTTAGGTGTGTTCTGTTAGTCGTGCCAATTTCTACCAAGGTACAACCTGAGCCGGACATGATGTCGGGTATCCTAAACGAACCGCCAATTTCAACGAGTTCACCGCGAGAAACTGGTACTTCTTTACCTTTTGCTAAGGTGTTTAGTACTAACAATACGGCGGCTGCGTTGTTGTTGACAACAGTGGCGGCTTCAGCGCCTGTCAGATCTGCTAATAATTTTTCCGTGTGAGAATCACGATCACCTCTTTTGCCGGTTGAGAGGTCGAATTCAAGGTTTGAAGAGGACTCACTCACTTTTACGATCTGGGCGATTGCCGTTTGGGGTAATTGTGAGCGGCCAAGGTTGGTATGGATAATAGTGCCGGTCAAATTAATCACAGGTTTTAGGCTGTCAGCGTTCTGCTCACTAATTGCTATCTCTAGCTGGCTTAAGAGATCTTCTGTTGCAGGAATTGGTAAGGTTGGGTCCGCGCGTACTTGGACGCGAAGTTCCGCAAGGTGATGCCTTAAAAAATCGACAAATTGAGAATGGCCGAACTTTTTAATTAATTGCACTCCCTGTTCTGAATTTAGAAGAACGTCAACGCCGGGTATCTTTGATAATGGATTAGAATTGCTTGAATTCACTTATGGGTTCCTGCGGAGCAAGTTGATATGTCAACTTTATCTTAATCAAAAATTTTCGATTCTCAAGAATCAGTTGCGGCTTCTCGCATGGCTGCTTGTAGTGGGCCTAATTTTCTTACCCACGGTTGGGTTTGCAAGGTTCTCGTGCCGACCCAATCGGATTTAGCCTGCTCTGCTGTCTGCTGATTCGGATAGATCCCAAGCAACAATACATACCACGGAATACCCTGGCTGTTTATTCGCGCTGTGATCGGCGATGTGATGCCATTAGCAATTGCATACGCCATAATTTCTGACTGCTCAGGAAGTGCAATTAGCTGTATTGTGAAATAATTTTCAGGCTGCGTTAGTAGGCTCGAATCCTCCTCATCCGCAAAATTGGATTCCATCGTCATTGAGTCATCGGTGTTATTTTGAATGCTCCCCTGAGTCGCGGGCGTAGCTGTTTTGGCTACCTGAGTGTTGGACTGATTAGGTTCGGTAGGTCTAGGCTTGGCTTGCTGAGGCTGAATAGATGCAATTTTTGATTGATCTGGGCTCGTTTGGCACTGCCAATCTGCACTGTCTTGTTGTCCATAACAGTGCCACTTTTTTGCTGTTTGATCATTATCGATGAGGGAGGGTGCTGCGCAATCGGGACCCTCGCACTTGTCGCCTTTTTTAGTAAAAAAACCGCCGAGCGAGTCGAAGGTTTTATTCACAGTGGAACAACTCGAGAGCAAGGTCATGCTAATTAAGACAGTGAATACAAAACGTAACTTCATGTAATGGTGATTCCATATGATCGTTGTATCGGCAGCGCTGGCAAATGATCGTTTATGCCAGACCCATGTTTAATTTCTGTGTTTTAGAATCGAAGTATTAGCTTAAGTAGCGTATATGTACTGGTGAATGTACTAATGTATATACGCGCTGATATATCAACAATTGTTTAAAAAAGGGCTTTTTGTGGAAATAGCCCATAGATACCCCCAGTATGCAGAAATACTAAGCACTTGGAGTCCTGGAAACGACCAGATTCAATCTCTTGAAGCATACCGTAGAAGGCTTTGCCCGTATAAACCGGGTCGAGAATAACGCCTTCTAGTCGAGCTAGGTGTTTGATTGTATCAAAAATGATTGGGTCAGCACGAGCATAGCCAGGCCCCACGTAACCATCTATCACATCAATCATTGAGGATTTGACTTCGAGCTTCTGGCTGTAACGTTGCTGCCATGTATTACAGTCTTGCGATATTTTTTCTCTAAAAAAATCAGCATCGTTACTCACGTTGAATGCGACCGGTTTTGCATCAAGTCGATATCGCTCGCGACCAATGATGAGGCCGCCAAGAGTGCCACCTGATCCGGCTGCCGAAACGACATATTCAGGTGAGATATTGTGCTCTACAAAATCTTCACGTAGCTCTTTGCTCGCTTCAATGTAACCCCATAGGCCAATTTCATCGCTTGCACCAATCGGGATATAGAATGATTTCTCGCCTTGTGCCGCATAGTGCTCGGCTAATTTTTCTACCTGTTGATCCAAATCATCAAATTCAGATTGGCCAAGATATGAAATTGTGGTTCCCAGTAGCTGGTCGATAAAGAGGTTGCCATCAGCTTCCTCAGGTTCACGGCCGCGGAGTAGTAAATGACATCCGAGGCCGAGTTGTCTGGCTATCACAGCAGTAGCGCGACAGTGGTTTGATTGAATACCCCCCGCTGTAATCAGTCGAGTAGCGCCATCTGCCAATGCCTGTGCAACGCTAAACTCGAGTTTTCGAAGTTTGTTACCAGAGGCCGTCGTATCAGTTAAGTCGTCTCGTTTTAGCCATATTTCCGGCCCGCCAATTGCCTGCGATAGCCTTTCCAGTTTCACTAGGGGAGTGGGTAAGCGTGCAAGGGAAATTCTTGGCGGTAATTGCTCTTTGATCATTACGTCAGTCGCTGTTTATGTTTGTTTTCATGTCGGTGTTGATGATGCGTGTTAGTTGAGTTCAGCTGTTTGTTTACTGGGATGTTCACGGACCCGCATGGTATGACAAAATCACCCCAGTTGTCTCTCAAGCTCGGAGAGTTTTCTTGCAAGTGCATCGTTCGCAGGTGTTTTTTTTAGCTTGGATAATTGACTCCTCACGGCTTTAGTCATTTGTCTTGCTTCAGTAATTTTGTGGGTAAGCATTAGAAGCTGCGCAAGGGTGATTTTGTATCGCGGCGATTCTCCAAGTTGATGCTTGAGGCTATGCCAACGATTGATGGCTTTTTCTTGTTCGCCGCGATCTAGTTCCAGTTTCATGGCGTAGCGCTGCAGTTGAGGAATTAGGCCTATTTCGTTGATGCCTGCGTCGAGGATATCAATGGCACGCGCGATTCCACTGGTTCCGATTGAAGATAATAATTGAGCCGATGCCAAATAATCGCCGGGGTGCGGGTTCGCTGCTTTCTCGAAATAAGTGCGATAGCTTTTGACGGCGATATCTTTCTGCTGGGACGCTTCAGCTATTCGAGCCTTCATGAGGAAAGCCGGTGCATAGTCAGGATTGCTGCCGATGTATTGATCAATAAAATCAAGCGCTTTTTTATAGGCGCCTGTGTGGAAGCAAAGTCTTGCCAATTCAAATGTAACGTTTATTTTATTCCCGGTCTTCATGGCTAGGGCAAGGTCCCTTTCAGCTTGCTCCCATTGACCTGAGTACGTGTGCAAAGATCCTCTGGCAATTAGTAAAGCGGGTTCAGCCGGATTTTTTGCAAGCAATTCATCGAGCTCTTCAATGCTTCGATGAGCTCCTGGGTGGGCAATGGTTGTCGCGCTAAACATGACTGCCAGCGCGAGTAAAATGACGTTCAGTTTTCTCATTGTGTTTCGCGAATAATTGTAAAGTAGTCAAGGACTTCCCCATGTTCGTCAACAAATCGAGAAGTTAGTTCATTTTTCTTGATATCAAGTACGACCGATCCTTTGAGTGCAAGACCGTGCTTCTTGTATCCTGGTTTTGCTTGCGTAAAAACTCTGTGAGCCGGATGTTGTAACCAATCTGGTAGCGTGCAACCCAGAACCACATCTTTTTTACATGGTTTCTCTTTGTCTGCTTTTCCTGAGCTTCCTGCGACGGTGTAAACAGTGTGATCATTAGAGTTACTTGATTCACTCGTTTGCTTATAGGGTTCACTTAGCTGACCCAGAGAGGGTTGGCCATCTGCATTTAGCTGTGCATGTTTTGTGGGGTCAAAGGTATCGGAGTCGTCGTAATGACCATTGATGTGCCAAGTACGCTCATAAGAATGTGCATGTCCACTATAGACAACGTCTACGCCATGGTCTTCGAAGACGGGTGCGAAGGTTTGTCTCATATCTATTTCATTTTGTTCGCGATCTGAGTCGTGGTTACTGCCTTTTGAATAGGGCGGGTGATGAAATATGACCACTGTCCAGTCCATCATGTTCGCACTTAAATCATCGATTAACCATTCCCGCATCGCAGCGCGCTGGTCTTTATTTCGATTGGATAATTGTGAATCGAGACTAACGATATGTACATTGCTGTGATTGAAAGCATAGTATTGTTCTGTTCCACTGGGAACACCACCTAATTCTCCTCTGGATGGCAAACTGAAGATGTTAAGATAAGGCAAGCCTGAAGCATCAGGGCCGTTACCATCGCCATCATAAGATTTCGGATCAGAAGAGCGGCTGATACCGCCGAAGTTCATCATTACCGGACCCGCTTCGCAGGCCGGTAAACTCCTGAATACACAAATATCGAACGGTGCGCCGACCCCCATTTCGTGGTTGCCAATGGTGGGCCAAGTTGCGACCGATTGGATGACGTCGGTATAGATATCAAAAAACGCACCTTGCCATTGATCGTCTGTACCTGCCGGGTAGGCGTTATCACCGAGCAATAGTAGTAGGTCTAGCGTCTTGTCGTTGGCGCTTTCTCTGTTGTATTTTAGGAAGCCATTCATCACTTCGACCGCTTCACCCGCGTGAGAGAATTGCCCACCCGATTGTTCCGTCGCTGTACCTGAATCCCCGAGCAACCAGATATGCGTGTTACCGTCTTCAGGAACTTCACCTGAGCGGGGGGCTGTCCTGAAAGAGGCAATGTAATTTGCAGCAGGAGAATTCGTGAAGGAGTAATAATACCGGGTTTCAGGTGTTAGCTCAGTTAAGCGAGCCAATTTGTGATTGCTATCGATCTCTGCCACAACGTGGCTGGTTAAGCCGGTTTCTCCTGTGCCGAACCATAATTGGTTTGGTTCACCGCGCCATTTGATGATTGCACTGGATGATGATACCTGTTGCAGGAAAAGTCGCTCAGGCACGTCAAAGGTCATGAGAGTATTAGTAGGTTCTTGATTCGAAGACCTTTGTGATGCCTGCTGGTTATTCGATTGTCTACTGCTACAGGAGGCTACCAACAAAAATGTACTGATTGCGAAAAAAACCAGATGGTGCTTGCTCAATGGATGCTCCTGTTAATACCAAATCGCTGTTATGTTAACACGACGAATCATAGGGATGATCGTACGGTTACGAGTTGTGGCTGAAACTTCTTAGCCAGACAAAAAAATTTGAATATATTGCTGAATTACCAGTAGACTCAAGTGAAACTCACTAATAGAGAGGTTAGACCACTGTGAAAATCTCAACATCAATGCATTATAATCAAGGTTACGTTGGCGCCACGAAAGAAATCGTGGAAATGGAGAAAGCAGGGCTTGATACGGTTTGGCTTGCTGAAGCTTATTCATTCGATGCAGTAAGTGCTATGGGATATGTTGCGGCCAAAACAGAAACGGTGACAATCGCCTCCGGAATTCTAAATATCTACAGTCGGACACCCACGCTCCTTGCTATGACTGCAGCTGGAATTGATGCTCTGTCTGAAGGGCGATGTATGTTGGGGTTGGGCGCTTCGGGACCGCAAGTCATAGAAGGCTTTCACGGTGTTCCTTATGACGCACCGATGACGCGAATTCGTGAGATCGTGGACATCTGCCGAGAAATTTGGCGTCGCGATAGTAAACTTAACTATCAGGGCAAAAAATACCAGATTCCCCTGCCCGCGGATCAAGGTTCCGGCCTTGGTATTCCGCTTAAGATTATTAACCACCCTTATCGCAGCGAAATTCCAATCGCCCTTGCAACGCTCGGAGAAAAGAGCGTTGAGATGACAGCTGAAATAGCCGATGCGTGGCTACCCGCCTTCTTTATGGCTGAAGGTGCCGATGCGGTTTGGGGTGATGCGCTGAAACGCGGCAATGCCAAGCGGGATCCTTCTCTAGCGCCGCTTGAAATTTATGCAGGCGGTGCTGTCGCCATTGGCGAGGGGCTGGAAAGTTATCGCGACATGTCTCGACCGGGTATTGCACTTTATGTCGGTGGTATGGGCGCTAAAGACAAAAACTTCTACAACCAAATTTTTAGAAAATATGGCTACGAAGAAGAAGCAGAAGCGATCCAAAATCTATTTTTATCTGGACGTAAATCTCAAGCTGAAGCTGCAATACCTCAAAGTTACTTGGATTCTACATCTCTTATCGGGTCTGAAGGATTTGTGAAAGAAAGGCTGCAGGTTTACAAGGAAGCTGGCGTGACGAATCTAAACGTAAGCTTTCAGGGTACAACGACAAAAGAGCGTGTTAAAAACTGTGATGCATTCAAGAATCTTATTGAAAAAATGTAGCAGTGTACTTTTGTACATATATGTTGGTCGGGTCTAGACTAGACAGCCAGATTGATTAGCGTGCCAGGAGGAGGGTAAAGATCTGAACCTATGCTCTTGGCTAATTTTTTTGCGAGGCTTTGGTTGGGCATTTGCGTAATTAGTTGAATCTCCGGTCTTGACCGTACACGTCGATCTTGATCTCGTCTTCGGTCAGTACCCAAGTGCCTTTTGTATTGGCCAACCTGAAGGTTCTGTCTTCGTCGCTCCTGGAGGGTGGACCGTCTTTGACCAAAAGTTCGTCTGCTGCGTTGCTTGGATGGTTGGCTGCTGTTTTGGAAACGCACGGCTCTTCTGTCTTCTGTTGCAAAGACAGATATATTACCGTTGCGTTCCGACAGAATCCCGTCACAATATCGATGAAAACGATAGCGCTCGGCTAAAAAGTCAAAATGCTGACGCTAGATTGATGATGTGGCGTTCAAATTTCTCGAAGCACTGATTCAAGCTTTTTGATGTCTAATGGTTTGGTTATGAAATTATCCATTCCCGCGTCCAGGCATTTTTGACGGTTATCCTGCATCGCGTGTGCTGTGAGTGCGACAATTGTTATTCGTTTAGTGCTGTAGTCTTGTTCCCATGCACGAATCATCTTAGTTGCGATGTAGCCATCCATGACGGGCATGTCACAGTCCATTAGTATGACGTCGAAAGTATCTTCGCCGGCTTTATCAAGCGCTTCCTGGCCATTCTTGGTTACAGTGCATTGAAAATCTAATTTTCTTAACATCCTTTTTAGCACTAGTTGGTTAACTTGATTGTCTTCAGCGACAAGAATCTTGAGCTTTTTAGAGTTTTCGGTACGGGTGATTGTTTCGATTTCGGATATATTCTTGTTTTGCTCGACTTGTTGAGTTGTTGCGGGCAATCGCAGTGAAACCCAAAACGTGGATCCATGGTTGACCACGGTTTTAAAGCCAATCACACCGTGCATTAGAGTTGCAAGTTGTCGAGAGATGGACAAGCCCAAGCCGCTGCCCCCGTATTTTCTTGTTATCTGAGGGTTGGCTTGGTTAAAGGACTGGAAGAGAAGTTTTTGTTCCTCTTCGGGAATGCCGATACCGGTATCTTTAACCGAAATTTTTATAACGTCTTTGTCGTCTGAATCGACAGTCAAAATTACTTTTATTGAGCCAGAGTCGGTAAACTTTATTGCATTGCTAACGAGATTTACGACGATCTGCCCAACTCTTGTTGGGTCGCCTATTCTGTATTCAGCTACGGCGTAATCGATGTGTATAGAAATGTTCAGTTTCTTCTCACTAGCCTGAGTTTCAAATAGCGCTACATTGTGCTCTATGACCAAAGACAAGTTAAATGGAATAGATTCTAGCTGCAGTTTATCCGCCGCAATTTTAGAGTAGTCCAGAATGTCGTTCAATAATGTCAGTAGTGCTTTACCGGAAGTCTGGATAGTTTGATTATATTTTTTACTGACCCTATCGGTGAGCCGATCTTCCAACAGGTGCGACATACCCAGAATGCCATTCATGGGTGTCCTGATTTCATGGCTCATCATCGCTAGAAATTCACTCTTTGCCTTATTCTCCGCATCAGCTTGAATTTGTTTCTCTTTTGTGTGGCGCACACGAGTTGCAAGCGCTAATGCAAATACCAGCATTTGAAATATGACAGAGGCACGGACATAGTCGAATGCTCCGCTCGAGTCGCTATAGATACCTATAATGTTTAACACGTACCATAGAATACTCGCACAGTAAGCTGTCCAACCGATGATGAAATATCCGGCGTGAACAATTCCTCTTCGATATGCATAAATCCCCGCTGCGAGTAAACTGAAATAGCCGATTGGAGCAGTAGCGCTAAAATAAATAGGATCCTCAAAGATTGTAAATACAGATACACCAAAGATAAGTAATGCGATGCCAAGTAAAGACCACGTTAGCATTTTCGACCATTCATTTATCTTCAGGAAACTAATCGCAAATAAGCAACCTGCTACACCTATTAGCCCTGCAGCAGGCCGACTCGTCCACACTTGCAGCGTAGGGTATTCGGACCAAATGTATTGAAATCCATATCCTTCCCGTGAAATTGTAAAAATGAAGGAAGTCAGAAGCGAGAAGGAGTAGTACAGGTAAGTCCTGTCTTTTGAGGACGCAAAAATGATTAGGTGATATGCAAATAAGGCCAGTATTATTCCGTGTAGCAGAGCTTCCGAATAAGTTTGTCTATTTGCACCGATCACAAATTTCGTGCTTGGAATCAATTTGAATAATAGTTCGTTGTATATAGAGTCTTCGTACTGAAGGTAGATGGTGCTTTTAACATCCTTATTCAAATTTAGTGTAAAGGCCTGTTGGCGGATTGAAATTGGTCTATTCGAAAAAGATGACATGCTATCAATGAGGTGCGTAGCAACCAACTTACCTTCGACTGTGTGATAGAGGGTTATCGTCATCGGGAAGAAAAAGTCAAAATCGAGAACCCATTGCGTTACTAGGCTTTTATTGAGAATAGAGAACTTAAGCCAGACTACCTCTGTGCCAGTTCTTAGCTGTTGGTCAAAAAGAGGGTTGGTGATCCACTCGTCTTGTGGGATTTGTTGAATCTGCTCCAAGGTTAATTGTTTCTGCTGCTCTCGAAATACTTCAATTGCGCCACTGAAAGAGATAACGTTTGTTGTACTTTCGAGCCTAATCGTATCACCATAGGTTAATGCCGCCCCTAGGAAAAAGTAGAGTAGAAGCGTCGTTTTCAACACAACCTTGGCTATTTTCGGTATAAATTTACTCACATTCTTGAGCTACGAAGAGAAAGGATGAATTGGATGTTAAATGAAAGTGTAGCAGGCATCTGGTTTGAAGAAGTTTCATCTCAATGCCAATAACCCTATTAAAAACAAGGGTTAGGTGGCGTGGCACACGTCAAGAAGGTGTGCCAGGCACGGTAAAAACTGAGTTTCGTAAGTACGGAGAAAACCCAATCTAACTTAAAATTAGTATTTAGAAAAAGAACTTCTAACGATTCGAGGTGTTCGGAGTGTCATTCGTGGTGTCAGCCTTTTTAAAGAGGACTACAACAACCCTTAAGCAAACTGGGATAGCTTTGATGCGGATGGGTAGTTTGAAGCTGGCGATGTCGTCAGGTTCGATCAATATTGGTAATATGTTCTTCTGCGATTGGGAAAATTTTGCTCAAAGTTGGAGCTGTTAGATGAATTCAAGGTAGTATTTATCATCTAAAGTGAGTGTCGACTAATTTTTGCGGGTTTCAAAGTGGTGCAAGATGTTCAATGAACTGCGCGATTGACTACCACCAATTGTCGTTTAGTTAAGGTTCTTTCTTAATACCCACAAATTAGGTGTAGATCGAAGGTGAATAGATTGTTCAACAACATATTAGCAAGGAGCGCACTTGTTTCCTGTCTGCTACTTATCGTCGCTAGCTGTGGACCAGGGCCTGCGAGTATTGTGACCGTGAGCGGTAATACCATGGGTACAACCTACACAGTGAAGGTAATCACGAACGAGATAGACAAAAAAGAGCTAGAACCCTTAGTCCAGCAGTCGGTAGATCGGATCAATTTTCTAATGTCTAACTATAAAGTGGACTCAGAGTTATCTGTATTAAATCGGAGTGAGTTGGGAACTTATATTGAGATATCAGATGAAACTAAAGAAGTCTTAAATTTATCCTCTGATATTCATCAGCTAAGCATGGGCGCCTTCGATATTTCGCTTGCCCCTGTTGTCAATCTTTGGGGCTTTGGACCAAACCCCGGTGACTCTCAAGTCCCCACTGACAGTGCGATCGCTCGGGCTTTGACAAAAACTGGGATAGATGGATTGACAGTCGTGGGTAATTCAGTGATGCGCACGCGCGAGATTTCTCTTAATTTGTCAGCAATTGCCAAAGGTTATGCGGTGGATAAGGTCGCGGAGATGCTGAGGTCAAATGGCTTTGAGCATTTCTTAATCGAAGTTGGTGGTGAACTGAAGGCACAAGGCACCAATCATGAGCAAAAGCCGTGGCGTATTGCGATTGAATTACCTGATGCGACAAAACGCGAAATGTTCTCGGTTATCGAACTCCGTAACTTGGGCATGGCGACTTCAGGAGATTATCGAAACTATTTTGAAGTCAATGGCAAACGCTATTCGCACACGATTGATCCTAAAACGGGGATGCCCATCACGCATAACCTTGCTTCTGTGACGGTATTGGATCCTTCTGCTGCAAGAGCTGATGGTTTGGCTACAGCGATAAATGTTATGGGGTCGGAAAAAGGACTGGCACTCGCTAATACACATAACATCCCAATAATGGTTATAATGAAAGAAGCTGGGGCTTTTGTTGCTAAAACCTCCGCTGCGTTCGATGAATATATTCTCTCACAGCAAAATTCTGCGAAATAGCAAGACATTTGCATTCGCTCCTTAGGTGAAATAATGGCTGAAATACTTCTTACTTTTGTGATTTTACTGATGATCGTCGCTGCAATGTCTGTTGGCGTGCTGATGGGTCGAAAACCTATTAGTGGTAGTTGCGGCGGTCTGGCGAATGCTGGTGTTGGCGGTCCGTGTGATATATGCGGCGGAGATATGAGCAAATGCGATTCAGAAGAAGAAATGAGTGGACGAAGCGTTTCGTCAATCGCTAAAGCTACGGCCGACTCTCCAGGTTTTGTTGATGCGTCAGCCCCCCGTGTTAATCGATAGCCCTTTCAGGCTTTAACGTCTATTCCTTAGCTGTTGGACGAAATACTCACAGTTTTACCCACACAAAATGCGAAACCCCCAGCGTAGTCTATATTTAAACTTAGCTCTTTAGATTAAGTAAAGGATTTCTCATGTCTGTAACGCAGTTGGCTCCGAAAGATGACACACATCTTCAGTTTGAGGTTCGCCTTCAATCCGGCGACTTGAACCTACCCCTATTGCCTAGAGTGGCAGCACAAGTAATTGAACTAACCTCGAGTGAGGATGCGAATTCACAACAACTTGCGAAACTGATTCAAGGAGATCAGACACTGACTGGCCATGTGATGCGAATGGCAAATTCTGCTGCATTCAGACCCACAACCCCCTTCGTTTCATTGCAACAGGCCATTGCAAGGCTCGGTATGCTCACAATCAGCGAGATTGTGCTTGCCACCTCGCTAAATTCGAAACTGTTTCCATTACCCTTTCGGCAAGACCTCCTCACGAAGTACTGGCATGATTCTTTGTCGACTTCTGTGTGGGCGCGAGAAATTGCTCGTATGCGTAGAACGAACGTCGAGTCTAGTTTCCTGGCCGGTTTACTCTGTCAGATTGGTAAGCCAATCGTGCTTCAGGTTCTGCTTGAGGAAAAATTTGTCGAACCAGAGGATGATGCCCAAATCGAACATTTTGTTGCGGATTATAAACGCATGGCGGGGATCATACTGGTCAATAGGTGGGAGCTACCTGAGGTGGTCAGTATCGTGATTAGTGATGCCGTGACCGACGCAAGTGAACCTTATACCGATACCATGCTGAATGTAGCGGCGGCCATCGAGTTAGTTGAAAATGGCTGCGATGTCGAGGCACTCCCGGAGGCTTTGCTCACCCGGTTGAATTTTTATGCTGAAGATCTTGCGATGCTCGAAGCGCTAAAAACTACGGTAGATGAATGGCTCGGAGCGTTGTCTAACTGATGGTTACTTCTTGTGATTTTTTAATAATCGGTAGTGGCCCAGCAGGACAAAAAGCCTCCATTCAAGGCGCAAAAGCTGGCAAAACTGTGATACTGGTTGAGAGGGAAACTGCGGTCGGAGGAATGTGCGTTCATAAAGGCACTATCCCTAGTAAGGCGTTGCGAGAATCTGCATTAAGACACAGGCAGGCACGCGAATTACTAAACGTTGAACATCCAACTGAATTAAAGCCTCTCATGAAGATGGTTGACTCCGTGATCGCCGCTCACGATAACTACATTAGTGATCAACTGATACGTAATGGTATTAAATGCCTGCGGGGGAAGGCGCGGTTTGAAAGTACGAATTCGGTGAGAATCACTGAACCAGGAGGGCAAGAAAACCTTATTGAAGCGAAGTATATCTTTGTCGCGACAGGGTCGAAACCCCGACGCCCACCAAACATTAATATCGACCATGAATCAGTGGTAGATAGTGATTCGTTTCTGGCAATGAATTATCTGCCAAAATCCTTGATAGTTATCGGAGGCGGGATTATTGCTTGCGAGTATGCTTCCGTATTTGCCAATCTCGGTTGTGAGGTGACATTGGTTGACCGTTTTCCTATGCCGCTAGGTTTCTTAGACAGCGACTTGCCTAAGCGTTATCTTGAAGTATTTCAGGAGCTCGGAGGCGTTTTTATTGGTAATACTAATGTGAGGTCAGCTGAAAATGATGGGATTTCTGGTGCTGAGGTGGTGCTTGAAGATGGATCAACATTGAGGGCTGAGAAGGTTCTGGTAGCTCAAGGTCGGGTGTCCAATCTTGCGGGGCTCAATCTTGAGATTACGGGCGTCGAGGTTTCAGACTTTGGGCTCATCAAGGCGAACGAGTATTGTCAAACAAACATCTCGCATATCTACGCTATTGGAGACGTGATTGGACCACCATCCCTGGCTTCAACGGCAATGGAACAGGGGAGGAAAGCTGCTTGTCACGCGTTGGGGGACTCTCGCGACAAGTTGTTGAGTAAGTGTATTCCTACGGGTATATATGCTATCCCTGAAATGGCCTCTGTTGGCATGACTGAGGCGGCGGCAGTTGACTGCTATGGCACACCCATTATAGGCCGTGCAGAATTCAAGGAGGTCGCGCGTGGACTGATTATGGGCGGCGAAGATGGGATGGTCAAAATGATCTCTGATGCAGAGGGAGACAAACTTGTTGGCATGCACATCGTCGGAGAGGGGGCGACAGAACTTATTCACATGGCGCAAGTTGCCTTGACGAACAACGCTTCGGTAAGCTCGTTTGTTGACCAAATCTTTAATTTTCCCACATTAGCGGAGGCTTACAGAGTGGCTGCTTTGGATATCCAAGGGCAGCTTCTCAAAGATGCTGCGCTACCTTCAACTAGGATTGCGGAAGGTTAGAAGGTTAAATCGGGGCTATATGTACATGGCCCCTTTTTACGCGTTTTATTTCTTTTACAAACTAGGTTTCATATCACACGTTCCAATCCTTGAAAACAGGTGCCGCAATAGCGCATCATCCTAATGTGGGAACTTGGCTTCCTGCATCCCGAATAAAAAAGCAGGAGCGAATCCAATGTTCTCAATGACTCAACTTGTGCGCCGCGCAGCCCAAACTAATGGCAATGCTGCCGCGACGGTAGATGGTGATCGCCGCCAATCTTGGCAAGATTACGAGACAAAAATTGCCAAATTTGCAGGTGGCCTGCATAAATTAGGCCTCGGTTCAGGTGATTGCGCGGCAATATTAGCGCTCAACAGCGATCGATATTTTGAGTTTATGTTCGCGGTACCTTGGGCTGGAGGGGTTTTTCAGCCGGTTAACACTCGACTTGCCGGTCCTGAGGTTTGCTATTGGTTAACTGATTCAGCAGCAAAAGTGGTGTTTGTTGATTCTAGTTTTGTACCGTTGATTGAGAGTATTCGAAGTGAGATATCTCATGTCGATCACTTCGTTTTCATTGATGATGGCAAGGTGCCTGAGGGTTATGTATCTTATGCTGAATTGATTTCGGTTGAACCTGTCGCTGATGCTGGTAGAACTGACGATGAAGTTGCGGGTTTGTTTTATACCGGCGGCACCACCGGACGATCCAAAGGCGTCATGTTGAGTCACAAGAATCTCGTTGTGAATGCAATGCAGGCTTTCTCTGTATTTGAAATGGCACCGAATGACAATGTATTACATGTTGCACCGATGTTTCATATTGCTGACGCATTTGTATGTTTGATGACAGCGGCGACAGCCGGTTCAAATTACTTTCAACCGGCATTTGATCCGGTAAATACGATGAAAGGGGTGCAAGAGCACAGCATCGATAGAATGTTGCTCGTGCCAACGATGATTAATATGTTTGTAAATCATCCAGAGGTAAATAATTATGATCTGTCGTCACTTCGGCATGTGCTATATGGTGCTTCTCCAATGCCTGAACCGGTGATTAAAAAGGCAATGGAGATTTTGCCGACGACACAATTTTATCAAGCGTACGGCCAAACAGAAGCCGCGCCCTGCATTACCCTTTTAACGGCTGAGCGACATACCTTTGAGGGTGAGCTGGCAGGAAAGATAAAGTCAGCAGGGCAGGCCATTGTAGGCATTGACCTTGCGATTATGGATGGCAATGGTAAGCCAGTAGAAACGGGAATGGTCGGTGAAGTGTGTATTCAGGGGCCAAATGTCATGCTTGGTTACAGGAATATGGAAGAGCAGACTAATGAGGCCATCGTTGATGGTTGGTTGCACACAGGCGATGGTGGCTATCTAGATGAGGAAGGATTTCTTTTTATTGTAGATAGAGTTAAAGACATGATCGTGTCCGGTGGTGAGAACGTTTACTCGGCAGAAGTCGAAAATGCGATCTACCAGCACGACGCAGTTTCACAGTGTGCGGTTATAGGTATCCCTAGCGAGAAATGGGGCGAGCAGGTTCACGCCATTATTGTGCCAAAGGAGAATATGTCTGTTTCAGAGGAGGCGCTTATTTCCCACTGTAAAACGCTAATCGCAGGATTCAAATGCCCTAGATCAGTGACTTATCAGTCTCAACCTTTGCCCCTCTCAGGTGCAGGCAAGATTCTTAAAACTGAATTGAGAAAGCCGTTCTGGAAGGATGGAGATAGGAATGTTAACTAACATTCCTATCAGTGGTGCCTGAGGCTTAATCATCTTCGTTTGCTTCGAGCCTTAGCCTATTTCTACGCTCGTCAGACTGTCGGCGCAATATATGGCGTGATACTAGGCGCTGGCTATTGAGCGAAAGATTAAGGAATTGAACACCTACCTGATAGGTAGACTCTTGCTCCTCAATACGGCAGTGACGAACCTCTGCGAAACTGGTTATTCCCACCAGTGAAGGATGCAATACTAGCTTCAGGGCCAAGAATTCACCTTTATTAATGAGTTCTTTGCTGTGAAAGGAAAGGCCGCCTTCGCTAATAATTGTATTTGAATCATCGCGGCTCACCGCTTCCTGTTTGTCTGCTACAAGATTGTCCGAAGCAAGATTGCCTGAAGCGACTGCATGTGCTAGAAGCTCGATTTTTTTGTTCAGGTTATGAAGAAAACTACCAAGCTGACGGTTATTGTCGGTGATTCCTCGAAGCAGTTCCCTAGCCTCTAGCTCTAATTCATAAATTTCTCGGGTAATGTGAAATCCCAATGGCAAATCAAAGAAAGCATCTGGTGCATGCGTTTTAACATCAGCGCTGCTAACAATCTGATATGAGACCTGTACCTGATCGTTGAGTCGGTAGTAGTCTCGTTTGTCGATACCTTCCATGTTTTTATCAATTTTGCGGGAGGGTATATCTTACCTTATTCGGGCTAGATATCGGAACCTAGGTTGATCCATGTTCCTCGCTGGTATTTCCAGAGATGAAGCTGAGGGTCTTATGTGCTTCAATACCCATTTGAGAGCTGTGGGCGATAATATATTGGGTTCATTGATAGATAATTGGCGTACCGGGATTGCATTTCGGTATACACATTCCTCCGCATCAGATCAGTTGGTTTCTTTCATGTCGCTCATTTCCGTTGCCGGGCTTGTTTTGGGCGTCGCGGTGCTGGTTATTGTCTTGTCGGTCATGAATGGATTCGAAAGGGAGTTACGAGAGCGAGTTTTGTCCGTGCTACCCCATGGGGTCGTTTTTGCAGACAATGGTTTTGCTGACTGGGGATCGATCGTTCAGGACTTTACAGCTTACCCAGGCGTACTTGGCGCTGCACCGTATGTTGAAGGTACGGGCTTAATTATAGGCGCGAAGCAGCTAGTAGGCGTGTCATTTACTGGCGTTGATCCCGGCGCTGAAGCTAAGATTTCTGGACTCGGTCAATTTACGCTTGAAGGCAATCTCGATGTGCTTATAGGAGGGGAATTCGGCTTAGTGGTAGGATCTGATCTCGCTGACATACTCGGGGTGAGCATCAACGATCGCGTCACTCTTATTCTACCCGATGCACAATTAACGCTAGCTGGCCCAATACCGCGAAGCAAACGATTCACCATAGTTGGCCAATTTACGGCGGGTACTGACGCTGATAAGAATAGTATTCTTATGCATCACAAGGACGCACAGCGTTTGTTACGTCTACAAAGAGTGAGCGGTATACGTGTCTCGCTTGAAGACCTATTTGAGGTCCAGGGAATATTGCCAGAGCTTGCGGCTAGCCTAAACCGTCCTGATGTTTATTATGCTAGTTGGATGCGCCGTTACGGGAATTTATATAATGCCATCAGCATACAAAAGTCGACGATGTTTCTCCTGTTGTCGATGCTTATTGCCGTTGCCGCCTTTAATGTTGTGTCTAACCTGGTGATGGTGGTTAATGACAAGAGATCAGACATCGCTATTTTGAGAACGATGGGCGCGCATCCGAGTTCTATACTAAAGATATTTATCATTCACGGGGCGTTGGTTGGCGCTCTGGGGGTGTCTTTGGGTGTGATGTTTGGAGTTGTTATCTCTTACTATGTCAGCGATTTGTATCTCTTAATTGAAAGCCAATTCGGGCTAGGTTTAATGGATGAATATTTTGTGCACTATTTACCGTCGGAAATACTGTTGGGCGATGTTGTCCTTGTCGCCTGTGTTTCCATGATTATTTGTTTATGTTCATCAGTATACCCAGCCTATACAGCTTCAAAAGCTGACCCTGTGGAGTGTTTGCAATATGACGCCTGAACTCGTAATTCGAGCAATTGATATTCACAAACATTTTGTCCAAGGGGAACAAAACCTGCATATTCTCCGAGGCGTAAACCTGGAGGTTAGCGAAGGCGAGCGGATCGCGATCATTGGTTTGTCCGGTAGTGGTAAAAGTACATTGCTTCATATGTTGGGCGGGCTTGATACCTGCGAAGAAGGGAGGATAGAAATAAATGGCAGTGGTTTAGTCGGTCTCTCTGAAAATGAACTTTGTCAATTACGAAATAAGTCACTCGGCTTTATTTATCAATTTCACCATCTGATGATGGATTTCACAGCCGTAGAAAATGTGATGATGCCTCTTCGGATTGGTGGCATGGCAGTTTCTGAAGCAAAAGATAAGGCTGGGCAATTACTGGTTCGGGTTGGGCTTGGTGACAGGCTAGATCATCGACCGGGTCAATTATCGGGAGGAGAGAGGCAAAGAGTTGCAATTGCCAGGGCGCTGGTGACTCGTCCCCAATGCATTCTCGCTGACGAGCCGACTGGAAATCTTGACGAGGATACTGCGCTTGAAATTGATGAGTTGATGATGGAACTTAGTGATGAGTTTAATATAAGTTTTGTCATTGTTACTCACAATTTGTCGCTGGCTAGTCGCATGGATCGAATGCTCGAATTACATAACGGCGTCTTGGCTTAATGCTTCAACTTTCTGATCAAATAAACAGCTTTTCATTTTGCAGGTGGAACGATTGAATTATAAAGTTCCCTTGGAGATTGCCCTGAGATATTCCAGTAGTCGTAAAGAAAGTGGCTATTTGTCCTTCATCTCTAAAGTGTCACTTTTTGGCATGAGTCTTGGAGTGATTGTGCTGACCATTATCGTTTCTGTCATGAATGGATTTGATACTGAGCTAAAGCGTCGCATATTGGGTGCGGTTCCTCATGTTGTCTTAGTTGATAATGCCAACCTACTTAACCGTGATGAACTAATGAAACATCCAGCTGTTGAGTATGTCGCACCATTTCAAGAGCGTCAGGGTATGGTAGTGGGTAGGAATGCCAGCAAGCTGATTACGGTTTATGGCGTTGAAGTAAGCTCGGAAGCTGCCGTTTCAATAATATCGGATAACATGACACAAGGGACAATATCGGTACTAACACCAAGTTCAAACGCAGTAGTCATCGGTCGGGCATTGGGATATCAACTAGGGCTCCGTCTAGGTGATGAGCTTGCTATTGTCATTCCAAAACCGAATCCGGGTGGTAAGTCTGTAAAACCTATACTCGCAAAAGTCATTGTTGAAGGTTTTTTTGAGCTAGAGTCTGAGCTTGATTATGGTTTGATATTGATGTCTCTTGCAGATCTTCAGAAGATTTCTAAAGACACTAGAGCTAGTTATAGGGTCAAGCTAAAAGATATCTTCGAGGCAGAGACTTATTCAGAATATTTTTCGAGTCGTTATGGGCCGCAAGTCGAGGTGTCGAATTGGACTGAATTGTACGGCGATTTTTTCGAGACAGTTAAGATGGAAAAAATCATGATGTTTGTGCTTTTGTCGTTCGTGGTAATGATTGCAGCTTTTAATATCGTTTCGGGTCTAAGCATGATGGTTAAGGATAAGTCGAGTGATATTGCCATACTGACGACGCTCGGGTTACCGTCAAGCAGCATAATGTTAGTTTTTGTGGTTCAAGGTGCTGTGATCGGTTTTCTAGGCATTTTATTAGGCTTGATCATCGGTTTACCGATAGCATTTTATGTGCCCGAAATAGTGAGCTTTATTGAACAAATGATCGGCGCTCGAATGTTGGCAGGCACATATTTCAGCGAAGTGCCAAGTGATGTGAGAGTGAGCGATATTGTTCTGATCGTTTGGGTCTCAATCATAATTTCCTTGATGGCGACATTATATCCAGCCTATTCTGCGTCCCGATTAGATCCTGCTGAAGTTCTGCGACGAGACTAGTGAGTTAGTGGTCAAGGCCGTTCTTACCGCGAAGCTGAGATATTCTCCGCGCCAATTTTCGCTGTTTTCGCTTGCTCCAATCTGTAGAAACTTTCCAGCGCCAGTAAAGCCGAACAGTTAGAAATGCGATTGTGCCGAACGTTAAGCCAGTAATAAGGGAGCCTAGTAGCAGCGGTTGCCATACGAGCATTAATTGTTCTGAAAGCCAGCTAAGCGAGAGTTCTATCGTACTGACCCGGTTTGGCTCATTTAATATCCAAGTACCAAGCTTATAAGTGGCGTAGAACATTGGTGGCATGGTGATGGGGTTGCTCAGCCAGATCAGACCAATTGAAATTGGTACGTTCGCCTTCAGCCAGAGACATAGAAATATCCCTGGTATCATTTGAAAAGGTATCGGTAAAAAACAGCAGAAGATGCCGACAAAGTAAGCAACGGAAACCGAGTGCCTATTAAAATGCCATAAATTGTTCTCGAATATGACGTCGCCGAAAAAGTGTAGTGCCTTTTGTTTGCGAAGCGCATCTCTGGTTGGAAGATATTTTTTCAAGTTCGCGTGTCGTTGATTGCCAGTTGCTTAAGGAAATTATTGCCGGTTGATTGAAGGGATTATTGCCGGTACCCGAGGAAATTATAGCTGCGTCGAGAGATCGTCTCCATCAATAACAGATATCTCGCACATTATTTTCAAGTATCGCATCATAGACTCTGATCAGAAGGTTTCCTAGAGCCTTTAGGTCAAGCCATGAATGCCTCTATTATCTTCTTTGTTTTTGCGACCATCCTTACGGTTCGATTACCTATCGTTCCTACTATGGCTGTCATCTCGACGCTTATTATTTGCGCGCCCATAGCTGTTGTCGCTTTTTCGAGGACCAATACCCGAATATTCGGCGCATTCTATTTTGGCGTTCTTGCGGTCATTTTGTCGGCTCACCTACTGTTGGCGAGTAACCTTCCGGAGGAGTTTGAGCAATCAGATATCATCGTTGAAGGTTACGTCAGTTCTTTGCCCGTGCGTGCGGTCGAGAACGCCAGCAAGAAGGTGACATCTGAGCGAAAATATAGCCGAGCCAATACAAAGTTTCAGTTTGAGGTAGATACGACCGATAGCAGTTGGGACGGAGGCCTTGTGCAGCTGTCATATTATGGTGATTCGAACATTTATCCGGGCCAAAGATTGCGTCTTAAGGTGAGGCTAAGCAGGCGTCGGGGTCTGGTAAATGGCGGGCTTTTCGACTACGAAGCCTGGCTGTTCAGTCAAAGGATTGTTGCCACCGGTTACGTACGCTCCCGCGACTCATTGGAGACGGAAGGTTCAAACAGCCTTCGTGTACCGCATCATCAGATCAGGCAAGCCTTGAGTCGCCGAATCCAATCTCTCGCTGGGGACGATCCACATGTTCCTCTGTTACTTGCTTTGAGCATTGGTCAAAGTCAGGGTATCCCGCCCGCGATGTGGCAGGTTTTATCGGGAACGGGCACTAACCACTTACTTATTATCTCCGGATTGCATGTCGGTCTAATTGCGGCTTTGTCCCTGAAATTATTCACGTTTTTGTTGCAGAGCTGTAATAGCTATCGCGTTGTGGCTGGGCTTCTGTCTGCGGCTATTACCGTGTCCTATGGGCTAATTGCAGGGCTGGGGCTACCAGTCCAACGTGCGCTAATCATGGTGCTGATCGTCTATTTGACGATGCTCTTAAGGAGATCGCCGTCGGTAATGACTGTTTGCTGTTCGGCGCTTTTTTGCGTTGTGCTATTTGACCCTTTCGCGTCTCTTTCAGCTGGATTCTGGTTGTCTTTTGGCGCTGTGTTCCTTTTACTCTTTGTGTTCTCGATGCCGCGTCAGGAGTTGGACGCTAGTAAAGAGGTTAATCCAGCGCTGAGGTCTAGCTTTCCATTTGGTTTGGGCGCTGACTTCAGCTGGGGTGTCGATCCTAAGCGACGTGCCCGTCAGATTCTGTATTCGCAATGGGTCGTTTTTGCGGGTATGTGCCCCATGATGCTAATTCATGTTGGTCAATTTTCGATGGTCGGTTTTCTTGCAAATCTATTTGCTATTCCTTTTGTCTCCTTGCTTATTGTGCCCTTGATATTTCTAAGTTTACCGATTATGTGGGTGAGTGACGTATTGGGACATGGGTTAATTGAGATCTTATTAGCGCTCTTGTCATGGTTATGGTTATACCTGACTTACCTTAATAGTCTTGATATGAGGTTTTTCACATCTGCGATATCAATCCTTGCAGGACTATTTGCAGTAGGCGGTATGGTATTGGTCTTCTCCCCGAAAGGATTGATGCCCAAATGGCTAGCAGTGTTTCTTTTTTTGCCGATTGTAAAAGAGCAGGTGCCAGAACAGATAGGGCAGGGTGAGGTAAGAATGACGATGCTTGATGTTGGGCAAGGCCTAAGTGTCGTGCTGATGGGGGCAAATCATACCGTTGTCTATGATGCGGGGGCGAGCTATGGCGATAGGTTCAATGTTGGGGAGCAAATTGTTACACCTTTCCTGAGAAGGATGGGTGTAAGACGAATAGATAGGCTAATTCTGAGCCATAATGACAATGATCATGTTGGCGGTGCTCAGGCGATTCGTAATAATTTTTTGGTCTCGAAGGTGATGAGAGGAGAACCGCTTGAAGCCTCGGATCTACCCTGCGACGTTGCGAATGAATGGCGATTAGATGGTGTTCGGTACTCAGTCCTAAAACGAATTGCGGGAAAGCCGTTCAACAATAAAAACGATCGATCATGTGTCCTACTGGTTGAAACCAAACATTATTCCATGTTGTTACCCGGAGATATTGGCTCGAGCGCGGAAGAGCGTTTGATGATAAGTCGAGATATGGGTATAGATTTGCTAGTTTCTCCTCATCACGGCAGTGCTACTTCTTCGGGACCGGGTTTTCTGAATCACGTCGAGCCCCAATTAGTACTGATATCAGCAGGTTACCGAAATAAATTTGGCCATCCTCACAGTGACGTAATGAATCGCTATCGAGTAAGGGATATTATCTCGCTTAATACTGCTGAAACTGGAGCGATTACGGTCACAACAGGTGCGCAGCCACATATTTCGTACCGCAGATCACAACCAGCAGGTATTTGGAGGCCCGTTCGTTTTTTTAAGACTGAAAATTAGACGGTGATTTTGCGCACAGCTGTTTCTCTATTTTAGTGCTGTAGCGATTGGACTTTATTGGCAGAATCTTCTAAATTGCGCTTAATTTGAACAAACTAAGGACCTGATCTTCACTGACAGGTACCAACATTGCGTATTCTCATATTCCTTCAAAAAACCGATCAGAAAGACGAACGAACAAAGCTGCTCAAGCAGTTTCGGTTTTTCCTGCTCTTCTTATGTTCCTCAGTTTCTATTTTACTAGACTGCGTTAACGTAAACTTATGGCGAATGAGGTCTCTGGCGAACTATCATGACATGTGTTTGGCGGCGAATGATGGATTACCTCGGAGCAATTAGTTAATGAATAACGAACATCTCACTTCATCACCCAAAATCTTATTTCAGATGAGCGGGTCGATCGCAGCTTTCAAAGCCTGTGAAGTTGTTTCTAGCCTGGTTAAAGCCGGTTGCGAAGTAAAGATCGTCGCAAGCCAATCTCTTTATCATTTTGTTGGTAAAGCTACGCTCGAAGGTTTGACCGGCAATCGTGTTTTTGACGATGTTTTTGCATCTGGCGATGCAATGGATCACATTCACCTCGAGCGCTGGGCCGATTTGATCCTGCTCTGCCCGGCTACCGCAAATCAAATTAATTGCCTCGCTAATGGAATTGCCTCTGACCCTATTGGTACATTATTCATTGCCCATGATTTTCAAAAGCCTTATCTGATCGTACCGGCGATGAATCACACTATGTGGCAGCATCCAACGGTAGTCCAGTCTGCTCAGACGCTTAAAGATTGGGGAGTATTGTTTCAGGAGCCCGCTTCTGGCGTGCTTGCTTGTGGTGAAGAAGGCACCGGCCGGCTTGCAGAGCCCGATCAAATAATAGCGAATATTTTCGATTTGTTAGGGAAGAACAAAAAAACCTCGGAGCATCAGACACTAAATAGTAAGCGAATTCTTATCGTCTATGGTGGCACTGAAGAACCTATTGATGCGGTCCGTACCATCAGTAATTTCAGCACTGGTCAAACCGGCGCATATCTAGTCGATTTTTTCCGAAACGAAGGTCACGAAGTTATCGCTTTAGGCAGCCATAGGGCGGCGAAGCCAACTGATACAAGTGGCCTGAGGGAGTTTAAAAGTTTCCAGGATCTTGAAAACGAACTTGAATCAATCCTGAGTGAAATTCAAATTGATGCAGTCGTTCAGCTCGCTGCAGTGAGTGATTTTTCTGTTTCAGGGATTGAAGTAGATGGAAAAGTTACGCCCCCCAGTCACCAGGTGAAAATGTCATCTCAATCTGAATTTAAAATCGTTTTGAGTAAGAACCACAAGATTGTAGATCGCATTAAGAGTTTTAGTGTCAACAAAGCAATTAAGGTTATTGCTTTCAAGCTGACGCATACTGACGATCAGAAAGAGCGTGAACTTGCTATCGCAAAAATCACAGGTTCCGAGAATATAGATTATGTCGTTCATAATGATTTACAGGAAATTTCAGTGAATCAGAACTCACATGTCTTTAGTCTTTTCAACAGTGATTCCATTGTTTGTTCCGGCCATACTAAAACAGATATGGCTGTTGCGCTTAACCAGGTCATCTGTGAATAGAAGCAAGTTAGCAGATTAATAAATACATTGAGTAAAGAGGGTAAAGGGATGATTTTGTGTTTGGATGTTGGCAATAGCCAGATTTATGGTGGTGTTTTTGATGACTCGCAAAAGCTCTTGTTACAATTTAGGAAGACGTCACAAGCTGGCTCTTCCTCCGATGAATCAGCGATATTTCTACGGTCTGTGCTAAGAGAAAACGGACTGGATCCGGAGTGCATTGATCGAATTGCTATTTGCTGTGTGGTTCCCGATGTGCTTTATTCCTTACGCGGCGCATGCACTAAATACTTTAACATTGAGCCCTTTGTACTGGAAGCAGGCGTTAAGACTGGTCTCAAGGTCAAGTATAAAAACCCGTTGGAAGTTGGCTCTGATCGAATAGCTGATGCTGTTGCTGCGGCACATTTATATCCTAATAAAAATTTGATTATCGTTGATTTTGGTACCGCGACGACAGTCTGCGCGGTTTCCTCGAAGAGAGAATTCCTTGGCGGAAACATTATTGCCGGTGTGCGTCTGTCTATGGAGGCGCTGGAAGCAAAAGCTGCAAAGTTGCCTTCAGTAGAGATTAGGCGGCCTTGTACATCTGTCGGGAAAACCACGATCGAAAGTATTCAGTCGGGTCTGTATTGGAGTAACGTTGGCACCATTCGCGAGTTGACGAGTCAAATCTCCAAGGAAGTGTTTGACGGAGAAAAGCCGATGGTCATTGGCACTGGAGGCTTTGCCCATCTGTTTGATCAGGAAGATCTGTTTGATGAGGTGATCCCTGATCTTATTTTGAAGGGGTTGTACCTTGCTTTGAATTTGAATCAGCCCCAGTCGGTTCGGGGAGTAAAACATCAGAGCGTGTTGAGTTGTTAGCCGTAAACGACCCGTTTAAGCATGCCAACAAGCTCTGATTTATCACTTTTGTTCAGAAAACTGCCTATTTCAAACTCTTTACCATGGGACCTGATTCTTACAATTTTTGGGTCCCAGGGGTGTTTCGGTGTCAAGATTAGAAACTGCGACCATGAGCGATTGAAGTGACGAGTTTGTTCGGGTTTTCGACGTCCTGATTCGATCAATACTTCGTGCTCCGATATGGTGATGACTTCTTGTCGTTCACATTTGAGTACACAAAAATAGATACAGGTGGCGAGAAAGAGCATTTCTAAAATGGAGAAGGGCAGTACTAGCCATGCGCCATGTAATAGAAAGCCGACGCCAACTGTCAATGAGATCGCCATCAGGGTGTAGAGAAAATAGAGATTTGCCTGCCAAGTCCAAGAAAAATTTGGCGTAAGAACAATTGTCCCCGTTAATGCATGTTCATCTATTTCTGCAAATACCATGTGCCAATCTCGCGCAAATATCTAAAATGAGTCTTATCTCAGGTTCGAATGACAATTGTAGCCAATTCCTGTCGAAAACTTAACGTACTGACAGCAAAGTTGTACGAGAACCGCTAACGCCTAGATCAGAACTTGCGGGTGTTTAGAGAATTATTGATCTTAATGATTCGAGTAGTTTTGTATTCTCAGGTGCGGAACCGATGGATATTCGCAAGCTCTCGTTTAAGCGAGGCTCGTCAAAATAGCGAACCAATATGTCGTTCTTTTTTAACGCTACTTGTATTTGCTGTGCACTTACATTTGTACCCGTCGGCGGTGTCGCTAATATAAAGTTCGTTTGGCTTGGCGTAACGCTGAAGCCAATATTTCTCAGCGCTTGTGTTAGATTGTTTCGCTCAGAACGTGTTTGTGCCCAATTGTGAGCCGCATAGGTCTGATCAGCTAGTCCTGCAACAGCTATTTTTTGACTTAGTAGATCAAGGTTATAACTGTCTCTGGTTTTTTCGATCATTGGCTTAATGATTGATTCAGCAGCAATGCCGTATCCAAAGCGTAGTCCAGCGAGTGAATAGCCTTTGCTCAAAGTGCGCAGGAAAACGATATTGTCGAATTCTTTCACAAGACTAAGACAGTCATGACGTTGATCAGGATCTACAAAATCAATATAGGCCTCATCAACTAGGAGTACTGAATTCAATTCACTGGCGAGGCTTCTTATTTTATCCTGGCTAAATAACTTTCCCGTTGGCGCATGAGGATTGACTATCAGTGTCAGCTTTACCCCAGCCGCATTCATTTGATCAGCGAAGTTCGCAGGCAATGACCAGTCGCTTTTCAGTGGTACTTGGACCATCGGGCAGTTTTGGATTCGAGCGAGTACCGGATAAAGCGAGTAAGTCGGTGCTGTTGTGCCGATGGGTTGCAAAGGGTCTACAAAAGTTGTGAGGAGTAACCTGAGTAATTCGTCTCCGCCCCGGGTTGCGATAATTTGTTCCTTGCTCAGGCCGTGTATTTTTGCTGCCAGAGATCTAAATTCATCTGCGGTAGGCGGTGGATATCGCCTAAGATCTGAAATTTCAAAGTTTGAGATAACCTCCCTTACTCCGGGTGCTGGTGGATAAGGGTTTTCGTTAGTATTTAGTTTGATGACGTGAGCATCTAATGGCTGTTCGCCGGAGCTATATCCATCCATTTCCTGGATATTCTGTCTTTCATAGGACATTAACTTCCACCTTGCATGTTTGTATCATCTTTTTTTGAGGTATCGGTTATGTCGCTAGGATCAGGTAAAGATGATTTGCCAAATCCATCGTAACTAACCTCGCTGATATACATTTCCTCATTACCGATGGGACGTTTAAGAATGACATCCATACCTTTACGTTTTCCCAATAATGCGATTGCTACTGGGGAATTTAGACTGATCCAATCTTTTCTCAAATCAAATTCGTCTGCCCCGACGATTCGAAGTTCGCTGATTACGCCTTCTTCGTTTTCGAGTCGCACCCATGCACCGAAGAAAATCTTATCGAGGTCTGGTGGAGGTCGATCGACGATTTCCAAATTATCCAAACGTTTAGTGAGATAGCGAATACGTTTATCGATTTCTCTAAGGTGCTTTTTGCCATAGATATAATCTGCATTTTCCGAGCGATCTCCAAGTGCTGCCGCATCAGAAACTTTTTGGGTGACTTCTGGTCGAATAACGCTCCAGATGTTTCTCAGTTCATCTCTTAAAGTACGTGCACCGCTAGGTGTAATATAAACCTTATTAGTCATTTTTTACTTGCTTGATTTGATTGAGTATTTTATCGAGTGGGATCATCTTAAGATTTTGGTTCAACCTTTCACCATCGCCTGTGTTGTTGTCATCCTGGGCTACGAAAACACCGTTCGGAAATTCCGTGCCTAAGGGACTCGCGACTAAATCAATCCCGTCGGTGTGGGTCGTTCCATCAATTTCTTTACCCAACTCGGTGGTGTCCGTGATCGAAAAGTTCGCAATGTGCTTATGGCTGACGCGGTCTATTACAGAGTACTCATCATTACCCTGAGAGGAGATAAATAAATATCCTTCAGAATCGTTAGATTTGTACAGCGCTATGCCTTCAACATCCTCAGTCAGTGGCTCAAAAATACCTGCTTTTACGACTAGCTGGGGTGAATCCAGTGTGTTTTTTTTGAGATCAAAATACCACACACCTGTTGCCTCTTCCGCCACGTACAGTGCTTGTCGGTGGTCATCCACGGCACATCCTTCCGTACCCGATTCTAACTTAAACCTGCTTATGAGCCGATGACTTTGGCGTCCTGGCTCGACTAAAAATAGGGCCAGATCGCCTTCTTTGCCTGTCACAATATAGTAGATAATACTGCTTTTAGGGGCCTGATATAAGCAGATACCCGCCAGTTTAGGTACCCCGCTGATCAACCTTTCATGGTCTATCGTCACGAGCTGCAAAGTTTCGTGATCGATACTATGTAATGTTACGTCACCACTAAACCAATGGCTTACAGCAATGACCTCACCTATAGGTTCGTCGACATAGCGAATATCAATGTTGTTGGGCGTGCCGCCGGCTAAAAATTGAATCTGCTCGCCATTGAGTGTGTAGACGAGGATGCCCGTTTCTTTGACTGGTTGTTGATTGCTTGCTTTAAGGGTAGTGAGAATAAGAGATTTTGAAGGATCAGATTTGTTAACCCAGATGGCGATGTCATCAATCGAGTCGCCCGGGTATGGTGATACGCTTGTTTCGATACTCGGATGCACCACAAAATAGGCACCGAGCAAAGGCACTAGCAGAAATGATTTTACCCACTCAAAGAACATCTAAATACTCAGTAATTGATAGATAGTGATTATAGAAGAAAAGGGCGGAGACTTTAGTGGTATTGCGTTGGGGCTAGGAAGGATGCAGTTGTGACCCAGATCAACGAATACTGTAAATGTTGCTCGCGGCGCTTGATTAAGTTTCCACCATCCCCACTATAGAGCTCATGATAACAGACTGGTTATAGGATAAGTTTCATGAGGATTGATAGATTTACGAGCAAATTACAAGAAGCACTGGCTGACGCGCAATCTAATGCTGTGGGGAAAGATAACAATCAAATAGCCCCAGTACATTTAGTATCGGCACTACTCACTCAGAAGGGTGGTTCTACTCGTCCTCTCGTCGCACGAATGGGGGTAGATGTCAGTGCCTTCAATACCGCAATGGAAGGATTGATAGAAGGCCTGCCAAAAATTAAAGATAATGTGGGTGATGTTCAAATGTCGCCGGAGTTAGGCCGGACGTTGAACCTTGCCGATAAATTAGCTCAGGAACGATCAGATCAATTTATCTCTAGTGAGCTGGTCATACTGGCAGCACTAGAAGACCGCGGTGATCTTGGTAAATTATTTTCACAATTCAATATTAAAAAGGATGCGCTTGCAAGGGTCATAGCTCAAATTCGGGGTGGCGATAGTGTGAACGACCCGAATGCAGAAGATGCACGCCAAGCGCTCGATAAATATACTGTGAACCTCACGGAGCTTGCTGAGAGTGGCAAGCTTGATCCTGTTATCGGTCGGGACGATGAAATTCGCCGAACAATTCAGGTGTTGCAACGTCGGACCAAAAATAACCCCGTCCTTATTGGCGAGCCCGGTGTCGGTAAAACAGCCATTGTTGAGGGGCTTGCACAACGAATTATTAATGGTGAAGTACCTGAATCGCTGCGTAACAAAAAGATACTCTCTCTTGATATGGGTTCGCTAATTGCTGGCGCGAAATTCAGAGGTGAATTTGAGGAGCGATTGAAAGCAGTGCTTAACGAGCTCGCAAAAGAAGAGGGCAGCGTGATTCTATTTATCGATGAATTGCACACGATGGTTGGCGCGGGTAAAGCCGAAGGTGCCATGGATGCTGGCAACATGTTGAAACCTGCCTTGGCTCGAGGTGAGCTGCATTGTGTCGGTGCTACAACGCTCGATGAGTATCGCAAATATATAGAAGCTGATGCTGCCCTTGAACGCCGATTCCAAAAGATTCAAGTCGATGAACCCAACGTTGAAGATACAATCGCTATTTTGCGTGGTTTGAAGGAACGTTACGAAATTCACCATGGTGTAGATATCACTGACCCAGCAATTATTGCGGCAGCAAAGCTATCCCATCGTTATATATCTGACCGTCAACTACCGGATAAAGCCATCGATCTGATTGATGAGGCGGGTAGCTTGATACGGATGGAAATTGATTCCAAACCTGAAGACATGGACCGTCTTGAGCGTAGGCTGATTCAGTTGAAGATCGAACGTGAAGCGCTCAAGAAAGAGAGTGACGATGGCTCTATCGCCCGCCTCAAAACGATTGAGGACACAGTTGCATCACTCGAAAAAGAATATGCTGATCTTGAAGAGATCTGGAATACTGAGAAGGCTGCTTTGAGCGGCGCGCAGCACATAAGAGAAGCGCTGGAAGATGCCAGGCAGGCGATGGAATCTGCTAAGCGTACCGGTGATTTGACAAAAATGTCTGAATTACAGTACGGCACTATTCCTGAGTTAGAAAAACAATTAGATATGGCCGCGCAGGCTGAAATGATGGATATGAAGTTGCTGCGTAATAAAGTCACCGAAGAAGAAATAGCGGAAGTCGTGTCTAAATGGACGGGAATTCCTGTCGCCAAAATGCTTGATGGAGAGAAAGAAAAGCTGCTTGAGCTGGAAGTAGAGCTGCATAAACAGGTCGTTGGTCAGGCTGAGGCGGTTAGTGCTGTTGCAAATGCGGTGCGACGATCGCGGTCCGGCATTTCTGACCCTAATCGGCCGAACGGTTCATTTTTGTTTCTCGGGCCAACCGGCGTAGGTAAAACAGAGCTATGCAAAGCGCTTGCTACTTTCCTGTTTGACACAGAAGAATCGCTTGTACGTATCGACATGTCAGAGTTTATGGAAAAACACTCTGTTGCTCGGTTGATTGGCGCACCTCCTGGTTATGTTGGCTACGAAGAAGGTGGGTATCTAACAGAGAAGGTCAGGCGTAAGCCCTATTCAGTTATCTTGTTAGATGAGATTGAGAAGGCTCATCCTGATGTGTTCAATATTTTGTTGCAGGTGCTCGATGATGGCAGATTGACAGACGGTCACGGAAGAACGGTAGATTTTAAGAATACGGTTTTGGTGATGACTTCTAATCTGGGCTCAGATGTTATTCAGTCCATGGCTGCGGATGTAGGGCAAGAATCATCTTACGAAATGATGAAAGAAGCGGTGATGGGTATTGTTTCGCAACACTTCCGTCCCGAGTTTCTAAATCGAGTAGATGATGCCGTTGTGTTCCATCCTCTTGCGAAGGAACAGATTTTGGGTATTGCAGGGATTCAACTTGAAATCTTGAAAGCCCGCTTGGAAGACAACGACATCCATATGAAGGTCGGTGCGGATACGCTAGAGTTTTTAGCTGATGTTGGTTATGACCCCGTTTATGGTGCCAGACCGCTGAAGCGTGCGATTCAAAAGTATATAGAGAACCCGCTTGCTCAGGAGTTGCTATCTGGCAAATTTAAAGCGGGGGATGAAGTCGAATTGATTCAAGAATCAGACCGAATAGTCTTTAAGTAACTCGTAAAGTCTCTGCAACGTATCTATCACTCGAAACTGAAACCAATTGATTTAGATTACTAAATCAATTGGTTTCAGGGAGCTTTGCCAGCGGGTTGTTACTGGATAAGCATTGGCAATGCAAAAGTACTGTACATAAACACAGTGCGGTGATACTGTGTATTTATCCAGTAAACGGAGGCCAGCTAAATGAACAGAAATATTCAGGCTAATGCCGAAAAAGATATTCAGAATCGGTTGTCGAGCGCACCCCTCAGACATTCTCAACTTGCTATGAGTGCGGCAAAGCGCATGTCCAGAGCACGCAAGAAAGAGCGTGTTGGAAGGGTTGTCTGTCACCATTTACTTCAGATGTTGGCGAGTGACACATCTGTTTGCAGTACATCTGTTTGCAGAACAGGTGCAGCCGTCAATCAGGATGACTTTGCATTGACCTCGCTGGACTCTAACGGCAATTTAGCAAAAGACGGGCTATCACTGGTGTCTTTAAGCGGTCAGTCACAAGAGCGGACTCAGCAGGCGGAACAGTATTCGCTCTCGATTTAGCCACGTTCCATTCGAATCTGTTTATTAGGGCTGTTCGCAAGCGCTTAACTATTCGCTTTTTGCTAAGAATTTTTGATCCAGCAACAAATTACCCTCCTACTAGCGCTCTATATGAGCGCTTTTTTTTGCGCCTCGTTTTTTTGCACCTCGCAGGAGAAGGTCTGGAAATATATGCGCTCAGTCAAACCAAACAGAAACTTTATGCAGCCAGGGAATAGCTGCGGCTTTGGCCTGAAGCTCGGCCGCCAAGGCTTGACCTTCAATCTTGGTTTTGGGTAGGCCTGGCGTTAACGAGCCCGCTTTATTTTTCTTTGAATCGGCATAGACTGCTCGGTTGAGAAAAACCTCTGCATGTATTCCCCAGTTCAAATAGTGAAGCGTGAGCTTATAAACGTGCTCAGGTGATATCTCGCTTTGCCAAAGCGCCATGAGTAGCTCCCGAGCTTCTCGTCGAAGCGGTGGTAGACTTTGGCGGGCATCAGTCTCGATAAGTTCATCATCCTCGGCATCAATATGGACTATCACATCATTCAATTCGTTGAAGAAACTGGTGATTTCATGGGTAACCCATTCTCCAATATGGTGCCCTTCAGAAACGCTAATAAAGGGTTCTACCTGCAAGTGAATATCGGCTAGGACATCGTTGCCCATTCTTCGCGTACGAATGCTATGGACGCCTCTAACGCCTTCCACGCCCTCTATCTTTTCCTTAATTTGGTCAACATAAGATTCGGCTAACGCTGTATCAACCAACTCTTCAACGCTTTGTCTGGAGAGCTTCCAGCCTATCTGGGCAATCATAAGAGCAACACCCATTGCAGCCAGCATCTCTAGCCACAAAACGCCGACCATTGCGCCGCCAACGCCGATGAGCACAATGACGGAAGACAGCGCGTCGCTGCGGTGATGCCAAGCATTTGCGAGCAGCAGTCGAGATTTGGTTTTGTTTCCTAGCGCTTGTGTGATTCGGTATAGCCATTCCTTAGCAGCAATCGAGACCAATGCAGCAGCGATTGCCGGCCAGGCAGGTATAGACACGGCTTCCACATCAAGCAGACGCTGCATGCTATCGAAGATTAATCCTGCTGCAACTAGTATTAATATTATGCCTAGTATTAGGGTGCCGAAGGTTTCAAATTTCGCATGACCATACGGATGTTCATCATCTGGATCATTTGCGCCAATTTTGTTAAATATCCAAACCAAAACGTCGGTTACGAGGTCAGAAAAAGAATGAATGCCATCGGCTATAAGCGCGTGTGAGTTTGCGAGAACACCCACCGCGACTTTTAAAAAACCAAGTGCAGCATCTAAAACACCACTGAGAATTAGTAGTCGTTGCGTTTCTTGTCTGTTGCTCTTGCGGGTATCGCTCATTGAGTTTTAATGTCGCTCTTGATTCAAGGGAATATAGTAATTTGAGTGCTCTTGGCGAAGGATAGCAGGGTCGTAGCCACATTTCCGCTGATGTGCCCAAGACTGACTAGTCTATTTTCCTCGGAGAGCAATTGCAGAGTCTAGCGAGCGTAGATTGATTAAGGTCTATCTGGGTTATGAGAATCCCAATGGTAGTGCTCAATTTTCACTTCAGAAAAATCTAAATGTTTCATTTATCTGTATGTGGCCTGTATAACAAGCAACCAAAAGTCTAATGGGCAAAAGGTGGCTAGAAAAATAACACGATTTTCATTTCTACCTTTGTGTGATCAAGAGACTATCTATCCAATAGCTACAAGTTACCCAGCTTAGATATTTATGCGACCAATCATTTGCTTTTCCTCTTCCTGATTTTACCCGTTCTTGTAGGTTGCAGGGGTTCCGGCAACACCACAGATGGTAGCTCAAATGCGATGCCTGATCCGCTACCAGGAAATCAATCTCCGACAGCATTAATTACTGGTTTCCAGCAAGTTAAAGAAGCAGATCGTGTGGTACTAGATGGAAGCGTAAGCATTGATTTGGAGCAAATGCGATTAAAGTATCAGTGTAGTCAAATACCCGGGGTTCCAGCTACCTTAGTAAACAGAGATTCATCCCTCCTAGTTTTTACTGCGCCAGACGTTACCCAAACAGAAACATTGACCTTTCAACATAGCATCACAGATTCTTAAAATTCTTCTGATCAAGTAGAATTTACGATAACAGTTTTGAACGGAGTTCGAACGACTGACATATTCTTTGCGGATCCAAAATTCATGAATTGTGGACAACGGTCTTATGTTTACGTTGACGGAGTTGAATCATTACTTTGCTTTAACCTCGGTATCACTGACTCAATTGAAGCTCAGTAACAATGATCTCGTATCA
>JBLHWY010000036.1:0-42108 GCA_047629195.1 Candidatus Azotimanducaceae bacterium
ACAACGAGTCCTTTACCAATGCGTAGAGATCAAATTGCGTTTCAGAAGACATCATTGATTCTTCATCACCCGCTACATAGGTCCCGCCGTAAATATCCAACTGCAATTTGGGAAGCGCATGTGTCTCATGAGCAAGCACCAACGAGGTAATAAGTAAGGCTTTTTTGAATAACATTTTCATCGACGATACCCCGAAATTTGACTGGCCACCAGGGCCTTTATGCTCATGAGAGCGGTAATAACTAGCATTCCAACAAGGTACTTCATGGTTAACTCCTGCTTATGTGTATAAACGTTAGTTGCGAGAGTCATGCCAACAGTAAAATATCTATATAAAACAATGATTTAATGGAATTTCCTCGTTCTAAAAGCGTAACAATGTGTTACACATCCGTAACGGTGTTACTGGCAGCGATACACAACTTCGGGGTATTTCTCGCCACAGCGACGCGCGATGAGATGAGAATCGTTGGTCAGATTAATACAGTATTCTGCTACGTCGGTTAGCAACAACTTGAAAGTGCCATTCTGAATCTTGCGATCAATGCTCGAGATGTCATGCTTGAGACGCGCGGCTTAATAATCCTGTGATGGAACGCGGAATCGGCACCGGAGCTAGTGAAAGCACAAGGAAATTATTTCCCTCACAGAGAAATACCGCACTTATTGCCAAATGCCACTGAGTTCAATGTATCGAGTATTCGGGAGGTGTCGAGATGATGTGGTGGTCGGCTGGCGCAGTTAAAATCTGGCGGAATCAGTGATTCCAAAATTGGATATTCCCTCACTGAATTAAAGGGAAACTCTAAGGTACTATTGTGTTCGAAAGGCCCGACTATCTCCGCCTCTGTACCGAACTCGCTTTACGAGCACAAAGTAGTTTAATGATGTGTGAACAGGGCATAGAAGCCAAATCGAATAAAATTATCTAAAACACCCGATCACGCTTTTTCATTTAAGGATGATACTGGTTTCGGTAATTCAGAGAGAACATACCTTTAGATTAGATAACGTTGATCACCTTAACGACGGGTGCGCAGTTACCGCGTGGTAGGCATATTCTCAATGACCTCGGCATATGCCTGAGTAACCCGAACATCTGCAGACAATAGCGCTACGTTCTGGGCTAGCGTATTAGGATATTTGACCTGGAAGACCGCCGCGTTGAGATGAGGGAAATTGGCCGTTAACGTGAGTCCAAAATCGACAGCTATGGCTTCGGCGTTAGCGCCATCTACCAACCGCGTAATGACTTGCCCTGTAATCACTGCAGGGCGACCCGTTCTCGGATTGAATGCAAGCTGGTATTTGCTTGCTGGAATAGCAGAACTATTACTTCTGGCCTTGGGTCTTTGGTCGATTGACAACCGAAAGCTACCTAGATGTTGTGACCAGCTAATCGAGCTTGCCGAATCAACGAATTGTTCTTCATCGCGCGCAAGCAAAACATCGCCATTCGGAATAATCTTATAGACCTCATTTTCAGACCGAATTTCATCGCCTACTGCACTTGATTTCAATAACTCTAAGTTCTCGTATTCCGCTGCTTCACAAGTTGAAAATACCAATGCGGAAAGCACGAACAAAACTGCGGCTGGTAAAACGCCTAAATCTTTCATGTTGTCTCCTGGCTTAATGGCCATAAATTTTGATAGACCATTCATTTAAGGTTCCCCCATCAGGTGTCTTACCGTCTACAACCTTGAGTGTCCAGGTACCGGTGGAGTTTTCGTCGTAGAACATATTACTCATGAGTTCCATTTTAAGGTCATCAGAACTTGAAAAACCACCTCTTATTGTAAACAGCACGGAACGCGTTCCCGAAGGTGAAATCAATTCGACACCGAGATCACCGGCTGACGGGTGGGTAACATCAATCCTTATACGAACAGCTTCAATTTGCAGGTTGCTTGTCTCTGAAATTGTACTGCTAGCGCCCGCTATCGAATTATCGGCGATAGGCAAACTGACCGCGCCACTTCCTAACCAATTGGTCTCAACAAACGTGCCAAGGCTTGATGCGGTTGTTGTCTTAGCCAACGCGACAGCAGCGGCGGCATCAATTCCACCGAAACCGTATCGATTATGAAATTTTACACCTGCCGCATTGGTGGCCCAGGCCGGTTCTGCGACATAAGCACCATCACTCAAGTTAACCGTCAATGCACTGATGTTCGCATCAACCTGTCTGGCTGTGCGTTGCAATACATGCTTTACGTCCCGCCAATCAAGCGCTGGGTTCGCTTCCAATATAAGCGCAATTACCCCAGTTACGACTGGCGCTGCTGAGGATGTACCATTGAAACTCGAGGTGTATTTACATTCAGAGTTCGGCGTAGGACCCACATTATTAGCAACCTGTTCAAAACCTGCGTTAGCAAAGTCTTCGTTTCCTTGTCTAACATAACCTTTGTTACACCCTGATTGATCCGTGGTTATCATTGCTGGAGTACTTAAAAAATCTGGATCCTCAAAGTCGAACGCATCTTCGCCACCAGTGCCAGAAATCCAATTTGCTGCGCCGGCGGTTGAATAGGATGCTGCTTTTCCATCCGCTGCCAATGCTGCAACCGCAATGTTTTGCGGAATAACCATGTCTTGATCTCCTGCAACAGATTGACAACTAATTTTGATGGCATTGGCAGCACTGCAATCAGCCGCAGTGCCGGAGCCGTCCATATAGGACTGAAACCCGTTGCCACCGGATTGTACATAGATCGCACCTTTGCCACCTCGAAGATTTGTTACTCCAGCCTTGAACTGATCTTCTATAATGCTCGAAATCGCAATGGGAGAGGAGATGACATCAGAACCAAGGCTTCTATTGAAGATCGCGACATCAGCTGAGTAAGCAGCGCCGCCTAGAGACTCAATATCTTGGGCTGTAGTGGTCGCTTTAAGCACATTGAATCCCTTCAGAGAAGCCAATGGAGCGACGCCTCGACCGCCTTTGTTGTTCCAGCCTCTTGCAGCTACCAGGCCGGCAACACTAGTACCATGGTCGCCGATAGTCGACGGATTCGTAGGATCTGTTGAGCTATCGACATAGTTAAAAGACCCACCGGCGATCACATTGTCGACCAGATCTTCGTGCGCAATTTCAAGCCCCTCATCCAGCACTGCAACGATAACGCCCTTACCACTCAAGCCACTCGCTATTACTGTGTCAACGTTAATGTCTTCACCTACAACCCCCCCGTTCAGCGCAAAAGCCTTTTGTCCAGTATTGTCCAAAAACCATTGATGCTGGTAGAGCGGATCAGTGTTGATGCTGACACTAACAGTAGCATTTGCAGAATCACTCTGGCCGTCGTTCACCTTGAAGGTGAAGGAATCACTGCCCGCCGTCGTTGTCGGGTCGAGCGTTTCATAAGTAAAAGTACCCGTCGCAGAGTCAGTGATAGTTGCAACGCCGGAAGCGCCCTGACTAACAAGAGAGAACGTCAGCGTTTGATTTGCACTAGAGGATCCGGTAAGGGTGCCATTCTGAGTTGTCTTAGTATTGGGTAAGAGGTTCACTGTAAGGGCCAAATTGTTTGCAACTGCTGCTGTTGGCGTAGCAGGTACCAATGGATTTGGGTCTGTGGCATCTGGTATCCCGTCACCATCATCGTCAGTGTCAGCATTGTTGCCGGTACCATCAGAGTCAGTATCTAACGTCTCATTTGGATCCATAGGGAAAGCATCCAGCACGTCGACAACACCATCAGAGTCACTGTCAGTGAAAGCGCTAGGTCCAGCCCCCAAATTGGACCGAGTATCCACTAGTCGCTTTGGGGTTGTTCCAACAAAGTCTTGAGACATCCCACTAAAATATCCGGCTATATCAACCACCACATGAGTTGGCGAAGATGAATACACGCAAATATCTCCACTCGCACCAATAGAAGCGATAACGTTATTCGCAATCACGTCTCCCTGGACATAATTCAGATTAGAAGCTAGTGGCCTTTCAACACCACAGGGCCAAACTGTTAGAAAACCAGCACCAGAGGGATCTACGACGGTAACATTAAGCGCAGCAGATGTAGCTGATTGAGGCACAGTCTCTTGAGTGCCCGCAACGGATAGAACAGCGCCAGCGACAGATATTCTAAGTTCGTCACTTGGTGATATACGACCCATTGTCCCGCCGGTACCGTCTCGCGTGTCAGTCAAGCGCAAAGGCGTCGCGCCTCTAAATTCTGTACCTTCAAACCAACCGGCGATGTCCACGACGATATCTGAGTTTGTGGAACTATAGAGGCATACCCTACCGTCACTGCTAACCGGTGCGATCACGCCATTAGCGACAACACTACCCGCTGTAAAATTCAAGTTGGACGAAAGAGGACGCGAGGCATCGCAGGGCCAGACCGTGACGAACCCCGAACCCGAAGGGTTGACTGCGGTGACATTTAAAGAAGCGGCAACAAGGTTTGCAGGTATCACAGTGGACACCCCAGCAGAAGATGTCACATTAATTCCAGCGATCGAAATTTCAATGGGAGAACTCGGGCTAACAGGCCCAATAGCGGTGACACCCGTCCCATTTCGAGAATCCACCAATCGCTGCGGTGTGGCGCCATTAAAAGTGGATCCGCTGAACCAACCTGCAATATCAATCACAAGATCGGTTCTCGAAGACGAATAGAAACAAACGCTACCCGATGAACTGAGTGGAGCAACCACCCCATTCGGAATGACATCACCAGACGAAAAATTAAGACTAGAGGCTAAAGGACGGTCGACGCTACAGGGCCAAACAGTAACAAAGCCGGCGCCGTCAGGACTGACAGCCGTAACATTTAAAGCGGCAGCAGTCGCACCCACGGGAACAACGAGAGCGGCTCCAGATGGAGAAGTGAGAGATTCAAGAACGACCGTCATTGCAACAACGTTCGGGTCTTCCAGTTTATCGGCAGAGGCACCAACAACTTGGAAACAGAGCCCAATTAGACTAAATATTCTTGCAAGATATGGTTTGTAGGGCACTTGAAAATTCCATTTATTGTTGTTGTAACGATTTACGATAGAGGATAGTTGAGAACATTGCCAGCTCAAAGACTAGCACATATATTTGACAACACCATGACCAACCTGATGACCCTCACCCCCCTTTGCAATCGGTCACATTGGGCAAGCTACTCAGCTAACCAAACTTCAATGGCGTGCAAAATCTGTTTCGAGTTTTCTTACTAAGTGACCTTCTGAATCATCGCAGTTCTGTTTGAAAGGTTCTAATTATATTACGAGCTAACGCAATGTATACTCACCATTTTTTGAATAACAACTGCCATCATCGATGCCAATTTCAGCCTTGATCAATTCATTCAATTGTTTGTTCAACCGTTCAATGAGCGGTCGATGGTCTTCCGCCGCAACAGCCAAGTTATCAACTTCCAGTGGATCCTCAACGGTGTCATACAACTCTAGCTCGTTGTGAGCGAGCAACGTTTGCCAGTCTGCGGGGTGGTGATGCTCAGCTGGTTTAAAATAGCGGGCAAACTTGTATCGTCCATCGTGTATGCCACGAAAACAGGCCAAGTTCTGCAGCGACACGCCCTGCCCTAACCGCGCCCCTTCTTCCGCAGTGAATTCACCACGAGTTTGACCCGTAAACAGCGCCTCAACAATATCCAGATCCCAAGCCATTTTACAAGTGTAGTTGAGTAACATGCCACGCTTATCCCTTTCGCTCTGTTCACCTGACAAGGTATCGGTCAATGCGACGCCAACCAAATCAGGCCACAAGGAATGATAATCCGATGCTTCAATGCCGGTTAATTCCAGCAAGGTCGGTACTATATCTACTGAGCTTGCCAGGTGTTCCGATTCATGGCTCTGACTGACATCAGGATGGTCAATAAATAGCGACACGTTAACAACCTCTTTGTACATAGAAGCGCCCTTCTGACGCATGCCATGCGCGCCCGCCATCTCCCCATGGTCAGAAGTAAAAACCACAATGGTATTTTCTGCCTCACCGGATTGCTGCAAGGCATCGAGCACAGTACCAATATGACGATCAACATCTCGGATACAGTTATAGTAGTAATTGAGATGGTTCAACCAACTGGCTTCGTCGGTGCGCGGCAGTCGACCATACATCATATCTGCTAAACGCTGATCGCTCCGGTGCGCCTGAGGTTTATCAGCCAGGGTATCCACAAAACTATCCGGCAACCTATGAGGTAGCCGTTCAGCATATAGCTTTGAAAATGGTGCAGGTTTACAAGGCGCTACTCTGAGAGGATCTAGCCGCTCGTCTTTCATAGTACCAGTGGCGTCAAAAAACATAATGTCATGCGGGTTAACGAAGTTTGCGCACATAAGCCATGGCTGATCAGTAGGTCTTCTGCCATCCAGCCCCAACAACCAGTTAGCCGTATCAGCTGCAATAGCGCCATCGTGCTTGAATCCGTCCCAGACGATGCCGTGATGGTCCCCATCATGGGTATATTCTGAAAACCCCCAGGGCTCCAGCTCATCTACAGTTTGGGGGTAGCGTTGCGCATCGAAATTTACGCCGTGGTTTAAGTTAGATAGGTGCCACTTTCCCTTGTAAGCAGTGTAATAACCTAACGACCTGAATATGCTACCGAGCGTTGGCATATCTCGCGGTAGTTCAACGTGGGGCGGTACGTTCGGATTAGCAAACATGCCCGTCTTCTGAGTATGTTGGCCAGTATAAATGACGGATCTGGACGGCCCGCAGGGTGTGGTGTTGACGTGAAAGTTACGATAAGCCACAGCATTTTTACGAATTCTCTCTCGATTGGGTAATGCGACGCAATCTGGAATATCCGTAAAAGATTGTTCTTGATCAGTTGTAATCATCAGAATGTTATAGCGAGCCTTGCCAGCCTTTTTACCAGCTCCGTTCTCGTACCCCATTTCTCTCTCCCGACCCCTTAAATTACGATCGACAATGCAATCAAGCAATGACCACCATATTATCTGCACATGAACGGCTCGCAGCGACCTCTCCAAACCTGTTTATGCCTAATCTCTCTTTTCAATTTGCGCCTGAGCTATTTGTGCAATAAGAGCAATGAACACTCCAATACCCACGATCGCATAGAACATTGTGAATATTTTCGATATGTCACTGGTTGGATGTAAGTCACCGTAGCCAATGGTAGTCAGGGTCATCACGCAAAAATAGAGAGCATCGATTAGCCTCCACCCCTCTACATTGCTATAGAACAAAGTGCCCGATATCAATATCGTCGTCGCTATCAGCAGGGTCGATAGAAAATTAGGCTTCAGCCACGCTCTATGTAAGCCGCGGAAAAATCGTGTCAGTGTTAATAGAAATGAAATCATTTGTGTTCTCTACCTTTATTGCTTGCAGCTACTGCGCCGCTTTGAGCGTTACACCTTATGTCAGTGTTCAAAAAGTGTTTAGCCGTTTGATGGCCAAAATGGCTTTAAATTGTTGGACCGTCTAGTCACTACCAGCAACATAAATCGATTTTCCATTATTGATAGTCTCCAATATCTGAATATTCTTAATCAAACTTGCGGGAACGGACAATGGGTTTTTGTCCAAAATCACCATATCTGCCTGCTTACCAACTTCCAGAGAGCCTTTGATCCCTTCTTCAAAATGTTGATATGCACTCCATAACGTCATCGCCTTTAGTCCCTGTAGTGGTGTGATTTTATGTTGGGCGCCCAGAGTTACATTTGTTCTTGTTGTTCTGTTCACTGCACTGTCTAAGATTCTCATCGAATTCGGGTAGGTCACAGGAGCGTCAGAATGAATAGTAAAACGCATACCAGATTCTAAAAACCATCCTGTTGGAGAGATATTTTCAGCGCGCTCGGTGCCAGCGACAGAGTCACGATGCCAGTCGCCCCAGTAAAATGTATGCATAGGGTAAAGTGCAGGAAAGATGCCTAATCTTTTTAGCTCCTGTATTTGATCTTTGCGAGTGAACTGCCCATGAATCATCACTGTACGATGATCGTAATCGCTTAAAGTAGGGTCGAGTTGTCCTACCAGCTTGATCAATTGATCAATTGCAGCATCACCATTGGCATGAACAAGTAAAGGCCACCTATTTGTAAAAGCCAACTGAATCCACTTGGTCGCTTCTTCATCGGTAAAAGCAGGATAACCTGAGTAATCAGCAGCGCGTCCCATCGGTACCTGGTAATAGGGTTCAGTAAACCAGGCCGTTTTTCCTTGTGGTGAACCGTCAAACGTTAATTTTACGCCGCCAATTCTAAAGCCATTGGTGTATTCAGAAGACATTAGGTCTCCATGTATTATTGGAGAATCACCAACGGCAGCCAAGTCTAGGTAAGAAATAATATCAACATCAAAACCTGCAGATGCTGCGATCTGAGGTAATAATTCTAGTGTCGCTAAGTCTGTTTTGCCTTCTTGTATGGTCGTAAAGCCATTAGAGATATAGCTATGTTCACCCGCCTTATACAAACTCAATAAATCTTTTTCAGTGAAGTCAGGGATGAGTTTGAAGAAGATCATAAAATGGGCATTCTCTTGCATAACCCCATTGGGAGTTTTGCCGTCAGCTTCCCTTTCAATAACCCCGCCAGGAGGATCTTGTGTTTCTGCAGAAATACCCATGAGCTCAAGAGCTTTACTGTTATATACACCCAAATGTCCTGATTGATGCATGATGACGATTGGCATACTTGTAGAAATGGCGTCTAAATCATGTCGGGTCGGATGTCTCTTTTCCTTTAATTGAGAATCGTCATAGTTAAAACCAATAGCCACATTATAATTTTTCACAATGGATGACGAACCTATATAGTCACGCAAAGTCGCCTGCAATTCAGCAATAGTATTAACTGAACCGTCAGGCGCTGGTAACAAGTTTGCCACAATAGCTTGAGTGCCCACTCCTGCAAAATGACTGTGCGCATCAACAAATCCAGGCACTACCGTCTTGCCGGCCAACTCGACTACTTTAGTTTCAGCACCCTTATATTTTAGAATGTCAGCACTATGACCAACAGCTAAGATAAGACCATCTTTTATGGCAATCGCTTCAGCCAAAGGTTGAACGTCATTGATCGTAATAATTTTTCCATCGATGTATATGGCGTCAGCCTGAACCATCTTTTCCTGACTACAGGCTGTCATTAAACAGATGTAGAAAATAGCTGTCATACTTTTCATAAAACACTTCATAGGTACCATCTCAATCTCAATCTCAATCTCAATAAATTTTAGGTCTGTAAGCTTAATGGAGGTTGTGTGTTCGCCCTCTCCGAGCTCAAAAAAACTTCAACCACCAGCGCTACCGTAGGCAAGCCAGAAGACCGGCATAATGACAGTCATGGGCTAATTTCACTAACACAAAGTCACGCACTCCTAAATTCAAACGAGTAACTAAAAATGCCGTGCTCGACCGTTCTTTAGAAAAATAACCGCCCTGCACGCTTACCTTAATCTGGCCTCCAAATCCCCATATGAATAATTTTTGAATCCTCAAAATGGCAAGTGAATACTCCTATGATGGACCGGGTTCGTTTGACAATAGACTCACGAGTAGCAACTACTCAGGTCTGAGATGAGAGTGGCAATTCAGTTGTATTCTTTATTTCGGTCACTGCTATATGGGAGTGCACTTCGCCAATATGTTTTAACTTAGTAAGCTTCTCGCGCACAAACATCTCATAGTGTCGAATATCCCGCGTCACGATTTTCAACATGTAATCCCAGGAACCTGCCATGGTGTAACACTCAAGTACCTCGGGCAAGACCCGCACTTCCTCCTCGAATTCCTCTAAATTGTTACGTCCTTGAGCACTCAGGTTAACAGTTGTGAACACCACCACATCCATTCCAAGCTTCTCTCTTGCTAGCAAAGAGACCCGTCGAGTAATGAAACCTTTCTCCTGCAAGCGACTTATTCTTCGCCAGCAAGGTGATTGAGAGATATTGATGCGGTCTGCGATTTCCTGGGTTGTCAGGCTGGCATCCTGCTGAATGAGCGAGAGAATTTGTAGATCAATTTTCGATAATTCTGCGGACATTTAGGACACCACAAACCTTTGATTTCTATATATCGGCATAATATATCCAATTATCTTACTAATGTAAGATAATAAATGCGTAATATTGTGAATTACTAAATTACAAAGCATAAATCTCCTTCCCAGCGCGCCATACAATAACGCCTTCATATTTGGAGGTGTTCAGTTGAAATCAACAACCACAAAGCTCGCGAAACGTAAGATTTCCCTCGACGACAAGTACACATTGGATACCGCTCGAGCTTACATGACAGGCATCGAGGCGCTGGTGCGCTTGCCGATGCTACAACATCAACGTGATCTGGATCGCGGCATCAACACAGCCGGATTCATCTCGGGATACCGAGGCTCACCCTTGGGCGGTGTCGACCAGGCGATGTGGAAGGCCGCAGCCTATCTCAAACAACACAACATCAAATTTGTTCCAGGCGTAAACGAAGATCTTGCTGCCACAGCAGTCTGGGGTAGCCAGCAGGTCAACCTCTTCCCCGGCGCAAAATATGATGGCGTGTTCGGCATGTGGTATGGAAAAGGCCCCGGTGTCGATCGCAGCATGGATGTCATCAAGCACGCCAATGCCTTTGGCACGTCAAAATATGGTGGCGTGCTCGCTGTGGCTGGAGACGACCACGCTGCCAAATCATCGACTCTTCCACATCAATCTGAACATATGTTCATTGGTGCATCGATACCCGTTTTGAACCCGGCCAATGTTCAAGAAGTATTAGACCTCGGTATCTTTGGCTGGGAGATGTCACGCTACACCGGCGCATGGGTTGCCTTGAAAGCCATTACCGAGAATATGGACTCCGCAATTTCTGCCGATATTGACCCAGCCAGAGTTAACATCACGATTCCCGAAGACTTCCAGCTCCCCGCGGATGGCGTCCACGGCCGCTGGCCAGATACCGCGCTCGATCAAGAATTGCGCCTAAACAAGTTCAAGATATATGCAGCGAGGGAATTCGCCAGAGTCAATAAACTCAATCAGATCGTCATCGATAGCAAACAACCCCGCCTCGGCATCATCACTACAGGCAAAGCATATTTGGACGTCATGCAAGCGTTGGAAGATTTAGGCATTGATGAACGCAAAGCAGGCGACATCGGCCTACGTGTTCTCAAGGTTGGCATGAGCTGGCCATTGGAGCCTTTTTCTACTCACGAATTCGCTGACGGTCTGCAAGAGATCCTTGTGGTCGAAGAAAAGCGTTCTATCATCGAAGATCAGATTACCGGTCAACTCTACAACTGGCCTGTTAATCGGCGCCCCAAGGTGGTTGGCGAGTTTGATGAAGAGGGCAATGATCTTCTTCCTAATATTTCAGAACTAACACCTGCGATGGTCGCACGTGCCATCGCCGCAAGAATGAAACGCTTCTATTTTGATGAAACTATCGAGAAAAAACTCGCCTTCTACAACCATAAAGAGATGGTGCTCGCATCTCCACGCTCCAAACTCGACCGAACTCCGCATTATTGTTCGGGTTGCCCACATAGCACCTCTACCCGAGTACCCGAAGGAAGTCGGGCTCTGGGCGGTATAGGCTGCCATTATATGGGCACATGGGAAGAAGGTGATCGGCGAGCCGAGACATTCACTCAGATGGGTGGAGAAGGCGTAACTTGGGTTGGCCAAGCAGCCTTTACGGAAACGAAACATGTATTCCAAAACCTTGGTGACGGCACTTACTTCCATTCAGGACTGTTAGCTATCCGCCAGGCCGTGGCCTCCGATGTCAACATTACCTACAAGATTCTCTATAACGATGCCGTCGCAATGACTGGCGGACAACCCGTCGACGGCAGCCTTTCTGTCGCGCAAATGATCATGCAACTCCGCGGCGAAGGCATCGAACGAATAGCCCTTATCTCGGACGACCCCACCAGACATAAATCCATCAGCCGTTTCCCCGGCTATTCACTGGATCATCGAGATGACCTGATCTCAGTTGAGAAAGAGCTAAGAGAGATTGCTGGCACAACAATACTCATCTTCGAACAGACCTGCGCCGCAGAAAAAAGGAGACGACGCAAAAAAGGCGAATTGGAAGACCCAAATGTAAGGGTCTTTATCAACAAAGCTGTTTGCGAAGGCTGCGGAGATTGTAGCGTTCAATCCAACTGCCTTTCTATTATTCCTGTCGAAACCGAGTTAGGCAGGAAGCGGCGCATAGATCAAAGCGCTTGCAACAAAGATTACTCCTGCCTGAAGGGTTTTTGCCCAAGCTTTATTACAGTCACAGGCGGAAGCTTAAAAAAACCGGTACCGAATCTCAGCGCAGACAATTCCCCCATTTTACCGGAGCCCGTGTTGGCAGATATTTCACAGCAACCATGGAATATCGTGGTGACGGGAATTGGTGGCACCGGCGTTCTCACCGTTACTGCCCTAGTTGCCATGGCAGCGCATATCGAAGGCAAGGGTTGCTCAACTATGAATCAGACTGGTCTGGCCCAAAAATTTGGCTCAGTAGTTAGTTATGTCAGAGTCGGTATCGACCAACAATCCATAAACGCAGTGCGAATTCCCGCCGGCGATGCAGACCTTCTACTCGGCTGCGACCTTGTTGTTGCAGCGGGCGATGAGGCTATGGCGAAAGTTAACGTTGAACGATCCCATGCAATCATCAATGCTGCTGAATCTGTTACGGCAGAGTTCGTCAACAATCCTGATGCGGTTTTTCCTGCTGACGCGATGAAACAAACAATCAACGAAGAAGTCGGGAGTGAAAAAGTCAGCTTCGTCGACGCAACCGCGATCGCGACAAATCTACTGGGAGACTCAATTGCCAGTAACTTATTTCTACTAGGCTACGCGTATCAATCAGGACTTATCCCTGTTTCTGCAGATGCAATAGAACAGGCCGTTGAGCTTAATGGTGTCGCCATCGAATTCAACCTATCCGCCTTCAACTGGGGACGAAGAGCCAAAGCAAACCTGATAGAAGTCAATAAGGTTGCAGAGGTTATCCCTCTAATCCAGCCATTGGAAAATGCTGCCGATATCATTGAAGATAGAATCGGTCGATTAAAGGTATACCAAGACTCAAACTATGCCCAACAGTACAGAGATACATGCTATGCGGTTGGCAAAATAGATGTGAAAGTCGGCGCTAACGATCAATTAACTCACGCCGTCGCCAAGTATCTGTTCAAAGTAATGGCCTATAAAGACGAGTACGAAGTGGCAAGGCTACATACCGACGTGAGCTTCCAGAATGAAATAGACAAGGTCTTTGAAGGTGATTACAAAATTGAATATCACCTCGCGCCTCCTATGTTGACAAAAATGGACGGCAACGGACAGCCTATTAAACGGCGAATGCCGGCTGCGATGAAGTACGCATTTCACATGCTTGCGCCTCTGAAATTCCTCAGAGGTACAGCTTTTGACCCATTTGGCTTCAGCATGGATAGAAAACACGATCAACAAATTCTACGCGACTTCAAAAATGATATTGATTTAGTACTTAAGCATGTATCTCAAGAAAATCTGACCATCGCAATTGAACTACTCAAATTACCTGAGCACATTCGAGGCTACGGTCACATTCGTCGCAAGCACGTCGATGATCTTAGTGGCAGGCACGGAAGGCTTATCCAACAGCTTAAAGGCGAAACCCTAAAGGTTGTCAACGTCGTCGACGCCGCCGCTTGAGAAGAAATCGCCTTTTGCACAAAAAAATATTACAGGAGTATTAACACCTTGCAACAAACAGAGACATCGGTAATGCAGCATGCAGACTTTGACCATCATGAAGAAGTTGTGTTCCATCATGATGAAACGTCCGGCTTGAGCGCAATCATCGCCATTCACAATCGAAACCTCGGCCCTTCACTCGGTGGCTGTCGAATGTATCCTTACGCATCTCAAGAAGAAGCCCTGGGCGATGTGTTACGCCTCTCAAGGGGCATGACCTATAAGTCAGCACTTGCTGGGCTGCCACTAGGCGGCGGTAAAGCGGTGATTATTGGCAACCCAAGAGCCGATAAAACGAGAGAACTATTCCTCGCCATGGGCAGCTTTATTGATTCATTACAGGGACGCTATATCTCCGCGGAAGACTCAGGTACAAGCGTCACGGATCTCGCCGTCATGGGCGAGAGAACTCGTTGGGTTTCTGGTATCCATGCCGAGCAAGACTTCAATGGCGACCCCTCCCCCTACACTGCCTTAGGTACATTTGAAGGTATCAAGGCGGCCCTTCAACACCGGCTTAACCTGCAGACCTTGAGCGGCATTTCGGTAGCCATCCAGGGCGTCGGGAATGTTGGCATGCATCTAACCAAATTGCTGACTGAGGCCGGTGCTCGTGTTTATGTCTCCGATGTGAATGAACAGAGCTTGGCTATCGCAACTTCACTATATGGCGCAGTCGTTGTTGATCCCAACAAGATCCACCGACTTGATGTCGATGTTTTTTCGCCATGCGCAATGGGCGGCGCGATTAGCCACAAGTCAATAGAAGAAATAAGGGCACCCATCATTGCTGGCGCATCAAACAATCAACTGGCGTCTCCGGAACTGGCAGGGAAGCTCAAACAACGCAACATTTTGTACGCCCCGGACTATGTGATTAATGCTGGTGGCATCATTGATGTCCATCATCAACAGTCCGGCAACTGGGATGCGAGTAGCGTACGAGCGCAAGTCATTTCTATCGGCGCCACGCTGGAGCAAATTTTCGAGCGAGCTGACATAGAAAACCTGGCTACCAGTGTGGTCGCGGACAGAATTGCGGAGGAAATATTCCTTACCCCAAAGCCAGTGTCTAACGCTGCTTAAGCACCTTCGGTACTTTAAGCAACGTAAACACTTGCACGCAGACGGGATGAAGACTACCAACAGAGGTAGACTTCATCCTTCGATTTTGACATTAACCATCTAGCACGCTTTCCCAGCTATGTTCCCGTTTATTCCTTGTTCGAATACTTTTGAGCCTTGGAAAATTGCGTTTATGCTATACTCCTGTCGGGCAACAAAAAATAGCACAGTAACAAATTCGACTATGAAACCACTGCTCATCAAGTGCTTTGCACTATCGCTTTTTCAGATTATATCCATATCAGCATGTGCCTCAGCAAAAGAATCGAAACATATTGTCGCCCAGCACGAACTTCTCCGTTAATCTTTATCCAAATCTGTGACTTGCAAGGGGTTAACTAATTCTAATCTCGGGTACAGTTAATGGTGTAAGAAAACCCACCACCAGCAAATGAGGCAGTAATTCGAATAACCCTGCCACGATTGTAATACTATAGGAATCAGTTGCATGTTTTACAATTTTGATAAAATCAAGAAATTTTTCAAGCTAACCAGCGAAGCTATCACACCCGAGGTGCCGGAGATCGCTAAGTATTGCTGGAACACCTGCAATCGGCTTATGTATCAAGACGGCAACCAACTCCACATCGAACTGGAAGTACCTTTCTATCAGCCGGAATATAGCCATGTCAGTCTAAGCCCGGATAACATCAGCTTCGAACTATGGGTCAAGGAATCAGAACCTAAACAGGGATCACTGGCTGATTACCATCGACGAACTTTGCCGTTCCCCTGTCCTGTCAATCATAAGAAATATCACGTGACTTACACTTCAGGATGGTTAAAAGTTACGATTCAAATCGAAGCAGAGACAAATGTCGCAACAGCCACCCCGCTTTTAAATACGACAAGGATGTACAAAGTCGTTTCTGATGCAAAGAACAGTGAAATACCGTGGCAGGTTTTATCTAACGTTGCCGCGGCGCACTGACCCAGAGACATTCAGTGTGGGTTTTTAAATTAGAGAGTGCATATCAGTGGTGTGTTGAAGACAAAATGCTGCTTAGCAACCCGATGCAAGCGCAAGTAAAAACTTGCTCAAACCGTGACAGGTCCGCCGCATTACTTCCTTTGCCAGTTATCACCCGGCATACGGATATAGGATCCAGCAGGTGTCAGCTCAATTGTCTTTTTGCCGGCTAGTTTCTCCACAGCGCTAACATCCAGATTGTTTGCTATCGCAATACGCTCGTACTCTCCCAAGCGCTTGTCATTCACGCTTGAGACCAGCGCTCGAATTTCGCCAGTCGGACGTGCCACGGCAGCAATATAACCACTGGCGTCTTCACCAACCAGACCACTTTGCTTAGCCTCATCTAAAGTCATAGCCGCCAGGGCAGAGAAACAAACCAGCATCAGCGTAATGGTCATTGCAAAAGCGGCCGGTATTTTGTTCTTGATGTTCATTTCCACACTCCTAATTCCCATGAGACTAAAAGATCCCTTTGTCTTTACTAAACAAATCATCAAGTTCCTTGTCTACCTTGACCAGAATTTCATGTTTGATGTTGACGTTGAGATTGATCGTAATGGGTTCGTCGGTTGCGATCTGAACCGTTGGGGTACAAGCAGCCGCGCCAAAAACCAGCGCCAAAGCTATCGTCAATTTATTCATTCAGATCATCCCGCCTACCTTCGATTGTTCCCAATTATATCCCACTGAAACCTTGTTTGATTACACATTTAGGTTTGATTGCTATTTTACAGGCTAATTGCTTAACCGCTGCTGAATACGCTCACTAAAAGTTTCAGAGGCTTGCAGCGACTCAATCAATGCAGGCAGGTTTTCAGACACATTCAGGTTGAAATTAATAGGTCGACCTTTCTCAACATCAGGACTGTAGCCCTGAAGCTTAACCAGCAGATTCAGGTCTCCTTCGGGCAAAAGATTCACATCTATATCCATTTCCCGGTATACAAAATTACGCAGAGCCTTAATGGCAAGTGACAAGCCTGGGTTCGTCTCTGGCAGATTGCCCAGATACGCCAAACTGCCGCCGGGTGCTCGCGAAATCAGCTTGCCTTCCGTGATGGCGGTGCCAGCTGATGACAGCACCACGGACAAATTGCCATCAAGGATGCCATCCCCCCTGATGTCTTCCCCTTCAAGCAACAGCAAACCAGCCACTGGTAACTGCGTAACCTGCACCTCAAACTGTGCCGATTGCTGATCAAGGTTGTAGATAAAGTCAGTTGTTTGCACTGCTGCGCCCAGCGCGTCAGCATGGAGACTGCTGACAAACACTTCTGTGAAATTCGTATGCATCGACAACTGTATATTGTGCACGGGTACACCCGCATCCAATGCATTAATGACTAGTGTACCTGGCAGTACCTGAACATTTGAGCCGATCACCACGAAAGGGAAAGCTGCGCTCAAACCTGTCATTTTAATTTTTTCTTGGTGCGCAAAGCCCCCAACTATCGTAAGCTCACCTGCGCCATCGACCACAACTGTATTTCCCTGCCGCTTCGCCTTTCCCGTCAACGCGAGTTTCAGTGCACCGGCATCAAGGTCGAACGGCGAGCGCCAACCAGAGAGTTCGGTCTTAAGTAGCGGTTGCTTAACCTGATGATCAACCTCGATGGAAAAATCTGCCGCTTCGATGTTAATATCGCCTATTGCGTCAAATACGAGTGGAACTGCACGGCCCGATGAACGCGCCTTAGCCCGCCCTTTCAACGCAAACCTAGCATTCTGGAAGTACACTTTATTCAGATCAAGCTGAGCGTTTCGAAATGCAACTCTCTGGCCCAGTATGTTTACCTCAGGCACCCCAACAGTCCATTCAGTGTTAGCCATAAGAACCGATTTCGCCGTGTGGTCCCATGTTATTAGAGCAGGCTTTCGTGCCGTCAAACCAACATCAATTGAAGCCAAAGCAAGCTCAAATGCCGAATCTTCAGGCAGGTCCAGGTTGAGTTGTCCGTTGCCCAGATTGAAACCAAGCTTAGTTGAGACCAACCCGAAAGCTAGCACTGCATCAGGGTGGTCCGATGAAACGCTGGCGTCCAGGTTGACTGTTCCAGAAGCCTTTGTCTCACCTATAAGCTGGGCCATTAACTGGGACATGAACTGGGGCGTAAGATGAGCTGAGCCAAAACCCGTAAAGAATTTAAACAACACATCACGAGACGCCGACAGGTCAAACTGCAATTCTGCCGGCTTCGCCCAATCAAAGCTGTAGGGTACACCCTCGTAGTTTAGCTCAGAAACCTTAAAGCTGACGCCGCTGGAAGTAAGCGCAAATGCGTCTGCTTCAACTCGAAAATCAAGTTCGCCGGACACAACCGCATGCTTGAACACGCTGTCAACAGGCGTAGCTTGCAGAGCGAATGTCAGCCTTGAATGGGCAGACATTTGGTCGACAGGTTGCCCGCGCTGCTTTGAGAGCAGGACCCGACCTGAGCTCGCGATGACCTGCGCCAGTGCCAGGTCTGAATCCGCGGCGAGGTTCACGTTCCACTCCAATAGTGAGTTACCCGCCAGCAACGAAGCGACATCGTTAGAAAGGTCATCTAGCCCAATGTGTAAATCAAACCTCAATTTCGCTTCACTCAGCGGGGACGTACGGTAGGTTGCTTCAGTCACTGTCACTGAGGGTATATTTATGGCAATCCCGGCTGAAGAAATATCGAGCTGGCCGTCTTGCACCCCTATAAGGATTGGACCGCGAACCCGGCTTGCCCCTATATCTGGTAAAATTGAGGTCATGTCCAGATCAGCCTCTAGCTGCAAGGCCAACTGCTGACTCTGCAAAATGCCACCTGCACCATCGCCGACTGACCATGGAATATTGCCTTCAAAATCTGCCTTCACGCTGATGTCATCAACTACGCTTGCAAACTTGGCGACAAGTTCCCTACTCAAAAATGCTTGCTGCGCAAGTAACTGCGGCAGGAACAGGTTGGCTTTGCTCGACACGTCGAGAGAGCCTGTGATTTTTATTTGACCGCCATCGGCATCGGGATTAGCGCTAACCTGCAGCAGTCTGGGCTCTCCCAAGATCCCGAGGGCGATATCGAATTTTCCGGTTCTTTCTAGCACGGTGCTAACTTCATACTTTCCAGCCAGCAAATTACTGCGCAGTTCAAGGCCCAGCGTTGCCTGCTCGGAATCAAGCTGAGCTCTACCCTCAATTCGGAGGTCGGGTTGCCCAACAACGATAACAAGATCGTTAACTTTAACGACATCCAATGGCAGGCGGGACCAATAGCTTGACAGGTCGGCCATCGCAGGTGACCGAGCGCTTCCCGATTCGTTCAGCTGATCTTGTTGGATACTGAGCCTATTGACCAAAACCGATTGGACTCTGCCCATCAACAAATACCAGTTAAAATCAACCTGCAGGTCGGTCGCATCTATCACCATAGGCCCTGTATTGAGGGATAGCTGGTTGACCTGAATCCTGCCGAGGCCTGGTTTCCCGACCCTAACGGAAACTTCCCGGAACCCGTTTTGTTGAAAATAGAAGGTTGCCAGCCAACTGAGGGATTGAGCCGAAGTCAAATATAAAGGCACTAACAAAGCTGTTACAACGCTGATGCTTATCAGAAATCTGTTTAAGTATGCACTGCTCAAGAGATCGCGACTGGCTGATTGACGGGGCACCCTAGCTTGCTCCTTTCAACATGACAATCAAGCGCCGCGCGAACAATCTGATTAGGCATCCGGGGTGTAAATTGGATTGACAAAAAGATATTGAAACTTTCAGGTTCTTACAACCGAATGTGGCTTAAGAAACAGGCTTGGTTTCCCCTTGATGCGATCTAAATACCTGCCACTAGCAAATAAATCTGCGAGCTCGGTCAACCTACCTTGGCTTATGTATTGCAGCATTTCATGACACAGCGGGTGCATCTGTTTAGCCAGAACATGACGCTCTACCCTATCCTTCTCAAGATATCCCATACACTGAGCCCATTGGCCAAAGTAAAGGGCCCGCTCTTTATGGGTCAAAATATTCATCGCTCTTAGCCCGAGCCCATTGAAAAGCATCATTAATCGCTTAATCAACAAGGATTGTAGAACATCCGTATTATGGCAGCTGACTTCCGGCGCTAGCAGCACGTCGATAGCCAACTGCGTCCAGCGAACAGTATCAAACATCTTCTTGTTATCCCAGACCGCGCCGTTAGCCCCTGCAGGGTTAATCCTGTAGCAGTAGAGAACTTTATCCGTGACGATTACTTTGTTAGCTGAACTGTACAACCGAATGCTAAACAGAGCGTCCTCACCCATGATCAAAGACTCGTCAAACCTGATCCGATGATCGTCGAGATGTTTTTTTAATATCAGCTTTGCCCATACATTGTAGTGAACATTCCAGTGCCTAGCCTGCTTGATCTCGATGACTTCTGGTTGTTGGACCACAATCTTCTTCTTTTCACCAAGATCATTCACGCGGCAATAACCGAAGGCAATAAATTGCGCTGATCCGTCTTTCATCTGATCATACAGGGTCTCCAGCATCGTTCTGCTCGACCAATAATCGTCAGCATCTGCAAAAATCAGGTACTCACCCCTGGCGATTTCGATCCCAATATTGCGGGCAGTTGAAACACCGGAATTCTTCAGCAAGTTTATGAAATTGAGTCTTGGGACCTGTTCGGCATAGCGCTGGATTATCGCTGGTGAAGTGTCTGTGCTCGCATCATTGATGACAATAATCTCTAGATCGACGAACGATTGCTGGATTATCGAATCGAGGCACTGACTCAAATATCGTTCATTATTGTAGACAGGGATAATGACTGATATTTTTATGGTATTCATGCGACCAGATATTAGCTTATCGCAACAAATTCTTCATCAGAATTGTAATAGTCACGTTAGTCATTGCATTCACTAGTGCCTATTCTCTTTTGTGAGTTAGGTTGAGAATGGGTTAGACTGTCAACGTAAATACTACTGTGCAAGCGGGCCTCGGCTGAGCTTTAGCTGGGTCTTACCGAGCGATGGACACACGCCTATCCCGGCTTCGCTTATTTATAGAGAATGCACTCAATGCGCATAGCAGTTCTGGTTAAACGATTTGTTATCACTGGCGGCGCAGAAAAATATGCCGTCGAAATAGCCAGTCGCCTCCTCAAACGGGGTCATGAGGTACACCTCTATGCACGGGAAGTTGACCCGCTTTTGTTACAGGGGATTCACCACCACCAAGTACCTAACCGGTTGATGTTTTCTAGTGCGCTCAACAGCTATAGCTTTGCGAAGGATGTTGCCACAATGCTCAAGCATGAGTCTTACGATATCATTCATTCTCATGAAAAAAGTTTTCTGCAAGATGTAGCGACGATTCACACCTTCCCCTATCTTCAAGGCATGGTACATATGTCACGCCTGAAAAAATTTGATCGCCTGTATCTGAGTCCCAGAGCCTGGTTGCATCTCTATCTCGAAAAGAAACAGTATCAGACGCCTCATCTGGTTGCTGGCTCACGTTCCTTGCAAGCTGATATCACTAAATATTCTGGCTATAAACCGCAGCAGGTCATCACGCCAGGCGTGGACACGACCGAATTTTCAGCCGCATGGTCTCAGGATCATCGGCACTCACTCAGGCACGCTCAGGGGATCGACGATGACCAGCTGTTGATATTATTTGCCGGTTCAGACTTCAAACGTAAAGGACTCGATGAACTGATTCCTGCAATCGGCAGAGATATGCAGCTCTGCGTGGTTGGCCGCGGTGAACGCCATGAACACTATCAACAACTTGTTGCGTCTGCCGGTCTAACCGAGCAAGTACATTTTAAGGGCCTATCTGAGCAGATGCGTGAACAATATGCAGCTGCTGACATTGTGGTGTTGCCAGCTCGAGTGGAAGCCTTTGGGATGGTTATCCTTGAAGCTATGGCGTCCGGTTGTACTGTTATCGTCAGCAAGGGTGCTGGCGTCTCTGCGTTGATAGCGTCAGGTGAGAATGGTTTAACTATGGGCTTGCCGCAGGAGCTTCCGCATCTACTTGAATCACTGCGTGATCCTTTGGTTCGTCATAAACTGGGTCAAAATGCCAGTAAGACTGCGGCCGAACACACCTGGGACAAGGCTACCGACGCTTATGAAAAATTGTTCTTGCAGGTCGCTGCCGCGAATAAGGCAAAGGCTGTGGCCATGAATAGCGCCAACGGTTAAATATTGCTTCATTGCCGTTAGTGAATCTTTTCGCGACACGCAGCCACAAAATTCGCCCATTCACAGTGCCAAATATTCCCCGCGCAGATACTTTTGCTATCTTCGAAGTATCTAACGGCCACTTCGCTAAATGTTGTTTAGGAGACCTTGTCTCACAACTCGATTGTCGATTATCTAATCGTAAACTAATGTCTCAAATTGCTTCCACCCTGGCTAAGCGCTGGTTTGCAAAATTTCCAAGAATAATTTATGTCCTAAATCGACGAATTCAAACAATTACGAAAGTTTCTCCGTCTTAGAGATAAGAGCAACCAATTTAATCCGGAAACTTAATGATTCGCGATACTTCTCCCCAAGATGAAGTGGTACTAAATGCCGGCGGTCTTACTACTAGAAAGTTACTGGTTTTGTCATGATTGCGATTGTGTTGGTAGCCACGGCGTTTGCTTACCCCGGACAGGCACGCTCGGTGAGCGCAAAGCAATCGATATCAAAAAATCATCAGCGCTTTGCGAAAGTCATCCATGGCTACTTGAGCCGTGACATCTCGGCATAAGGAAAGGTGGTTGCGGCGATCAAACCAACCCTCCTCAGTGAGGCACGCGGTGCAGTCAAGCTTGTCGTTCAAGCTGGTGATTTAGTTAAAGAAGGCGAAACAGTGGCAATAAATACCAGTTCAGAAATTTCCAAGATGCTTGGCCAAGAGAAGGCTGCGCTTTCGAACAAGGAAACCAATTTCAAGCGACAACAGATCCAGGCCAAGAAATCAGAACTGGAAATCAGCAGAAAGTATATTTGACGAACCTTGAACTAGTTGCTGCAAAACGCGAAAACCGCCGCTCGCAAGCAGTACCTGACAAAGATGCCATCAGCGAATTTGGCTACAACTTGGCAGGCGAGTTTCGATTCGAGCAACCAGCCGAGACTACGACTGCATTGCAAGTAATCGACGTGACTTGGATTGGCTACGTCATCACCCGGATGTCAGCCACGCAACCGTCGTTAATGCTATACCGCTGTCGGGTGGCGGCTCCGCCACTGGGTTAAGGACTGTGCCTGACGAGAATTTTACGCCTGTTGATAGCAGCCGTTTCAATTTTTCTGAACAGGGCTTGGAAGCACTGGGAGTAAACCTCGTTGGAGGGCGCAACTTTTATGCTGAGGAAGTTCATGTCCGTCTCGAAGGACAAGAATCGAAGACCCCTGATGCGGTGATCATGACGTAAGCATTAGCGACGGAGTTATTCCCAAATAAAGACGCGCTCGGCAAAACTGTGTACTGGCGCAACATAGAACCATCCACTGTAATTGGCATCGTCAACCATATGCAGGGTTCTCGCGTAGGCTGGGACGGTTTGAACCGTAATCTCTTTCACGCTTGGAACTCGTGATCGTGGGTCTTACATCCTATCTCGTGTCTCAGCTTACCAAACAGATCGGTACTCGCCGTGCGCTCAGCGCCACACGTTTTCAAATTCTGCGTTACTTTATGGTCGAGAACTGGCTAATCACCAGCATGGGGGGCTTGCTCGATTCCCTGTTAACAATTGGCATCGGCTATGTACTCGAAACCAACTTTGATTTACCAAGGCTTGACTGGCGGCATCTTGTAATTAGCATCCTAGTACTTCCTGTGGTCAGCCAGTTTGCCAATTATTGGCCTGCCCGCCGCGCATCGGATGCACCACCAGCAGTGGCGACCCGATCGGTTTAGCGCCATCGTATATGCGCTGCACCGATCGGATCTAAAGGTAAAAATAGAGGGCGACAAACCGACAAATGAGATAAATATTGCATTTGTCTCACAAAAGAGACATTATCCTATTTCGTATCATTCGGAACGGTTAAGCGCTATGCAAGACACCACAATGGTAGAACGAACTTTTTCACCACCTCGTGCAAGCCTTCTTTTACAGGAAGCGCCTCGGCTGTTTGGTGAGCTGACTGCTCTGATCGCCACAGCACCCTTCCTCAATCAAGCCCCTCGCGGTGACGGCCATCCAGTACTGGTTTTGCCGGGTTTTAGTGCAAGTGATCGGTCGACGGCACTACTCAGGCGCTTTCTTGTGTCAAAGCGTTATGTAGCGACGCCGTGGGGGCTTGGCCGAAATTTGGGCCCAGCAATGCCTGATCTGGCAGCTCGCCTTGCGGAGATATTTGAAACCGTTTACGAAAACGGCAATCAGCAGAAGATTAGTATTGTGGGCTGGAGTCTTGGCGGTGTTTACGCGCGCTTACTTGCGCACCACTACCCAGACAAGATACGCAATGTCATTACACTGGGAAGTCCTTATCGAGGCAGCCCGCGCTCAACCAGAGTCTACCCAATGGTTCAAGGGATGCTGGACAAGCCATTGGCACAACAACCGATAAGTGACCTACGCCATCTTGCAGGAACACCAATTGAAAATGTGCCGACAGCCAGCATATTCAGCCGACGTGACGCGATCGTGCCCTGGCAGATCGCTACTGAACCTACCAGTACGGTAGCAGAGAACATCGAAGTATTTACCAGCCACCTTGGCCTTGGTTTTAGCCCAGCAGTGCTATTCGCTATAGCCGATCGACTGGCAAAGCCCGACGGCGAATGGCAAAGGTTTCAACGAAACGGCTGGAAACAGGCGATATATGGCGCCGCAAATATTGAACAAAACTCTCGTGGTTAGGCGCTCTTGGCACAGCTGCCAGCCAATAGATCTGCATCGCATGGCACGAAAGTATTTTATGCATGCCAAGCGGATTGAATTGCAGAAACTAGCACGCGAACTCGGCATATCCAGAGCGACGGCTTATCGCTGGGCTGGTAGCGCTGATCAGCTCGCTGGTGAAGTATTAGCATCATTGACCAACGATACTTTCAAGCAGCTGTTGGTAGAATCAAAGGAAAAGAATGGACGTGAACGCATCCTTGAAGTACTCAACAAGGGCATGCAGTACGCACAGAACTTTCCTGCCCTGCAACGTTTTTTAAAACGAAACCCGGAAACGGGACTGAAGATTGTTGCCTCCAAAGAGGGGCCAGTGCAATCAGCCACCATTTTGAACATTCAGGGATTGTTGGAAGACGAAGTCGAGTCAGGCCACCTGACGTTAACAGTCGAACCTGCAGTAATGGCTTATGCGCTGACCAGAATCATTGAATCATTTCTCTACGCCGATGCTATTGCCGGCACAGAGCCAGACCTCGATAACGCCGCAAAAATACTCGAACTCATGCTTTCTCAAAACTAAATTAAGAAAAGGAATTACCTAATGCTAAACATTGGCCAAATCGCCCCAGACTTTAATCTGAACGACCAGGACGGCAACCCGGTAAAACTCAGTGAACTGCTAACAGAAGGCAGTCTGATATTGTATTTTTACCCAGCAGATTTTTCTCCTGGCTGTACCGTTGAAGCATGCACGTTTCGTGATAATTACGAAGATATTCAGGAGGTTGGTGCGCGAATCGTCGGCATAAGCCCGCAAAGCGTTGCTAGTCACGGCAGATTCAGTAAGCAATTTAAAATTCCCTTCCAACTGCTAAGTGATCCGAAGAAACAAGTTATTAAAGCTTATGGCGTCAACGGACCGATGGGCTTTGGAGTTAGGCGAGGTACATTTCTGATCAACCAAAAAGGAATTGTTGAAAACCGTGTAGTCTCGGATATTTCCATCAATTCACATGCAAAACTTATCAAGGAGACTGTGCGCCGCGGTAAGTCCGAAGCCGCCTAAAACCAGAACAGCACGAGAATAGACTTGTCCTTCGAGGTTATAGGGTCTGAGCAACTTTAAAAAGAAGCTCAGAAAGAAATTCAAGTTGATTCTCGCAATTCATATTGCTGGAAAAGCCCATGCAGTTCGGGCATTTCTAGCAACTGATCTACGTCTGAACCCCTTTAGCTACTCCAGAATTAATCAGCCAAATCCGCGCAGCCTCCTTGTTAGCTATTGCAATAGTTTTCATGCCTCCGCTAATTTGGTTAAGGTCGCCAAGCAACTTCCATATTGCGTGCGTCTCCTCATGAAAAGGTAATTTTTCCATTGCTAAAAACCAACGCTTGATATTCTGATACGGCTCATAATCAATACAGTTAGCATACTTCGCCTGATTTTGACCCAACTCTTCGTACGCGCAAATGTCAGCAATTGTGACGTCTGGTCCGGCAATGAAGGTGGCCGTAGCTAACATGCCATTTACAATCTCAAGTGTGTTTTTAACAACTTCTTCGTTATTACTCAGTCCTGGAAAAGTATTTCTTCTCAGCCAACCAGCATCCGGATTCTCTAAATCAAAAAGCGAGGGCCACAGTGTCCGACTCCAGACCGCAACCAATTCGCGAGTGTTTCGATGATGGAAATGCAGGTATTGATTAACCTGAGCTCGCGCCAACAAATCCGTTGGCCAAATGTCTGTCCATCCGTGCTTCTCTGCTAAATAAATCAAAATAGCATTGCTTTCCCATAGCGTTACACCGTCATCGTCAATTGCGGGAATGGTGCCACGCGGATTCACTTTTTGAAGATACTCTGGCTGCTTTGCAGCCACATTTTGGCTTGTCATCAAAAACTCAAACGGGAGCTTTTTAAGGAGGCATGCCCAGACGACAGCCCGTACCGGTTGAGAATTTGGTACACCATAGATTTTTAACATAGATAGAAACCAACCTGTTCTGTTCGACTCATTTCAATTCACAGCATGACTCAATCTAGCTGAAATACAATTTATCTGTTTTTTCGGGAGAATAATTCGAATGTCGCCAGTTTGTGCGCCATAATCGTAAACCCTGTCTGCTTCAAAACTAAAACTTACTCATTTTCACAACAAGCTATCCACTAATGCCACATGCTCGCAGAATCGTTTCCACCCAACAGGCACTACACGAAAATCTAGATGCGACAGTACTGAAGCATCTGAACAACCGGTGGCAGAAACCGATGACTGAACACACGCTAGAAGCCTTTAAAGACACCGAAACGTGGCTGAGGGGCAAAACCGGCGAACTGATTCTCGATTCTTGCTGCGGGTATGGTGAAAGCACACGGTGGCTAGCGATCAAAAATCCTAGTGCGGTTATCATTGGTATCGACAAATCAGCAAACAGGCTAAATAAAAAAGATAAAAATGGTTTACCTAGCAATTGTAAACTCGTGCGTGCAGACGTAAAAGATTTTTGGAGACTTGCAGTGGAAGCTGATTGGCAACCCACAGAGCATTACCTCTTGTACCCCAATCCATACCCAAAACCCTCTCAGCTTAACAGTCGTTGGCATGGCTCCCCTGCATTTACCTCACTGGTGAACCTTGGCGGCTCCATAAAAGTCAGAACAAACTGGGACATATACATCAAGGAGTTTTCAAAGGCTCTACAATTATCTGGTCATGACTCAACGTTTGCGCAATATTTTCCTAGCCCCAGCATCACCGCTTTCGAACGGAAGTATCACAATGATGGTCAACCGCTTTGGCAGTTAACCTGCCAGATCTAAAACAAAGCAATTCTACGACCGCGCGGTCTTGGCACCTTGTGAGCTTCTGGTAACTGACAAATACGGTTCATTCGGGTAACAGAACCATCGGCATATTCCCAGATAAGTTGCTCACCTTCCATGTAACGTTTAACAACAATTGGTCCCCAACCGAAGACGTGAAAGTCAAGCACGCCAGAATTCCATATCATGCTTGCAGAAGTTCGAGGGCAGTACTCTTTATCGCCTAAAGTAAATAACACGGATCCTTCAGTGTCATCGGTATTCAACCCAAGCGTGCTGTTTGATCCATAGTCGTGAATGAGACCAGACGATGTTACTACCGTACGCGTGCCGCATTGTTCGACCCGCTCAATATGACCAACCTTACCTTCAGCGCCGATCCATAAACCTCGAATATCGGCAGCGCCCTCTGGCAACGGCTCAGTACAGTTCGCCAAGATTGGCAAGGGAAAATGATCATATCCGCAACCAGGGGTATTCCCCTTTGGTATATCGACGGCATGTTTCCCTGCCCCACCTAAAGGCGGCAACACACAATAATTGATCGTACTACCGTCTCCGGCAAGCGTCGCAGGATCAGTTGTCAGTGCTGCCCGCGGTGAGAAAAATAACATCCAAAACCCGCCAACTATCAGAAGAGCAGCGGAAATCAATATTCGAACAAGAACTTTCTTCATAACGCTACCATTAGTGGTTGTGCTGATAGATAACTAGCTCGCTTCACATACAGGCTTAATCAACTTAGCCGATCAGTTCGGCCAAAAGACGTACTCATCTCCTGCTTCAAAATAGTCTACCAAGGTTTTGTCGACGGCAATCTGTATTTCACCAACATAAGGGTACAGCGGGGGTACCGCTGACGCCTGATGCACATCAAGAAGCTTCTGGAGTTGATCAAGTTTCAGTGGCTGAGAATCTGCCAGATTATGCTGCTCTGTCGGATCTGATGTGAGGTTGTACAGCAAGGGTTTTTGTAGTTTATCGGAAACCTGAAGTTTCCAATCAAGGTGACGGACAACACGATAATACCCGCTCTGCCAAAACAATGTTTCACGCGACCAAGCTAACCCCTCCTCCCCTGTCGCTAAGGGCAAAATATTGAGGCCATCAATTTCAACTCCTTCAGGGGATTGCGCGACAGGTGTATTTACCTGCGTAGCCGGCGTTATTTTTCCTGGCCACTTCAGAAACATTGGCACTCGCAGGCCACCCTCAAAATTTGTTAACTTCCAACCTCGGTAAGGGGAATTGATATCAGGCAAACCAACATATCCCGGCCCGCCATTGTCACTCGAAAACATGACTATCGTGTTCTCCGCCAGTCCCTCAGTCTCAAGTGCTTCGTTAATTCTACCAACACTTCGATCTAACGCTCGAACCATAGCCGCGTATACCCGCAACCGGTGAGGTTGAATATCGCCGACTGCCTCATAGTCTTCTCGAGTCGCCTGCAGCGGTGTATGTGTCCCCAAATGCGCAAGGTAAAGAAAGAAAGGCTGATTTCGGTTAGCCTTAATGACATTAATCGCCTCGTCCGTCCAATAGTCGGTAAGATAACCACCGGGTCTAAAGCGGCCATTGTCGCCAGTATTGAATGATGCGGCATAGCTATAAGCTGCCAACTGAAACTGATCGATCGGGTCAAAATCTAACTTAGCATTCACCACATTTGGATCATCTTCTGGTAGATAGAGCGCACTCGCCATCAATAAACTATCGTCAAAACCTTGATCTGTCGGAGCAAATCCTTCACTTCGACCCAAATGCCATTTCCCAATATGTGCCGTATAGTAACCTTTGCTTTTTAGCGCCTCTGCAATCGTTATTTCCGAACTTGGCAGCCCCTGCTGCTTGAAAGGCGGCGTCTCAGCCATATTAACTTCATTAAATCTAAGCTCTGGTAGACCATTATCAGTCGCGTTAGAAATCATACTCAACATGGGCCCCATACCATTTGGGGTGGGTGTAAATTCGAAACCGGTTCTGGTCGGATAGCGTCCTGTCATAATCATAGCTCTAGATGGCGCACAAGTGGCATTACCAGCGTAAGATTGTTCAAATATTGCGCCCTCGGCGGCCAAAGCATCAATGTTTGGCGTTTGTACCCGACCACCCGCAACGTCACCGCCAAAGGTCGAGATATCGTTGTATCCTAGATCGTCGGCAAGAATAAGAATAATGTTTGAAGGTCGTTCACCGCTAGCTGCAATCGCTGGTCCCTCGGCCAGTCAATTTTTCTATTTGGCGCAACATCCTGAGCTCGTTCGCTTCGATATTTGACAAGTGTCAACATCAAATCTATACGATTAACCCAGCCCAAAGCACCCCCCACGATGCTAATTATTAGCAATACTAGCAAACTTTTTTTATCATTATCTCGTTCCTTAGATATGCAAATAAGCGCGATTCAAATCGTCAATGAGCCTGTGCATGTTGTAAAATTACACGCGCGTGCAACTACCTTTATACAGTTGCAACTCTATCTGGCTCAGCATTATTAATGGAAGCCATTATATGTCAGCATTTACTTTTGGCAAGCTCGTTGGGTGCCTGAGGCCACTGCCGATCTCCTGGAGGCGTCCTTGGTCAAACACTATTTTATGATCTAACTCAGGGTCTAAATGTAAAAAGTCGTGAGATGAAATAGTATTGCCAAGATCACAAAATAATTTCCGAGCACTCCAAAATGGACTTATAATAAGCGGTATTTCTCGATCGACAGGTTCAAAGAACTAATTGATATCCCATCCTCGTTCTATTTTTCAAACTGCTGAAAATTCATGAATCCATCAATTCTGGAATTGCGGCAAATTGTCCAACTGGCCAATCTTGCTGATACCGCCGACGAGCGGACACGCCGAATTGTCGATTCAATTTGTGAAGTCATTGGTACTGACGTTTGTAGCCTCTATGCTGTCGACAATGAAAACAACCTTGTTTTACTCGCGAGTCACGGATTGTCTTTAGATAAACATGTTGTCATTCCCCGCGGAACGGGTTTGGTTGGACAGGTCGCCCAAAGATGTCAGCTAACAAACACCGATGATGCTTCACTTCTGCCCCAATATCACTACATCCCAGGCAGCAAGGAAGATGAATTTCCAGGTTTTTGTGCAGTGCCGGTCGTCAACAAGGGAGCGGCTATCGCCGTTCTTGTCGTTCAGAGCCGGCAGCCAGTAAAACTCGACCCGATAAAAGAAGCGTTTCTGGAAACCCTAGCTGCACATTTAGCATTGCTGCTGGAAAATATCACTTCAACATCACACGCGAAGTTGTTGTTTGACACTCATATATCTGGCGTCCCTGGATCTCCGGGCATTGGCATCGGTACCGTAAAACTTGTTGACAGTGAGCTGCTATCGTCGGTCGAAGTTGAAAGATGTACCGATAGCGACCATGAAGTGAAACTATGGCAGGCCTTGCTCGATGAAACGAACATTGAGTTGACGCAAGAGATGAATGCGTTGTCATCAAGCCTTTCACAAAGCGCATTCGGGGTCTTCGATGCTTACCAAATGCTGCTACAAGATAAAACACTGATCGAGAATGTCGAATCTGGGATCAGAAATGGCTACAAATTAACAACGGCACTTAAGCTAAGCATTCAGTACTTTTCTGATTTCTTCTCGCAAATGGAAGACCCCTACCTGAAAGCTCGAAATGAAGATATAAGACACTTGGGCAATAAACTATTCAGAGTCTGGCTAAAGAGAAATAGCAAGCAAACTGCCCTTGAAATTGAAGATAAAAAGATTGTACTAGTAGGAGAGACGCTCAGTATTTCTGACATTGCAAACTTGCCCCCGGGTAAACTGGTGGGAATTATTTGTTGCGATGGCTCGTCACTTTCTCATCTGGCGGTGCTCGCTAATGCATTGGGTATACCCGCCGTTATGGGCGTAAACAGTATCCTTAATTTCCATTCAGGCGAAACTGTTATCGTGAATGGTCACAGTGCAGACATCATCAGGAAACCCAGCAAAAGCTTGTTGAAGGAATATGCTGAGATACTCGCCACTCGCAACCAATTCAGCGACTCGCTCTCCTCCCTAAAAGAGTTGCCCGCAGTGACAACTGACGGCGTTAGAGTTCACTTGTTCGCCAATACTGGCTTACAAGAAGATGTGATGTCTGGAATTTCGAACGGGGCCGAAGGTATCGGTCTATATCGGACGGAAATTCCCTTCATGGCTCGGCAAAGTTTGCCGTCTGAGGTCGAACAAATAGCCGTATATCAAAAAGTTTTTGAATGTTACCCCGGCAAACCAATTTACGTCCGAACTCTGGACATCGGTGCGGACAAACCTTTGCCCTATCTACCAACATTAAACGAGCACAACCCTGCCTTAGGATTACGCGGAATCAGGTTTACGCTTAGCCACATTCAGCTTTTAACAACCCAGCTGCGGGCAATTATACAAGCCGCAGCGGGCCGGGATAACATCCACATGCTGGTGCCTATGGTCAGCTCAACGGTAGAGCTTGATAGCGTTTGCCACTTAGTTGATGAAGCGATGGATCAATTGCAACAGGAAGGACACAAGCTCACGCGACCCAAAATAGGCGTTATGGTGGAGGTCCCGGCTGCGATCTCGTTATTACCCTTCTGGGAATCAAAAATTGATTTTGTTTCCATCGGCACCAACGACTTGAGTCAATATCTATTGGCAGTGGACAGAAACAATCCTATGGTCGCGAAGCTACATGACACTGCCCACCCTGCAGTTTTACATGAAGTTCAACGGGTAGTTGAGTGGTCAAAAAAAACTAACCTTCCACTGTGCGTCTGTGGTGAGATGGCAAGTGATCCCATTGCCGTGATGCTGCTGCTTGGCATGGGCGTACAACAGTTAAGTATGAGCAGCTCTGCGATACCTCTGATTAAATCTTTGATTCGAAGTATTTCAGCGACAGATGCTCGCGCCTTTTTGGCAACTGCCTTGGCAATGAATACTACCGAGAAAATCAGATATGAGGGTAGCAAGCGCCTCCACGAAATGGGTTTTGAGACTCCGCTGGGAATAGGAGCAGTACGCTAGATGGGTACACTAACATGAGTACTTTAGGATGAGTTTATTAGAACTGATTGATATATCCCCCTACGACTGGAGCTCTGTCTTTACGGCACTAATCTGCGGAGCGATTATCGGTGTGGAACGGCAATTTCGAGGTAAACCGGTCGGCATTCGCACCTCGACATTGATTATCTTGGGCACATATCTGTTTTTAAAAACCACCTTGCTATTGCAAGGACCCGGTATCGACGAATCTCGTGTCATCGGTCAGATTGTGACAGGAATTGGATTTCTCGGCGCTGGTGTAATGTTGGCGAGAGACGGCGCTGTCGTTGGCGTGACATCTGCGGCTGTAATTTGGGTGCTTGCGGCCCTTGGCGTTGTGGTCTCGCTTGACCACCTAACAACGGCAATCAAGTTGTCGGTATTGGTTGTCATGATTCTACTTGGCGTGGACCTTCTTGAAAGACATACGCGGGCATTTGGTCGTGGTGTGCATACCCGCGTTGTCCAATACTCAGATCGACACAGAAGAAAACATGACTCCAACAACTAAGCGGTTCGTCGCCTAGAAAACCCGCAAGACTCCCCGCTCCACTGTCAAAGAGAGTTAATGGCAGATTCCAACGCAGCTGGATCAAATCCCCAGGGTCCAGGTTCACCCTGGAAAACAACCTCTCCTCCCTGACCAATCAGATACAACCGATCCGGCAATGCACCATAAGCACTGGCAATATTGTCATCGATGTCATCGACCACCACGGGGATTTTAATTTTTAATCGCAACGCACATGAAGAAGCTGCTTCTAACCTTTCATCATTGTTAGTCGGATCGTTAAATGCGATATCCTGATCGCGATTCATGGAAACTACCCAGCCGTCTTCAGGGTGAGCTTCACGAATATAGACCACTAGAAAATCGATTTCGTTTGAGTATTTATCACAGAGATTATGTATGGCTTCTAACTGAAGCCGGAAGGGAGGTCATGTATACGAGCCAAAAACAAGTGCCACCGGTTTGGCTTTCACAGCTTCTGATAGATGAAAAAATTGACCAGTGGTCTTCTCTGTGCCATCAGAAAAATCATACATGACACTGCTGAAATCATAGGCCATGTCCCCGGTCGCAATGTCCGCAGTCGATAGATCCTTGTGAAGCGGATCGGCCATGACATCCATGGGCGTTTTTGGAGAATTTTCCGGTGTAAATGCCTGCCAATCAAAACCTTCTGGTAGCTTCTTGTCGGTTGTCATTTTTATAAACTACCCTGCTTTGCTTTTGCTGAACCAGTATTAGAAACAGAAACACCGATAGGCGTCAACTCGCTATGTCAGCTCAGCCCCTAGCTTCACCCATAAATGCTATTGTTCGTTCAATGTCACCCGTCTCAATTTCAAACGGGAACGCACAGAGGTCAGTAACGCCGGCACTCTTGAGGCGCTGAAATTGAGAGCGAAGCATATTTTCATCGCCCACAATGGCCAAATCTTCCAACCCATTGACGCCCTCTTTGTCGAGCATGGCCCGATATGACGGAATCTGCGCATAACCTGCGAATAATTTTGCCGCTTTTGCGCGTGCCTCATCTGGCTTGTCGGTCAACATAACGGGGAATCCCGCCACAACTCTTGGCGCTGACCTTCCAGCCTTTTCACTACCTTTCACCAAGTTAGGGACAATATGATTTTCCAAGGTCGACAGCCCCGTGGCCCAGGTAATAGTCCCGTCGGCCATCTCACCTGCTAGTCGCAGCATGACAGGACCTAGCGCAGCGACTAGAACTGAGGTCTTATTCGCCCCGGGTGACGGTTGCAGATTGACCTTGTATAAGTCACTTTCGTGCTGAACGGGTTTCCCCGCCAATAGTGGCGCAATGATATCCAGGTATGCTCGCATGTGACGTGCTGGCTTGTCGTATGAAAAACCCCAGGCGTTCTCAACCATGAAGCGGTGCGCAAGACCTATACCCAGTGTAAAACGACCATCACAGGCGAGTTGAGTACTCGCAGCTTGTTGAACCATGGCAGCGGGATGACGCGTAAAAGTTGGCACAACGGCTGTGCCTATTTCGATATGATCTGTTGCAGCCCCGAGTACAGAAGACGCGGTCATCGCATCAAGTGCAATGTTTGCAATCCAGGCAGTATCCAATCCCGCAAGCTCAGCTGCTTTGCCACGCTCAACCAGCCCAGTTAATTCTGGCGCTGCACCACTACCCTCACCTACCATCATGCCTATTCGCATCTTTGTCTCTCCCGGATCATTTTCATTAGTATGCCCCATAACGCGCTAAAGGTTCGAGTCCTCTGACAGCCTGATCGATAATCAATTTGGTTGCAGGATCAACCATCGGCAGACGACACTGGGCATCGGTTTTACCCAGTGCCGCGATATTAACCGTAACAGAAATACATCCCATACCTCCCTATTCCTGATCTATTGATAGCGGCTCAATAAAGGCGTCACCAAAGCGACAATTGATCCACTGAAAATCGGACCTTTCGACTCTGATCTTGTAAACATTTTTTTGCTCCCCTGTAATATCGACAGGAAATACTAAAACGTTCAGGGTGCGTAACCCAACCTACCCAAAACGTTCGCGCAATAAATTTTTCTGCACTTTACCCATTGCATTGCGCGGTAGCGCATCGATAATTTCCACTCGCTTCGGCACTTTAAAGTTAGCCAACTGCGACTTACAATGTGCAATAACCTCTTCTGCCGACGGCACATTACCATCGGCAATAATCACAGCTACAGCCACCTCACCAAAATCGGCATGCGCAACACCAATAACCGCCGACTCTGCAATACCAGCCATGTCATCTATGACGAGCTCAATTTCTTTAGGATAAACATTGAGCCCACCACTGATGATCATGTCTTTGGAACGGCCGACGATTGAAACATAGCCATCCGCATCCAAAGTCGCCTTGTCGCCGGTATTAAAGTAGCCGTCGGAGGTAAAGTCCTCCGCGGTTTTTTCTGGCATACGCCAGTAACCTGGAAAAACATTAGGTCCTTGCACTTGCAGATTTCCTGTTTCACCAATTGCTAAGACATTGCCAGCATCATCGAGCACCCTAACAGTGACTCCGGGTAGCGAGGGACCAACGGTTCCCGCGCGACGCTCACCCTGTAATGGATTCGATGTATTCATACCAGTCTCGGTCATGCCATATCGTTCGAGGATCGTGTGCCCGGTGCGGGTATGAAACTCGATAAAAGTTTCCGATAGTAAAGGCGCGGAGCCTGAAATAAACAGACGCATATTCGAACAACATTCAGAACCAAAACTTGAATTTGACAGCAGGCGAGTGTAATAAGTCGGGACGCCCATCATGACGGTGCACCCTGGCAATGCTGCGACAGCAGCTTTATCAGAGAATCCACTGTGCCATACCATACTTGCACCACTCATCATTACGCAGCCGAGGCCAACGAACAATCCGTGTACGTGGTAGATCGGAAGCATATGCAGTAGACGATCAGAGCCAGAGAACCCCCAGATATCAACGAGTGTTTCAGCATTCTTGCGCAAGTTGTCGTGACTCAGGGTGATGCCCTTGGGTTGACCCGTAGTACCTGATGAGTAAAGAAGTGCGGCCATATCTGAACCTTCAGAGATAGCAATATTCGCATCTACACTTGCAGTTGCAGCTTTATCCATCAAGGTACCACTCCCATCTGCATCGAGTGTAAGAACTGACCTAACCCCGGCTGCAGGAAGCACTGTTTCGATTGTCGAAAGTGAAGCGCTACTGCAAATGACAATGGTAGGTTCTGCATTACTCAGGAAATACTCTAGTTCCGAAGCCTTATAAGCAGTATTCAAAGGGTGATACACCAGCCCTGCTCGCAGGCAAGCTAAGTAAAGAAACAAATTTTCTACAGACTTATCAACCTGCACTGTCACCCGGTCACCAGCAACTGCGCCAAGATTAAGCAAACAATTGGCGATTCGGCCAGAAGATTCATCTGCGTCACCATAGCTTACACTCAGCCCTGCTTCGGTCACCAACAATTGCGTATTAAGGTCGAGCGGGAAATGTTGTTTGAAATGCGCATACAAATTCGCGTTGCTGGTCATGCGTGACTATCCCGTGAAGTAGTGACTATAGGTAACATCGATTGTAAGCAATAACCTAACCACAGTCGATTACATAAAGAACGATAAATTCTTGATATGGTGATCCAAAAACTGTGACTCGGACTCTGTAACCGACTAGTACAACATGGTAGATTGCTTGGCTCGATGCTCGCGAGACGCCCAGCAACTTTGCTGCAACAACTTAACGACAACAACCTTACATTAAGAAAGGATTAACTCAGTGACGAAGACACAACCCACTCAATATAGTGAAGCCTTAGCTTGTCTCGCACTATTGCGAACAGAAGTAAACGCTGGGCTTCAACACCTAAATCGCCTGTGTACTACCGACGGTCAATTATCAGCTGGAAAATTAGATACCAATCAAAAAGTTAGTTATGAATTGGCATTTTGCGAGGCAGAATTAGGCGCGTCAGAAGTCATGATGAGCTATGCAAAAAAGGTTTCCGCGCAAGACAGCTTGTGTGAGCCATTGGCTCTCGCGTTTTGTGCGGAAAGTTTGCGCTCTGTCTGGCAAAGGCTGTTAGCACACGCATCAGAATTAGGACTTTCCAACCGACATCTGCTGGATTTAATGGGTAGCGAGCCACTCGAAGGTTTTCTCGCTGAGCAAGGACATGTTGCCAAATATGCTGCAATCGGCGCTCAACTTCTATCGCGTGACAATGTCCGACTGCCAAGCGGTCTAGATGAAGAAAAGGACATGGTGCGTGATAGCTTTGCTCGCTTTGCAGAAGAAGTTGTCATGCCTCAGGCAGAACAGATACATCGCTTTGATCAAGATATTCCAGACGAACTAATCGCTGCGGCAGCGGAAATGGGCTGCTTCGGAACATGTATTCCGGAACGCTTCGGCGGCTTAATGCCAGACGAGCGCAGCGATAGCCTCGGTATGCTTGTTGTTACCGAGGAGCTCTCACGAGGTTCATTAGGCGCTGCGGGCAGTCTAATTACCCGCCCGGAAATCGCCGCTCGCGCATTACTACTAGGTGGTACAGAAGAGCAAAAATCCACATGGTTACCGCAAATGGCAGCTGGTGAAAAACTTGTCGCTATTTCAATTACCGAACCTGACTATGGCTCAGATGTCGCTTCGCTATCATTGAAAGCAACCAAAGTCGAAAATGGCTGGCTGCTCAATGGCGCAAAAACCTGGTGTACCTTCGCGGGTAAAGCAGATGTAGTAGTCGCCATTGCACGCAGCAACCCTGATCGAAGCTCAGCTGAAGGCAAAGGACATCGTGGACTCAGTATGTTTCTGGTAGAAAAACCGCGTTTTACAGGTCACAGCTTCGCCTATGACAACCCAGAGGGTGGTCGCTTGACCGGCAAAGCAATCCCAACGATCGGTTATCGTGGCATGCATTCTTTTGATCTTTCCTTTGAAGATTTATTTGTGCCTGACTCAAATATTGTCGGCGGCGATGAAGGTCAAGGCAGAGGTTTCTATAACACCATGGCAGGCCTATCTGGTGGACGTATACAAACCGCAGCAAGAGCTTCCGGCGTCATGCAAGCAGCCATTGAAAAGGCTGTCACCTATGCCGGAGACCGGAAAGTATTCGGAGCACCTGTGGGCGACTATCAGCTAACCCAAATAAAGCTTGGGCGTATGCTAGCGGCACTCACTGCTGGTCGTCAGTTTAGCTACGAGGTCGCAAGAATGATGGATGATGGCGGCGGCAAAATGGAGGCAAGCCTAGTTAAATTATATAGCTGCCGAGCAGCAGAATGGGTAACACGCGAAGCGATGCAAATTCATGGCGGCATGGGCTACGCAGAGGAGAGTGACGTCAGCCGTTACTTCGTTGATGCGCGTGTACTATCAATATTTGAGGGTGCTGAAGAGACCCTCGCACTGAAGGTCATCGCACGCGATTTGATAGCAAATGCCAAAGAAGAGAATTTAGCATAGTTAGTCCATGCAAAATTAGCTCATAAATAATGATAGGTTTAAGCCAGATACTCAGGAGAAAACATAATGCAAAACGTCTTGTCGGGATTACGAGTCATTGAAGGAAGTGCTTTTGTCGCTGCGCCATCAGGTGGCATGACCCTCGCCCAACTGGGTGCTGATGTCATTCGATTTGATCCACTGGGTGGCGGCATTGATTATCGACGCTGGCCTGTGACAGAGAGTAACGAGAGTATTTATTGGCACAGCCTCAACAAGGGTAAACGTTCGATTGCAGTTGATTTTAAAAAACCCGAGGGACGAGAACTACTCACTCAACTCATTACGTCACCGGGTGACGACTGTGGTTTATTCTCCACTAACTTTCCCGCCCGCGGCTGGTTGTCAGACGAAAATCTTCGCGCGCACCGTGAGGATTTGATATACCTGAATCTTACTGGAGATCGCCATGGTGGCAGCGCCTTAGACTATACCGTTAACAGCAGGCTCGGCCTCCCCTACTTGACTGGCGAAAGCAATACTGGCGAGCCAATCAACAACCCATTACCCGCCTGGGATGTGATCGCAGGACAACATATCGCAATTGGCCTACTGGCAGCGGAGCGACAAAGGTCCCGTACTGGCAAAGGTCAATTTGTAAAATTAGCGCTAGCTGACGTCGCACTCGCAACCATGGGGCACCTCGGTTATATCGGTGAAACGATGGTGAACGGAAACGAACGAGAGGCAATTGGTAATCATATCTACGGTACTTTTGGTCGAGACTTTAAGAGTCGTGATGGCCGCCGGGTAATGATCGTTGGCGTTAGTGCTAATCAATGGCAGGCAATTCTTAAAATGACGGGACAAGATCAGGCAATAACTCAATTAGGCAAATCTATGCGGCTGGACTTTAGCCAGGAAGGCGATCGTTACACCGGTCGGGAGCCGATTTGTAAATTACTTGAACCCTGGTTTGCTGAACGTGACTACGAAACGCTAACACAACAACTCGAAACTGCTGGCGTTTGTTGGGGCAAATATCAAACAGTAAACGAACTGGTTAATACCGATCTGGAATGCTCAACTGACAATCCTCTTTTTGAATCGGTTAACCAGCCCGGCATAGGGTCTTATCTGGCACCACATAACCCCCTTACATTTACCGCTGCAGATCGGAATCCAGTAGCGCTGGCACCAAAATTAGGCCAACACACTGATGAAATACTGGCAGATATTCTTGGGCTTAGCAGCGCGGAGATTGGTCGCTACCACGATGCTGGCATTGTCGCTGGCGCCAGCTAGCCCCGTTCCTGTCGCTCTTTCATTTCGCCGAGGCTTTTGCAGTCTATACATTGTGTTGCAGTTGGTCTCGCTTGCATTCGCAACAACCCAATTTCTATGCCGCATGAACCGCAGTAGCCGTAATCGTCATTATCGATGAGGACTATGCTGTGATCAATTTTCTCGATGAGTCGGCTTCTTCTAGAGCGTGTTGCTAGTTCAAGAAGCAACTCCTCTGTTTGCGATGCCCTATCTATCGGGTCGGCATCGTTCGCAGACCCATCGCCCATAATAATCGCTGTGTTGAGTTCTTCCTCCAAGAGCTGTCGTCTCCACTGGGACAACGAAAGTTTTAACGTTGCTCGCTGTGTTTCATTCATATAACCATCAGGATAGATATTTGAAAACTTAGGCTTAATCATCATTTGTAGAACCACTCATCGTCATTAAGTATGCAGGCAACATTCGAGCTGCCAGTGGTTCTTAAAATGCAATCCTCATGCCATGTAGTCATGGCATGAGGAAACATTTTTCAAAAGATATGACTAACGTCGAAGCGTTAGGCTAGCGAAGGGGTTATTGCAATGAAAAGGCTCATCGGAAAGAATATATAACGAACAGGATGATCAAAAACGCACTAACGAGCGCGGCGTATGCACCAGAAGTAACCTGAAAAGCTCAGCAATGCACTGTTATGGGATCCTATACAGAATTCACATTCCAAACCAATAATTACAAATTGAGCACTCTCTTTGCGATGATGTTCTTTTGGATTTCATTCGAGCCGCCATAAATCGATTGTGCCCGCGTCCCATAGTAGGTAAAGCTACCTATTCCGGCACTACGCGAAGGCATTGATTCGCCGAAGGTTGTTGAGGAATAATTACCATGAACCTGCATACCAAGCTCAGTGATGTCTTGCGCTAACTCGGTCGCCAATATTTTTAATATCGAAGACTCATCCCCCGGAGATTCCCCATCAGCAATTGATGCAAGCACTCGGAGAACGGTTAAGTCGAGCGCGTCTAAACGAACTTCAAGATTATAAATTCTTCTCCAGAATGATTCATCTTCGGCCAAATTTTCATCCATAGATGCAACTTCGCGAATAGCTGCAACCTGCATTCGCTTACCAGCAACATGCGCATAGGAAGTTCTTTCATTACCCAGTAAAAAGTTTGCGTACTGCCAACCTTCGCCTTCGACACCGATACGGTTCGATATAGGTACCCGGACCTGATCAAACGTCACTCTGTTGAGTGAGTGTTTTCCATCAAGTGTGATAATAGGGTGAACCTCAACGCCTTGGGAATCCATAGGCAAGCAGAGAAATGTAATCCCAAGCTGCTTAACCTTTTCTGTGCTGGTGCGTACAAGCATGAAAATCCAATCGGCATGTTGCGCAAGGCTGGTCCAGATTTTGGTGCCGTCAATAATATAGTCGTCGCCGTCTTTTTCCGCCCGACACTGTAATGAAGCAAGATCAGACCCTGAACCTGGCTCCGAATAACCCTGCGCCCAAGATGTTTTGCCCTCTCGAATGCCTGGCAACCAACGCGCTTTTTGCTCATCGGTTCCAAAGGCGCAAATTACGGGACCAACATAAATCACACCCATAGGAACTGGAACAATCGCTCCTGCATACTCTAGTTCTTGGTCGAAAATATACTTTTGATTGACAGTCCAACCGGGGCCGCCTTCCGCTACGGTCCAGTTAACGCAGAGCCAGCCTCTTTTTGCATAGGCCTGCTCCGATTTTTGATAGTCTTTTTTTGCGAGCGAAACGCCACTAGCTGCTTTTTCGAGAAGATCTGCTGGATATTCGGTAGAAAAAAACTTCCTGACTTCTAAACGGAAAGCTTCGTCCTCTAAACTGAATTGCATGTCCACTCGTGTTACTCCTATGCATCGAAATATAATTTACAAATAAGCCTTGAACAGTCAAGGGTCTCATCAAAAGCTTATTCTTGAGAATAACACAAAGCCTCAGTTACAACTTCTGTGGCGCTAAGTTTTTGGTGCCACGGCATGGTTTTTCTGCCACTGTTGAGCCGTGATACCACTCCAACGCTTGAACGCACGACGAAAATTTGAAGGGTCTTCGTAATCTAGCAACACGGCTATTTCGGTAATAGGCAGATATCCTGTTTCAAGATATCGTTGCGCTAATTCGAAACGAACCTCGTCGACAATATCGCGATACGATGTTTGCTCAACCGCCAACTGCCGCCGCAATGTACGGCCGCTCATGGCAAGCTTTTTTGCCATTGCATCCTGAGCGGCAAATTCACCATTTGCCTTCATCAATTCCGCTCGAATAATGCCAGCGATCCCGGCTCTCTTTTTCATGTCCCCAAGCA
>JBLHWY010000037.1:0-41936 GCA_047629195.1 Candidatus Azotimanducaceae bacterium
TTGCGCGTGGGGTATCAGCTTAAGAAGTTCCGTCAACAGTTCTCCATCACCTATACCAAGCTCAAGCATCACAGGGTTCGACACGCTAACGTTATGTTCAACGAGCAGTCGCTTAACGACGGCTTTCATCTCTAGCCGCTCAGGCCAGCGGTGATCTAAATCATGACGCCAGAGCTTAGGTGTTTCAAAATCAGAGACGGCCAAAGGATTACCTATATTTAAGAATAAGCATGGAGTTTACCCAAGTCGACATACTTATTTCAAACCTGACTGATGCAGCACGAGCGGAGGTACCGAGAAATTTTTTATGTAAAAGCCTTTTGAAGATCGTGGGCAACATGGCAAAGGAAATTCGAGAATACCGATCAATAATAAAACCAGGCTGGCTTGTTATGTCCCGTTCTGCCGCGTGTTATCTATACATGTCTTGTAATCCGCATCCAAGCCCGCACTCATATGCTTATAGAAGATCTGGTGGTCGAGGATTTGCAATCCTGTCTTAATTGAACACCAACAAATATTAGAGAGGCAACTATTGCAGCAACCCCCAAAAATTCAACATGCCGACAATCTACGCTTATTACTCATATTTCAGATGTTCTTTTGCAACATCAGGATCGCATGGCGAATGAAAAAATTCCCGATCCGCTCTTTTATCATAGACGCCGTACAACAACAGTGGCGCTGCTAAATAAACGCGGTCTTCAACCGAGATTGATATTTGCATGCGCATGCCTTGATTCGTTAAACGGTAGCGCTCGACGACCCGTTTTTCAGCGCTTGAATCTATTCCCTCAGCAATACCCCATGTTGTCGGTACAAAGTTATTCGTTTCTACAACTAACAAACTACCGTTGTCTTCAAAGCGTCCCGTCGATATACCGACAGGACTCGATTTTTTCGCTTTAGCCAGCTCGTGGTCCAGGTAAATAGTTCTGTTTTCAGCATCAGTGATTGCCTGTTCCTTTTCGATCTCAATACGATCAGGGTGCCTCGTCCATCGATATCCGTAAACATACAATGGCAGGTTAGGAATGCCGCGACTCTCACAATTAAATTCAGGGTCGTCCAAAGGGTCATAGCTTTTCACTGCCACCTTCCCTTCGGCGTTTAATGGGTAGTTATCGAAATCAGGCGCACTCGACACCAGTACACTCATCAGTGAACGAACATAAGTCCAGTTACCAGAAAAGTCATTTGATGGATGTATTGGCTTGCGCGGCTTGGGTTTGATACCTCCCGCTCTCGATGGCGGCGCCGTTTTGAAGGGATAGAAGCGCTTCCCGTCCTCCCTTGTGAAATGATCGATCAGACCGCTCTTCTTTGATGGATTTCGATTAGGACTGAACACCGCAGTGACCTTGCTTCCAATCTGAATTGAATCTTTCATCCAGCCATGGTTCAACATTCCCGAAACGGAGTGTCCTTCCAGCACCCAGGTACCCCGATTGCCAGCTTTGTCTGCTCCGACAACATGAATAAATATATGGGGATTTCTCCAAACTAACTTCTTCACTTCGCCTACAACTTCCACCTTACTTTTAAGGTCAACCGACGCTCTGGAATGGTGGGCAAAGCTGTTATGAGTAATTAGAAACAGAACACATAAGCACAAGAGCTTGATGGGTATCGTCATTCTTTGCGCGCTATTTACAGTCGCACTTTCTCTTGATGCCGTACCTCGTCGTACAATTCCCATTTGGATAGCTCCTCTAGTTCACCGCTCTTACAGCGCTACTAAACAAAATCAACATCAATTGACCCTAATTTTCCATAATCTGCAAAGACGCGATCTCCCGCTTTTACCGGCACGGGCCTTGTAAACGAACCAGAGAGAATAACCTGACCCGGCTCAAGTGCGATGCCATGCGGCGCGAATCGTTTGCACACCCAGCGAATACCATGTGCCGGGTGGCCCATCACCGCAGCACCCATACCCGAATCTTCAATTTCATCATTGAGGTAGAGTAGAGCACCAGCCCATTTGAGGTCTATATCCGCTGGTGCAACCTTCTCACCACCACAGATGATACCGGCATTAGCGGCATTGTCAGCAATCGTGTCAAACACATTTCGGGTATAGCCCGTTTCAGGATCAACCCGACGACTACGCGCCGAAATAAGTTCGAGCGCTGGCTGTACGTATTCTGTGGCGTCCATGACCTCCTCAATGGAAACATCGTCGCCAAAAAGTCGCTTCTTCATCACAAAAGAAAACTCTGATTCAATGCGGGGGTCTAAGTAGTCGGCGGCATTAAGCTTAGATTGACTAGGGAACAACATCGCATCTGTCAGTACACCGTAATCTGGCGTATTAATATTCATGGCAACTTGCATGGTGCGAGAAGTCAGTCCAACTTTGTAGCCAATGACTTTTTCACCGTCCTTCAGCCTTCGATCTACCCAAGCTTTTTGGATAGCATAAGCGTCTTCCATGTCCATATCAAATGACATCGTCAGCGCCTGAATTTGCCCACGCTCTTTTTCTGCTTGATAAAGCCGATCCGCCGCATCGGTAATCTGTTGTTGAGTCAACATCCTAAAAATTCCTGTTGTTAAACTTCACTTTTTCTTCTAACTCACGCATCTCGTAAGAAAGCGTGACTGATTGCGCAGCCATTAGCGGCTCAAGATGGTCCAGCATAAGTTGCCAGAACAATTCACCCGCTTCCATTCTGGTCGGTTCATCCCGGCCGCGACCCACTTTCATGCTGAGGTTGAGAAAACCCTTATCAGGGTCACCATCGGCAACGCGAAAGTGCTCACACTTCATTGCCCTGCTCCGCATTCCAGCCATGGGGAATATGTTGGTTTCCGCTGCTTTCTCGTGCATCTTCTGCATCAAGCCCTGCAGATCTAATAGCGCTTCAGACAGATTCGCCGAGTACTCATAAATAAAATGTGCCATGCTTTTTCATCCTTAACATTTAACCCCTAACACCTAATCCCTAAACAGGAAATTCAACATTAATTTGTCCCGTGCCTGAGCTACCAAAGTAAGGGCTGATGACCTCCGCCTTACCGCGATACTGATCCCAGCCTAAGGCACCTAGCAACATTGCAGTGTCGTGCATAAATCCTTCACCGTGGCACTTTTCTGCATACTCAGGCAACATTTCCGTGAAGCGTTCCCAGTCCCCGTTCTGCCACATTTCAATCACACGATGGTCAAACTCCTCTAAGAAGGGAGACCAGACTTTATGCATATACTCATCCGCAGTGCCATTCTGCGCAAACCTGTGTGACAACGAGCCAGAGGCGAATATGGCAACTTTGCCGTCATAATCATTTTCGATAGCCGACCGAAGCGCCTTCCCCATGGTCACGCTATCCTTCAGATCATGCACCATAAGCAAAGCAGCAATTGAAACCACCTTGAAGTGCCGGTCTTCATTCATATATCGCATGGGCACCAGACTGCCGTATTCTAAACTCAGGCTGGTGTCCTCATGGGCACGCATGTGCACTCCCGCTTTCGTGACAGCATCGGCAATCATGTCGCCAAGTTCAGGGTTGCCATCATATTCGTAAGGCAAGTTTTTGATGAAATGAGGTAGCTCGTTACTCGTGTAGATGCCTTTAAAATGCGGCGCGTTGTTCAGGTGATAGCCGGAGTTAATTAACCAATGTGTATCAAACACAACGATTGTATCAATACCCAAAGCTCGACATCGCTTTGAAATTTCTCGATGGCCTTCGATCGCGTGGTCCCTGCAACCCTTGTGCGGCCCATCCATTTCAGACAGATACATAGAGGGGACGTGTGTAATCTTAGCTGCGTAGGCGAGTTCGCCCATTGTAAATCTCCTTTTCGCTATTCTTGCAAGTCAAGCTGTTCCAGTCTCGCTATTCTAAAAAAGCTATCTACCTAACACAGGTACGTTGTGCAGATCATGGGCAATACATACGTTCTTGGTATCCATATAAAAATCGAAACTAAAGTCACCCCCGTCGCGTCCTATCCCGCTGGCTTTCATACCGCCAAAGGGTGATGGTAGGTTTCTATTGTTTTCAGAATTAAACCAGAGCATACCGGCCTCTAAATTCTTCGCCAGGCGCATCGTTCGACCGACATCTTTGGTCCAAACATAACCAGCAAGACCGTAGGGCGTGTCATTCGCCATTCGAACGGCATCGTCTTCTGACTCAAACGTCATGGCCGTCAATACTGGGCCAAATATCTCTTCACGCGCTACCCGCATACTGTTATCTGCTTCAGTGAACAGCGTCGGACAAATATAATTACCCTCTCCCAGCGTATCCATTGCATAACCACCTACGGCCGTTGTGGCACCATCGCTTTTTGCAATATCCATATAGCTCATAACTTTTTGAAAATGCTCTCTGCTGATAACCGGCCCTACCTCCGTTTCAGGATCAAGGGGATGGCCGACCTTCAGGTTTCCTACCCTTTCTTTCAGCGCAGCCATAAACTCAGCTTCAATACCCCGTTGCACCAGCAATCTTGAACTCGACGTACAACGCTGGCCATTTAGGCTATATAGCATAAACACCACCGCATCTAGCGCACGGTCAAAGTCAGCATCATCAAAAACGATCACAGGATTTTTGCCACCCAACTCAAAATGAAGACGTTTTAGGGTATCCGCAGCCTGACGCATAATATGCATACCAGTTGCACTTTCACCGACTAATGCAACAGCTTTAATGGCGCGATGTTCGGTCAACCGTTTGCCTGCAGTTTCACCGAAACCATTCACAGTATTTAGAACTCCGTCCGGAATCCCTGCCTCTTTGGCTACTTCAGCCAACAGCATGGCACTCAAAGGTGACATTTCCGCAGGTTTGTGAACAACAGTACAACCCGCTGCAAGTGCCGGTGCAATCTTCCAGGTCGACAACATAAACGGCGTATTCCACGGCGTAATAATACCCACGGGTCCTACCGGCGTTCGCATGGTGTAGTTAGTATGAACATCTTGATATAGCGCTTGGCCGTTGACAGCTTCAGGCGCCTTATCAGCAAAAAAACGGAAATTGTCTGCACCCCTGAGCGCTGCCTGCTTCATAAAGCGAATGGGTTGCCCGCAGTCGATCGATTCAATCAGTGCGATCTCCTCTGCACGCGCAGCAATCTTGTCAGCAAAATGATTGAGAAGCTTCTTGCGGGCTGCTCCTGGCATATCGCGCCAATCTGCGAAAGCAGCCTGCGCCGCATCACACGCCAGATCAATATCCTCAGCACTGCCCGCCACGACTTTACCGAGCGTTGTGTTATCAACTGGCGTAAAGTTTTCAAAGGTTTCAGCGTTTACCGGCACTTCAAACCGACCATTGATGAAATGGCCCGTTACATTATCTTGAAACCTTTGTCGGTAAGTTTTTGCTTTGCCAACATTAGCGTCATAATCTGACATGTCACGTTCCTCTATATTTTTATCTCTATTTGCTTAACATGTTAATCACTAAACGATGCTATGGCTATCTTTTTGCTTCGATTAGCGGTTAACATGAATAACAGGTTAAATTAAATATAGGAATCACTATGCGTTTTTTGTCTTTCAAGGCTGCCGAAAAAACTTCCTGGGGCGTCATTACGGATGAGGGAATTATCGATCTCGGCATGAGGATGAACTGCGACTTCAAACAGGTGCTCAGCACCGGTCGGTTAGAGGAAGCGAAGCAGCTTGCAGCTGGACTTAAACCTGATTTAAGCGCTGACGATATTACCTTTCTGCCGCCAATTGCGAACCCGGAGAAAATCGCTTGCATAGGGGTTAACTACGCCAATAGAAATGCTGAATACAAAGACGGCACCGAAGCGCCCAAATTTCCCAGTCTCTTTATGCGAACACCAGATTCATTAACCGGCCATAGCGGTCACCTACTCCGCCCACCAGAGTCCGACCAATTGGACTATGAGGGTGAGATAGCCGTCATCATCGGCAAGGAAGGCCACCGCATAGCAGAGGAAGACGCATACAATCACATTGCCGGACTCACTATTATGAACGAGGGGACAATTAGAGACTGGCTACGACATTCGAAATTCAACGTCACTCAGGGCAAAAACTTTTATCACTCAGGTAGCGTTGGCCCTTGGATGGTCACTGCCGATGAATTTTCACCCGAGCTCTATGAAAATATGATTGTGAAGACCCACGTCAACGGCGAGGAACGGCAGAAAGATACAACCGCCAACATGATGTTCCCGATCAAATACCAAATTGCCTATATGTCACAGTTTTTTAATCTCAAACCTGGGGACATCATTGCCACCGGCACGCCAAATGGTGCCGGCGCTCGATTTGATCCACCAAAATACTTAACACCCGGGGATCTCGTTGAAGTAGAGGTAGAAGGTATCGGCATATTATCTAATGAGGTGATTGACGAAGTGATTGACAAAGTGGTTAGCAATACAACTGGCAAGAGCATTTGATCGTGAACTCATTGAACAAGACATTACGCGGATTCGACCGCTCCCTTCCGATGGCACTGTTGCGTGCCAGGGAAGCGGTAATGAAGAAATTTATTCCTTCACTACGTGAAAACGATTTGTCGTCGCAGCAGTGGCGAGTCATCCGAGCTTTGAATGAAGAGGCAGGCCTCGACATCACAGAATTAGCAAATAGATGTTTCTTGTTGATGCCAAGCCTCTCACGCATCATCCAAAACTTGGAGAAACGTAAGCTTGTCAGCCGAAACCAGTCAGCATCAGACAATCGAAAATCGGTTATTTCAATCACTGCGACGGGGAAAAAACTGTTTCAGAAAATCGCGCCCAAATCCGCTGAGCGCTATGACTTGATCACTGAAAAATTTGGCTACGGCAAACTTGAGCTACTTTACGAATTGTTGGACGAGTTGATTGAAAAAATTGATGAGGGAGAAACATGAGCGAAAATAAGTCAGATGCCTACCATAAGATCAGTCTGCCAGCCGCGACCATTCCCAGCGGATGCCCCATTGATAAATCGTTTACGCCATTCAACGACGATTATCTGGCTAACCCATATCCACAACTTGAACAGTTGATGTCCGATAAACCAATTTTCTATGCCGAAGAACTCGGCTATTTAGTGGTGACGGGCATGGAAAATGTCACCGAAGTATTGAAGAACCATGAAATCTTTTCCTCTGAAAATGTTCAGGACCCAGTCTTCCCTGTGTGTCCCGAGGCAACGGCGGTGATGTCTGCCGATGATTACAACCCGAAGGCCGTGATGTCGAATTGCCAACAACCGGACCATACCCGAATACGTAAGCATACACGGGATGGCTTTAACGCGCGCCGCATGAAGCTACTTGAACCTTACATCCGCGCGACCACCGATGATCTTATCTCGCAAATGCAAAAAAATGGCAGCCCAGTTGAGGTGGTGTCTTCACTTTCGCACCCACTACCTGGTCGGGTGATATTCAGACTTATTGGGTTTCCAGAAATCGACGACGACCAACTGACCTACTGGACATCTAATCGTCTGATATTCACATGGGGTAAACCTACCGATGAAGCACAAACCGAAATCGCAGCAAACATGCTCAAATACTGGCGCTACTGTCGAGAATTCGTTGCTAAAAGGAACATCGAACCTGCCGACGACCTGACATCCGAGCTATTAGCAGCACACAAGGCTAACCCAGACGAACTTGCCTATAGAGAAGTCGAGTCAATCATCTACGGCCTATCTTTCGCTGGTCACGAAATCGTCAGCAATTTTATATCATTGACCCTCATGAATCTTCTGCCCAAGCGAAAGCTGTGGGATACGTTGGTCAACGACCCATCGCTCATACCCGCCGCATTGGAAGAAGTACTGCGCTTTGATTCACCCCAGACCAGTTGGCGACGGGTCGCAACCCAAGACACCAGATTAGGTGGAGTCGACATTCCCAAAGGCACTAGAATATTCATTAGCCTCGGGGCAGCTAACCATGACCCTAATTTATTTCCTGCACCATCCGAATTCGACCCTGACCGAAAAAATGCTAACAAACATATATCCTTTGGCCATGGCATTCATTTTTGCCTGGGCGCCCGCCTTGCTCGATTAGAGTCACAAATCGCGATTGAAGCGCTGGTCAAGCAACTTCCAGATCTTCGCCTGGTTGAAAATCAGACTTTGTCATTTGCACCCAATATTACTTTCCGGGGCCCTTCAGAACTCTACGTGGCATGGGGTCACTAATCGCTACTCATACTCTCAACATCAGCGAACTGATTGATCACGGTAAATTCTCTCCGCGACAAATCATGATCGTGTCACTATGCCTAATCTTCAATATGGTAGATGGCTTCGATATCACGGCAATGGCAGTCACTGCTCACCAGATCAGCGAAGAGATGCAGTTGAGCGCAGACAAACTAGGTCTCATCTTTAGCTTCTCGCTTGCTGGCATGATGCTGGGCGCAATGTTTCTGGCAACGTTTTCAGATGTTATCGGCCGACGAACAATGATTATCATCACCCTATTGATCGTTGGTTCAACCGTTTTGCTGACTGCAATGGCCACCTCTCTACCGATGCTAATAGCATTAAGGTTCATCAGCGGCCTCGGCGCCGGCGCCATGCTGGCGAGCATCGCAACACTAGCGGCAGAATACAGCCCGGAACGTTACCGCGCCCTTGCCGTCACATCAGTTACCGCTGGCTACCCGCTCGGCGCCATGATGACGGGACTGGTTGCTACCAGTATTGTGCCTGAATTTGGTTGGCGCGGGATGTTTGTAGTCGGAGGGCTAACAACGCTTTTCCTGGCGCTAACTGCATTCCTCCTGATTCCAGAATCACTTTATTTTCTCTGCAAGATGCAACCCGCTAACGCTTTAAAAAAAGTAAATACCATACTTAACAAACTTGCTATTCAGCCCTTATCCAATGCCAGCTTATATGATGGACCCTTGCTTGAGCTGCCATCAATAACTCAGGATTCAGTAACAGTCGAGGTTGATCGACAAAGTATATTACAGAAGATGTTATCGCTGCTAACGCCCGAACTCCGGCGCTCCACGCTGATGTTATGGCTTACTTTTTTCCTTTGCATTAGCTCGCTCTATTTCCTCATGAGCTGGACACCTAAGCTGATTATAAATCTCGGATATGATGCCGACGCCGGTAACCTTGCCTTCACGCTTTTCAATTTTGGTGGCGTGATTGGGGTTTTTACGCTGGGCTGGCTTGCCTCAAGATGGTCACTATCGAATTTAATCAGCATCTTTTCGATCACGGCAGCGATATTAATGTGGTGTTTCGCAGCAGCGGCTTCCTTTGATGCAGGTAAAACTGTACTCATGGTGCTGATTTTCGTTATCGGCATTAGTCTTCAAGGAGGCTTCACAGGCATGTATGCGGTGGCGGCAAAAATCTATCCAATAGAAATCAGAAGTACTGGCGTCGGTTGGGCAATTGGTCTTGGAAGATTTGGTGCCGTACTGGGCCCAGGCATTGCGGGCTATATGATCGCCTCCGGTTTTTCTATTACTGAAAACTTCCTGATCTTTGCTATGCCGATGTTGATCGGTGGCGTACTCGCCTATCAGTTGCGGGTGAGGTAGAAAGGATTGATGGCCTTTTTTGAGTGGCTCGAATATAGCGCGCTCGCCGATTGGATCGGAACTTCGGCGTGGGGTTATCCAATTCTGCTGACCGCGCACTCTGTTGGACTGGCAATAATTGTAGGTATCCTTTTCGTACTGAACCTACGCATATTAGGGCTCTTTTCGCAGGTCTCCATCGTTAGCTTAAGTGCCTTGATCAAGCTCGCCTGGTGCGGATTTGCACTTAACCTTGCATCAGGACTTGGACTGTTCATTTCGCAAGCAACATTTTTCGCCACTCACCTACCGTTTTTAGTAAAAATCACTGCGATTCTCCTGGCGCTAGTGAGCGCTGCATACATTCAACGCGTGATTAAGGCAAAAGGAGAACAGTGGGACACTGAAAACCAAATACCTATCCACGCGAAGCTTCTCGCAATCATTTCAATTTCACTATGGCTAACTGCGATCATTGCCGGTCGGCTAATTGCGTACATTGATTAATCGACATCAACAGTAAGGAGCACGGTCATGTTACAAGTACTGGTTGATTGGGCAGTTACAACGCCACTAAACGCATGGGTCGTGAACTGGAACTGGACATGGGTCATTCTGGAAATCCTACATTTCTTCGGACTCAGTATGTTGTTGGGTGGGTTGCTAGTGGTCGATCTTCGGTATATCGGCTTTTTGAAAAATATTCAACCCAGCGCTATCCGCAAAATCATTGTTATTGTTTTTATTGGTTTTGGCATTAATCTTATAACAGGCATCCTCTTTTTCTTTGGCGACCCAGGTCGCTACGCAATCAACATCGGCTTCCAGATCAAAATGGCGTTAATTATTCTAGCCGGACTAAACGCGATGTTGTTTTACTATAAAATTGATAGCCAGATCGACCGCTGGCGAGACGCTGATACTCCCCCTAAGTTGGCGAAATTCATCGCTTCCACTTCGCTTGCTCTATGGTTTAGCGTGCTCATTTGTGGTCGACTCATTCCCTACGTCGGTACCGGATAAGAGATGATCGATTCGAATACACACATGAAGGTCATCGGTCTACTTTTACTCCCTCTCCTACTTCTATTTGCCGTTAACGCGTTAGGGCACAACATTAGCGGTGAGGACCATGCCTTTTTAGAGCACAGCGAGGGTATTCAAATAGTGCCCTATATTTATCTCGGCGCGAAACACATGGTGACGGGCTATGACCATTTGTTATATCTCGCTGGCGTTATTTTCTTTCTCGTACGTATTCGAGACGTAGCCGTTTTCGTGAGCCTGTTCGCCTTGGGGCACAGTATCACACTGCTCGCAGGCGTCATCTTTGCTTGGCAAGTAAACCCCTATCTCATTGATGCGATTATTGGTTCATCAGTCGTCTATAAAGCCTTCGAAAATCTAGGAGGCTTTACTCGCTATTTCCGAACTTGGCTCGATATGAGAGTAGCTGTCTTTCTGTTTGGATTGATACATGGCTTAGGACTGGCAACAAAACTGCAGGACTTAAATATCTCACAGGAAGGTCTTGTTGGAAATATTGTTTCATTTAACGTTGGCGTAGAAATAGGACAATTACTCGCGCTTACCTTCTTGATGTTGATATTTAGCCTATTCAGAACAAGCAGCCATTTTCAGCGAAATACAGTATTTGCGAATACCGCATTGATGACCGCCGGCTTTATCCTAATGGGGTATCAAATGGCCGGTTACTTTCTACAACTAGGATAATTAGGATGCACGAAAAAAACAGTCCCGCTTCAAACCTACAAAATTTAAACCTAAAAATCTCAAACAGACAGCTCATCATTCGCGGCGGCATCGCGTTGCTCACTGCCTCATTATTATTGATCGTAATTATTCTTCCGGCAGAATATAACCTGGATCCAACGGGCATCGGTTCTAGCCTTGGTATAAAAGGGCTCTCGATAGTAGCACCTACAGAACCCATTTCATTAACTGCATCCCCTAACCTATCAACAAAAACATCATCATTAGAGATACATAACGAGATAACGCCCCCGCTAAAATTTATCGACATTGACCTAACACTCGAACCCTACGGGCAAGTCGAATTCAAACTGAAAATGTTAGAAAAATCGACAGTGGCCTACACTTGGCAAAGCGCTGAAGGTGAGGTCTACGCCGATTTACACGGACACACCATTGTAGCGAACGGCAGTGAAGAGGAAGAAATTGTTGTCAGGTACATGGAGACCCAACAAGGTAATGGAGAGTCTGGTAACTTCATCGCTCCGTTTGGAGGAGATCATGGTTGGTACTTTCTAAGTTTGGAGACTCACCCAATAATCGTTAATGTGAGAATCAGCGGCCACTTCGAAAGTCATAAAATCATCGATATAGGACCTCAAATGTAAACGTGACGCCTTTACCATTTATCGGGTCAGAGTGAATTGCTAGCTTGTTCGCTGAGTTTCTACGAAACGTCAGCTAAACCAGTATTTTCCCGCCGCCAAAGGCAACAACTAACTTTGACATCATAAATTCTCTCTCTACTTTCTATATTCCGCTTTTTCGGGTATTAATAACAACAAAATAGTCAGACATAAAGGGAACGATTCGTTATGGCATCACTAGCCCACCTGTCAGCTTTGGAATTGGCTGAAAATATCAAAACCGGCAAGATCAGCTCCGTTGAGTTAACTCAACTGTACATCGACCGCATTGAAAAATACGACGGCGACATTAATGCTGTTGTGGTTCGAACCTTTGACGATGCGTTAGCGCGAGCACAGGCTGCAGATACCGCTCTTGCAAAGGGCGAAGATCTGGGCCCGTTGCACGGTGTACCGATGACAATCAAAGAATCCTATGTCATCAAAGATACACCAGCTACCTGGGGCCACGAACAATTCAAAAACAATATAGCGACCGAAGACGGACTTGCGGTAAAACGCTTTCGAGAAAATGGAGCGCACTTTCTAGGTAAAACCAATGTACCCGTCGATTTGGGGGACTTCCAAAGCTACAACCCAGTGTACGGCACAACTGGCAATCCCTGGGATACTTCACGCACTCCTGGTGGTTCTTCAGGTGGCAGTGCAGCGGCACTAGCGGCTGGGTTTTGCGGTTTAGAAGCCGGCTCCGATATTGGCGGCTCTATTCGAAACCCGGCGCATTTCTGCGGCGTCTATGGCCACAAACCAACCTATGGCATTATCCCTATGCAGGGTCACGAGCTAGTCGCCAATATCCCCGAAGCTGACCTCGCGGTTTGCGGTCCATTAGCAAGAAGCGCAGACGACTTGCATCTAGCATTGGATATAATGTCTGGCCCTGCTTCCCGTGAGGCGCTAGGTTGGCAGCTTTCCCTTCCTGCAGCCGACTTTACCGACTTAAAAAATCTACGAGTCGCAATTTGGGCAAACGAGGACGGCGCAATTGTTTCCTCTGAAACTGCAGAGCGTGTTGCGATGGTTGGCGAAACATTAGCCAAAATGGGCGCTGTGGTCTCAGATACGGCTCGTCCTAATATAGATATGGCAGATGCCCACCAAAACTATTCGACATTGCTAACCTCCGTCATGTCAGCATCGATGGCGCCTGATGCAGTTCTCGAAGCACAAGCCACAGCCAATTCGTTTGCTGCCAACGATTCATCCGATAAAGCTGTAAGCGCGCGTGCTACGGTAATTTCACATAGAGAATGGATGAGGACGAATACCCGTCGTGAAAAACTCCGCAATGCATGGGGTGCTTTTTTTGAAGAATGGGATATTCTGATTTGCCCGCAGATGGCCACACCCGCTTTCCCCCACGATCACAGCAACTTTGTTGAACGCACCATCACTGTGGACAATATTGAACAACCCTACTTCCAACAACTATTCTGGGCAGGCATTGTCGTTAATGCTTATCTACCCAGCACGGTTTTTCCAACGGGTCCTTCAAGGAATGGTTTACCCATTGGCCTTCAAGCGGTAAGTGCACCATATCGCGATCATCGAACGATTGAATTTGCTCGACTTATAGCCAGAGAAATAGGTGGCTTTGTGCCGCCGCCTGCTTACGCTTCTTGATTGCCGAGGTTAATTTTGGTGAGGCTATATTTGGTGAGGTAACGCAATTTATGCCTCAAATGCAGCAAGCAGCCGTTGAGTGAGTGCTTGCAGGCCCTTGCCTCTGTTGCTGATTTGCCATGCGAGAAAATTATCATGTGAAGAATTCTCAGCTAAAGCCAGTGGTATTAGCACGCCATCGTCAAGTTGTTGTTGAATCCGCTGCCGCGGTAGATGGCCTATACCAATGCCCGCCGAAATTGCTTCGACTTTTTGATCTAGGGTCTGCACGTAGAATATCTGCCCGTCGCTGCTTAAGCCCGCACTACGCGTCACATCATTCATTGACGTGTCATGCATAATCACCCGCCGGACCTTCGGTTGTTGCTCATCGAATTTCTCTGTCTTAATCGCTATCTCAGCTAGCTCATGACTCGCAGCAATTACCGGCACCAAATCGGCTGGTGCTAAAGGTATCGCGCGATAACCTTTTTGCAGCGGGACAGGGCCAGGTGAACCCACGATCAAATCAACGCGGCCGTGTTCAAGTGCCTCCCATCCTCCATTGAGCACAGACTCGCAGACATCAATTTCTATGGTCGCATGTTCTTTCAGAAATTCATGCAACACCTCAAAAAAGGCAGAGTATGATTGATGGGGCTCTACAGCGATCCTGATAAGTGGCTCCCAGCCGGTAGCCACTTCCTTCGCCTTGTTCGCCAGTCGCGCAGTCGCCTGTAGTATTTCTCTACCCTCTGACAATATTAGCTGCCCTGCTGGTGTTAATACTGAACGGCGCCCCTGCCGTTGAAATAGGCTAATGTCTAACTGTTCCTCCAATTTTTGTACCGCGTAAGAAACAGCCGACGTGGCTTTATTCATCTCTGCAGAAGCTTTTGCGAAGCTGCCGCGTCGATCTATCGCATCTAGTGTCTCCAATACTTCAATGGTAATTGGGTTTCGCCTCATAACGCACCTTCTAACTGTTCTAATAATTAGAACATTCTAAACAGAAAACGTATCTTATTACCAATATTGCAATCATTAGAATGACGCTCTCAAGCAAACGAAACAATAAACATCGACTGAAACAGAAACTCACAACATTGGAGTAAGAACATGAGCGTATTACATATCAATAGCAGTGCACGTCTGAATAATTCTAACACCCGCATCATTGGCCAATACCTGGTTGACGCACTGGGCGAGCCCGTCGTTAGACGAGACCTAGCGCAGCAACCCTTACCTCTCGTCAGCGCGGAAGACCTGCTTGGTGTACACGGCTCATCGGAAAGCGAGCGCGCTACGCTGCGAACACAATTAGCATTGTCGGAACAGCTGATTGATGAAATGAGAAGTGCCGAAACTCTGGTACTAGGTGCGCCCATGTACAACTTCGGAATTCCGGCCTCTTTAAAACAATGGATCGATGCCATCTGTCGTGCTGGTGTTAGCTTCAAATACACAGAGCAGGGTCCAACTGGCTTGTTAGGTGTGAAGCGAGCTTTCATTATAACGGCCACTGGCGGTACACCTGTTGGCAGCGACATGGATTTTGCCAGTCGCTATTTGGAGCATATCTGTCGCTTCCTTGGTATTGCTGAGATATTTCATATCGACGCCAGCGGTTCGAAAGGCACGCCCGAGCAAGTCATCGCCCAAGGCAAAAAACAGGTTGACGACATAACGTCATCTTTTAATGCAACCAAAATTTCAGGCGCAGCGTAATGGGTTTATTACAGCAAGGAGAATGGGTTGACCAGTGGTATGGTACCGACGAACGCGGTGGTGAATTTCGCCGCCAAGATAGCCGTTTCAGAAGCTGGTTGACGCCGAATGGCGAAGCAGGACCTAGCGGTCAGGCTGGCTTTAAGGCAAAGAAAGGACGCTATCACTTGTATGTATCGCTGGCTTGTCCCTGGGCACATCGCACGTTGATATTTCGTCAACTGAAGCAGTTGCAAGACTACATAGATGTCACCATCGTCGAGCCGATCATGTTAGTCAACGGCTGGGAAATGCAAGATCCACTTTCCGGCCTTGACTTTCTTTACCAGTTGTATTTGAAAGCAGATCCCAGCTATGAAGGTCGAGTCACTGTACCCGTTTTATGGGACAAGCAAACACAGACCATCGTCAGTAATGAATCCTCTGAAATTATCCGAATGTTCAATACCGCGTTTAATTCACTAACAGGGAACGTGACAGATTATTATCCGAAGAACTTACACTTGCAAATCGACCGCCTAAATGAACGCATCTACGACACAATAAATAATGGCGTATACAAAGCCGGTTTTGCGACGACACAGCAAGCCTATGAAAAAGCTTTTCACAACTTGTTTCAATCGTTGGATTGGGTCGAAAATTTATTATCACGGCAGCGCTATCTCGCGGGACACCAGTTAACGGAAGCCGATTGGCGACTGTTTACGACGTTGATCCGTTTTGACGCGGTGTATTTCGGTCATTTCAAAACTAATCGTCAGTTACTCGCAGACTATCCTACCATTAGCGGTTATGTGCGTGAGCTATACCAGGTGACAGGTGTGGCTGAAACCGTCAACTTTGAGCATATCAAGACACACTATTATGCCAGCCACTTGATGATCAATCCGACTGGGGTCATACCCGTGGGTCCATCGCAGGATTTTTCCGTCCCACATAATCGAGTTTGGAGAATACCAATGCGAGAATTAATTCAACTCATACCAGCCCAACCTACCCAGGATGGCGATGGCGTTAAAATCCATCGCCTAGCGGGTCAGCACCTCTATCAAACACTTAATCCTTTCTTGATGATTGATGAAATCAACTCTGACAATGCTGCCGACTATATCGGTGGCTTTCCCGAGCATCCTCATCGTGGTTTTGAAACGATTACCTACATGAAGGCTGGACGAATGCGTCACCGCGACCATATGGGGAATGAGGGTGTTATCGGTGCCGGAGACGTGCAATGGATGACAGCGGGCGCTGGTGTGCTTCATTCCGAGATGCCCGAGCAAGAGCAAGGCTTGATGCATGGCTTTCAAATCTGGCTGAATCTACCAGCTGTAGAGAAAATGAAGCCAGCCGCGTATCAGGAACTTCTCAACGCTGACATACCAGAACAACAACTATCTGGCGGAGGATTGGTGCGCGTGGTCGCGGGCAAGGTAATCATTAATCAACAGCCCCAGCGAGGCCCTTTACCCGAAATTTCTACACAACCTGTTTTCATAGATGTGATGCTAACCGCTAACGAAACCGTTGAATTGGCCTTCAATACAGACAATACAGCGATGGTATTCGTCTATAAAGGCGCAACAGATTTGATAGCATCACGCCACTTGGGTGTCTATAGCAGCGGCAACATACTAGCACTGAAGGCGGGATCCGTGGGTGCTGAGTTTTTAGTACTAAGCGGCCAACCCATTAACGAACCACTGGTTCAATACGGTCCTTTTGTAATGAATACAGCCAAAGAAATAGAGCGTGCATTAGCAGACTTTCAGAACCCAGCGTTTCTTAGCAACAACAGTTAGAGCAGGAAAAAATCGATGCCCCATTCAACAACTGCGCTACCGACCACCATTAACGTATTCGTTAGGCCCTGGCGAACCCCGGGCTTATACGGGTGATAATCTAACAGGTCTAGCGAGACGATAATGTCTGATAGTTTTGATAAGCGAATCGACTCAACGACCAAAACATAGAGTAGGCAGCCTATCCAACAACACATTAAGGGCCCAAGTACTCGCATCCAAAAAGAGTGGTAGCTATATTGCTGCCAGTCCCAAGGATCTGAGCCGGTTGTTGTAATATTGGTCGCCAACACATTGAATAAAACCCGCAAGAAGCCAGCCAGCAATAACCCCACTAGAGGTGTTTGCCAACGAGGTCCAGGATTGATTGCCGCAGTTGCACATCCTCAATAATGGAAGCGAGCTCGCGCGTTGCTTTCGCTGTCGATATTAAGAGATAATTGTAAGCAGAACAGCATACGCAGTCAGTAAGATATGAATGATCGTCAGCCGAAAATCACCAGACGTGGCAGTTGTATCAGCATCACAAAGCGTTCTACCGACAATAAACACGATAAGTAATACGGCGGCTAAGCTGAGACCTATTAAAGCTGGACTACCCGGAAGCGTAACAAATATTTTCAATACCCAGGGCGTTACGTGAGATTAGGAATGCGCGTCGCTTTTGTTCATTTCGTTTAATTCGCTATTTTGGGGTCAGGGTAGAATGACATTTACTTAGGCCGTTTTCATCTCTAATTGAGTCTGTTTCGCAGCAGCTAATGCAATCTTTCATTATGCGGTCAAGGGGTCAGGGAAAGTTGAGTGCTTGAGAGTTGGCAGATCTACAAAACGCTACTTACGGGTATCTCTCATATATATTGCAGAGTCACCACTTCGCTTTTCCATCTCAAATAACTCTGTTGCTCGAATAAGGTCACTCAGCTTTTTATAGCCGTAGTTTACGGGTGAGAAAGAGCTATTGTTTGATATGTACGTCCCTACCTGACCCATATGTGCCCAATCTTCATCATCAGACGTTTGCTCCACAGCGGTACGCAGTAATTTCACCAGTGCAGTATCTTGCCTCAGTTTTACTTTTCCTTTTTTTACCGAAGGTTTGCGACTTCCTTTTTCTTCTTTCTGATTAGCTAAATTCTCAGTAAAAATAAAGGTTGAACAAGCATTCACAAAGGGTAGCGGCGTTTTCTTTTCACCAAATCCATAAACGGGGAATCCACTTTCTAACACTCTCATCACCAGCGGCGTAAAGTCGCTATCGCTGGTCATTAAGGCGAAGGCATCAATGGAATTACTGTACAGCAGATCCATGGCATCAATGATCATGGCAGAGTCAGTCGCGTTTTTCCCTTTGGTGTAGGCGAACTGCTGCATTGGACGAATTGCGTGAGGGTGCAATCTGTCAATCCAACCGGACAAAGATGGACTATTCCAATCTCCATGGGCATGTCTAACATTAACCATACCGAACTTAGAAAGCTCTTCAATCACACCCTCGATTGAATTATGGCTGACGTTATCGCAATCAATTAGAAGCGCTATCCTGTTGTGTTCCGACACGTATTTCTCCTTAGTTCAATATCACGGCTAGATCATAATCCACATCAATTACTATTGTTACAAAAATTCGAACTGTTCCTAGAGGGACAAATTAGGCTATTGTTCGGGGTAACTGCTCTCCGCAGCAAATTGCCGAGATAAAAAACAAATAGGGAAAGCTATGAGCAAGATAACCGAACCAGAACGGGTGCCATCTCCCACCGACACAGATGCGGCAATAAGCAGCGAAGTTAATTCGAAGTATGCAAGGTATGTTCTGTTTGTACTCATTGTCGTCTATATATTCAATTTCATTGATCGACAGATCATTTCGATTCTTGCAGAGGAAATTAAGGCTGATCTTGGCATAGGTGACGCCGAGATTGGCTTTCTTTATGGCACAGCGTTCGCCATCTTTTATGCTGTATTTGGTATCCCGCTCGGTAAGCTGGCAGACGTCTGGAACAGAAAAAGCTTGATCGCTATCGGGCTAAGCTTCTGGAGCCTAATGACCGCTGCTTCAGGTTTTGCTAAAAGCTATCCGATGTTAGCTGCATGCAGGTTCGGAGTCGGTATTGGTGAAGCAAGTGCAACGCCCGCTGCTTTCTCGATGTTATCTGACTATTTTTCACCAAAAGTGCGCGCCACAGTACTGGCGATTTACTCCAGCGGCATCTATATCGGCGCAGGCATTGGATTATTCCTCGGCGGTGCCGTTGTGGAACAATGGTATGAATGGTATCCAGACCTCAGTCTCGCACCATTAGGTATCAAACCATGGCAAGCGGCTTTTCTAGTGGTTGGCGCGCCCGGCGTGCTGGTTGCTATCTGGGTATGGACGATCAAGGAACCCGTCCGCGGTCTCAGCGAAGGCCTATTAACCCCTCAACACGCCCATCCATTTGCCGCCACAAGAAACACGCTATTCAGCGTATTACCCGGACTTTCACTCATTTTGCTACACAGTGTTGGTGGCTGGCGTGCGGTGGCCAACAATCTCATTGCGCTCGGTCTCATTGCCATTTTGTTCTATGGTTTCTATCTACTCATGCCAACACCGCTACAGTGGGTAGCGCTCGGCACTGGGGTCTACATCACAGTCAGCTGGGTCCAGTATCTGCAGATTTATGACCCTGGTTGCTTCGGTATGATGTTCAAGTCCAAAGCATTTGTGCTAGCGACCATCGGCTTTCCAAGCATTTCGTTTGTGACTTATGGTGTTGGCTTTTGGTCCGCACCTTTCATGCAGCGAGTACATGGTGAATCGATTAGCGATGCAGGGTTGTACTTGGGTATCGCGGCAGCGTTTGGCGGCTTTATTGGCATCGTCATCGGCGGTTTCCTTGCTGACTATCTAAAAACGAAAACAGCTAATGCAAGGCTTTATATCGGCATGACTGTCCCAGCACTCGCTTTTCCATTCGCACTAGGATTTTTGTACACTGACAGCGTCGTAACCGCCTACTTGTTCAGCTTTGTCTTCAGCATTTTGTCGCCAGCATGGATCGGCGCTGGGGCCAGTACTGTTAACGACTTGGTCATGCCTCGCATGCGTGCAACGGCCTCTGCTTACTACCTCCTGATGAATACTTTTCTCGGTCTAGCGCTCGGTCCTTATATGATGGGGCAAGTAAGTGACCTGTACATTACATCCGGCATGGATAGCGGCGAATCACTACGAAAGGCAATGACCTGGGGGCTCATCATGTTTGGCATCGCAATTTTGTTCCTGACCCTCGCCACGAGATACTTAAGCAACGATGAAGAAAGTCGTATCGATCGTGCACGCGCGCTTGGGGAGTCAGATATTTAAGGGAGCCTAAAAATCGCTGTCGTATCAAAATCAAATGAATTATCTGAGAGTTTGTGATGACCAGAATTGAGTCAGGTCCTCTGGATTGGCTGAAAGTAATAGAGGTTTCGACAAGTATTGCTGCCGCTGCGTGCGCTCAACAGTTTGCGCGCTGGGGAGCCCAGGTCCAAACGATTGGCCGCGTGAACTGTCAGCCGTACTACGATCAAATCTCTCTTTTAGCCGAGAGTCTTAATAGCAATAAGACGCTCATAGGAGGCCCGCTAGATCAGGCGCTTATCGACGGCGCTGACGTTCTGATCATCGATAAACCCATCGATATGTTACCGATAACCTTGTCACCTGACTCGCAGTTAATCATCATCGACATATCAACGTTTGGCCGGCGCGGGGAGTATGCCCACTACGCTGGCAATGAATTCATAGCGGAAGCGATGAGCGGTTTTATGTCTGTGCAGGGTGAACGGGGCAAGGCGCCGCTGACAATGCCAGCAAACATAATGGCGAAAGCCTGCGGCATCAGTGCTTTTAATGCTGGCCTTGCAGCCCTTCACCACTATCAGCAAACAGGCGTTGCACAGAACGTTGAAGTCAGTTGCATGCAGTTACTCTGCACCATTGTGCCAACCCTCCGTACCCAAGTTGATAAACCTGAAGCCAGAGATGGTGGCCCTGGGGTTAAGCCTCTGGGCGTCAGGTTGTACCAATTTGGTGAAGGCTATCTATCGTTTAATTTTGCCATGAAACCTGCGCTCGCGGCATTACTAGATATCATTGGTCTTGATGACAGCCACATCCCTGATGCGCTAGCGTCGACCGCTGATAGACAGGACTATGCTGTACTAAAGAAATTTGTCGAAGGGCTACCATCACCGTTCGACGCAGCTGTCCTCTTTGATATTATTTCCGCTCCACCCCACAGCTCAGCTGTTGGTAAAGTGTTGCAGCCCGCTGAGACAATTCAGGACCCGCAATTAGATGCGCTAAAGTTTTGGCAAGCTCAACAGCATCCTAAATTGGGCACCCTATTGCGCACCGGGCCACCTGCTCGCTTGTCACTAACACCCGCTGTTACAAAGAAACCGTTGAAAACTTTGTTAGCTCCTTTCCCAGCAATGAAAATCGAAAAAAAATCAGCAGGCCATAAATTTGAAGCCGACGGAAAAAAGAGCCAGCCGCTGTCCGGTGTAAAGATCATTGACCTGACCCAGGCTTGGATCGGTCCCTTTGCTAGTCAGACATTGAGTGATCTTGGTGCCGAGGTCATTAAAGTGGAGTCGTTAACAAAGCCGGATGTTTGGCGAAAGCTACCACCTAAAAAGCCACCGTTCATGAAAAATCCAGACGCAAAAGTGGTGAACAGTAGTTGTAATTTCAACAGCGTCAATCGAGACAAAAAAAGCCTGGTCTTGGATCTGAGTCAGGCAAAAGGAAAGTCACTGTTTCTTGATCTCGTTGCAACCGCAGATATTGTGATGGAAAACTATCGTCCCAGCGTGATGCCTAAATTGGGCTTGGGTTATGAGGCGCTTTGTCAGGTAAATCCTAATGTGATTATGACTTCTTTTTCAGCATATGGCGAAAAGGGGCCCTACTCCGGCTATCGCGGTAACGGCACGACCATAGAAGCCATTTCTGGCTGGGACAGCATGTTTGGCTACGCAGATGGTCCGCCTCTTGTTATGGGTTTTTACCAGGCAGATGCCATTACTGGACTCCAGATGGCAGCAACAACGCTCGTTGCGTTGATGCACAGAAATCAAAGCGGCAAGGGCCAGCATGTGCAGGGCTCAATGTTCGAAACTGCGGTGGACTACATAGAAGAGTACATTCTGCTGCAACAGTTGTCCGGTGATGTCCCGCGCGCCGCAAATCGATCGAAAGACAATGCACCACAGGGCGTCTACCCATCTGCAGGCGAAGACAATTGGATTGCGATCTCTATTGAATCAGATGAACAATGGGCTTCGTTATGTAAAGTGATGTGGGTAAACGAGGAACTCGCACCTAATTGGAATCTCGCTGAAAGGATGGCAAGACACGATGATATTGATCGTATTATCTGTGAGTGGACGCGCGAGCGGACTGCTTGGTGTAGTACTCGCCTGTTACAATCAAAAAACGTTGCCGCTGCACCCGTTCAGACCACAGACGAACTACTTGATGATGGCCATTTGCGTTCTATTGATTGGTGGCATCAGCTTCGCCATCCCGACCTTGGCGAACATCAATACGCGGGGTTTCCCTATCAATTTAGTCACAGCGAACTTGTGTCAAATGAGCCTTCCGCCCGCTTGGGGCAGCATTCCAGGGCAATACTTCAATCTGAATTTGGCTTGTCGGATGAGGATATTCAGACGTTGTTTGACGCCGGCATCTCAGGGGAAGACTGGTAACAATTAACAAGAAAATGAGTAGCAAACCATGGCATATCAACACATCGAAGTAGAACGAACGAACAGGATCGCAACCATCTGGTTGAACAGACCACGCTATCGAAATGCGCAAAGCCGTCTGCTGCTGGACGAAATGACGGCGGCCTTTCGACAACTGGACTATGACAATGAGATAAAGGTCATTATTCTTGCCGGAAGAGGAGAACATTTCTCCGCGGGGCATGACCTCGGCACCCCTGAAGAACTCGAGGATGCTGCGAAAAAACCCTTCGGTGATGGGACCATGGGCCGCCTGAATCGCTCCTGGCATCTATACATCGAGAACTCACTGCGTTGGCGTGATGTCAAAAAGCCAACCATCGCTGCAGTACAGGGATACTGCATTTTCGGTGGGTTTATGATCGCATCGTGCATGGACCTCATCATTGCGTCCAAAGATGCAAAATTCCTTCCTTCTCATTTACAGATGTTCACTGCGCCTTGGGATCTAGGTATTCGAAAATCGAAACAGATTCTTTTTGAGAACCGCTTCATCCCTGCAGATGAAGCGCTGGAACTTGGCCTAGTAACAGAAGTAGTGGAGAACGGAAATCAATATGAAGCTGCTGTAGCGCAGGCCGAAAAGTTCGCTGAGAACAGCCTGATGACCTTAAGGATGTTGAAGCACTCAATTAATTCGGCGCAGGACGCAATGGGTTATAGGCAAGCGGTTGAGGCAACACATTCGAACTATATGATGCTTGAGATGAGTGCCTCGATTAAAAGAGAAGGCGATAAAGGTGACGAAAGAAGACTCGGCGGGGTTACGGATGCGCTAGCTAAAGAAGGAAAAGACAAGGCTGACTAGCGGGAATCAACAGTTAGAACTAACGGAAATCAACATGGGTGGCATGTAATGTTTGGCATGTAATGTTTGTGACATGTAATATTTCTAGCACAATAAATCTTAGTGGTCTACTTACGGCGGCTAAGCGTATCAGAGCTCCATGCACACTAAAAATTTAGTGAGAAGGTCACATGTATGGGAATCCTAAAAATGCTGCTTTTGTCTTGCCTGCTCTCGATAATCGGCTGCCAGTCAGCGTCTAAGTTACCACCTTTACGAACCGCCGAATCAGTTGACCTTAGCAGGTTCGCTGGTAACTGGCACGTCATAGCCAATATCCCTACCTTTATTGAAAAGGCGGCTTACAACGCAATTGAAAGCTATAGCAAACCCACTAATGGAAAAATCGCGACCACCTTCAGTTTTAATGAAGGTAGCTTCAACGGCGAGATCAAGACTTATCACCCCACTGCCTTTGTTCAAAAAAACAGCGGTAACGCAATTTGGGGCATGCAGTTTATCTGGCCCATAAAAGCCGAGTATCGGATAGTCTATATTGACCCAGACTACGAATTTACAATCATTGGCAGAACAAAAAGAGACTATGTCTGGTTGATGGCAAGACGACCCATTATCGCCGACACCGACTACCAACGGCTACTTGGCATCATCGAAGAAGAAGGTTATGACCTAGCGAAAATTCGCCGTATTCCCCAAAAGCCAGCTCTATAGGTCACTCTGGCACTTGACTCTGCGCCAATGAATTGGTTGGAGGCTGCATACGCACTGTTAACAGAAACGCTCCCGACAAAATTATTACGACACAGTCCATTGCGATAGCGAATGCGGCTTTACCGATAAATTCTTGACCGTACAACACGACTAGTGAGACGAATATAAATTTGCTAAAGGCAGCTACAGAGACTGAAAATACACGATTTATTTCGCTATAAAAACCATAAATCATAATGACTCCGATTAGCCCCACCAAAGCAAACCAGCTTCGAATAACAATGTTTTCAAGGATCCCGTTGAATGAAACGCCGAACATGGATTCGAGTGCTGCTTGTGGCACAAATACCCCATAGAACATCGTAGATGTCATGATTCCTGATACCAACATTACCCACTTTGTGTTTCTGATTATAAAATCCATCGAGACCTCTGCATATAATTAATCAAAAGCTGATCAACAAAGCCCAACTTTCGATACACCGGCCGTCTCGGTTCTGACGCTTGCAAAAAGACATAGCCCGCCTGCCAATTCTCGGCGTCTTGAAAAAGAAAGTGCATCATTCCTGTCGCGTAGCCCTTGCCTTGATGATAAGCCGGTCGCCAATCATGGCTGTGCCGTACTAACGTATCTACAGCCAACTGCGGAAAAACAGCTTATCCGCATAACGCCAGTTCAATGCGTCAAATAATTCCATAAGTTGCCCCTCCAAGCTGCAAAATCATTTCGATGCTACAAATTAGTAGCAGGCAACAGAATCTTAGGTGACCGAAGCCAGAGAGGCATTTACATAGGTTGATGAATTCAAGATTTTTTTCGGATGCGGCTCAATTGTGTCGGAGTAATCCCCAAATGAGAGGCGATATGGTACTGAGGCAGGCGTTCCACGAGGGATGGGAATTCGCTTAAAAACTGTTGATAACGAGCGGAGGCATCCAGCTGTACAATTGCGATTTCTCTCTCGTCTTTATCCAGTAGCCAATTTTTTTCAAGATAGTAGATCTGATACAACCTGAGATCATTGTATTCAAGCAGTAGCCGTCGGTAAGCCAAAAAATCGATCTCGATCAAAAAGGTCTCTTCCAATGCATCAAAGCCTTGTTTTGATGGCCTGTTAGTCAACATTGCCGACATTGCCCCAGGAAACATGCCCTCATCAAAGAACTTTTTATTGTACTCATTACCTTTTTCATCGCAGACAAAACCACGAATCAAACCATGAAATACCCAAGCAAAAGTGGCAGGAATATCGCCTGCCTGATACAGCACTTGATTCTTTTCTAGTCGTTTTATTTGTGTAACAGCTTTCAATGCATACCAAGTGGTATCACTGATAGGTGTATAAGAATCCAGAGTCTGTTTGAACGCTCGGTAGATCGTAGTATTGTCAGGCATAAGGTCGGTTTAGCAGTGAGTTTACTTTGACACTTTGCTCTGAAGTCATAAATTTCTAGCGAACGCTTTGCTCGGTCAGCACAAATTTAGGCAACGGCTTTAGTAGACGAGCTTTGCAGAACCTCCAGGCAGGCGCCTGCGACTTCCTGACCTTTGATAATAAAGTGCTGTCGGAAAAACTCCACTCGGCCTTCACTCATAAAGTCATGGGGTGTTAACACGCCTGAAAATACTGGCACCCCAGTTTCCAGCTGTACTTTCATCAACCCATCGATGACAGCCGTTGCAACAAACTCATGGCGATAGATGCCACCGTCGACAACCAAACCCGTAGCAACGATGCCGGCGTATTCGCCGGTTGCGGCAAGTTGCTTAATGCGCAGTGGAATTTCAAACGCACCAGGCACCTCAAACACGTCAACCTGTCGTGAGTCTGATTCAGCCACTGCTTTGATGAAAGAATCGCGAAACTCATCAACAATGTCTCGGTGCCAGCATGCTTGGACCAATGCAATTTTGTTGCGGTTAGCGATATCGGAGATATTTGAATTAAATTGAGTCATCTGTTGTTTCCTTTTCATAGGATTAAAAACAACAGGGCAAACAAGGAGGAGAGCTAACTCAGAACTTCTGAGCGATGCTAACGGTACCACCTTATCCTCATAACCAGACTTTAACTGTCGGCTCCGGAATCACACCAGATCTGCTTGTCCTTCTGCATACGCAAAAGCGCCCGCGGGCTACACAACTATTGCTGCGATTACCGCCGGTGGGGACTTTCACCCCGCCCTGAGAATGGTCACCTCGCGTGCGACCAAGAATGAGTATAACCTTCCGAGCAATAATTGTGTGCGACAATTTTCACCATTTCTTGGTTAATGGCTGCGATATTTCGGATATCTATATCCCAAACAGCGCAAAACACCTTGTCGAAGATGTTCTGGCAATCTAGGAAAAATGCGCGTTAACTTAAGGATTCTCTAGGAAGATCATTAACCATGAATGAAATAGTGATTGAACCCATCAATAACACGTGCTTTGGCGCTACTGTTACTGGCATTGCACTTCCTGCAATAACGTCTGAACAATTTGAAACCGTTCACCGAGCATTTCTGATATACGGGTTTCTGGTATTCCCCAAACAGCACCTTACCGACGACGAAAACATCAAATTTGCAGCACGTTTTGGAGAATTGGAATTCGGGGCCCTACCAATCGCCAATAGAAAGAAGCTCAAAGATGGTCGCTACGGACAAATGCTGGATGTTAGCGCTCAACGCATGAGAACCAACATCGGCAACGAAACTTGGCACACTGACTCGACCTATCGTCCAGTTAGTAGTAAATGTGCCATGCTATCAGCGGTGCAGATACCACAGTCTGGTGGCGAGACCCAGCTGGCCGATATGCGCGCTGGCTATGAAACGCTTGACGAGGAAACTAAAACACTGGCAAACCAATTAAGCGCCTACCATTCCACACAGTTTTCTCAGGCGAACGATATCGGTGATTTTCCTTTACCGGACGACGGTATTTATCACGGCGAAGCTTATCTGCGTCCGCTAGTGAAAGTACATCCAGAAACAGGCGTACCCAATCTATTTGTAGGAAGACATGCATTTGGCATTCCGGGGCTCGACCGTGAAGCAAGCAGAACCCTGTTGAGAAAACTCGTTGATTCTATCGTATCGGAGCCAGAACGCGTCTACACACATCATTGGCAGGTGGGCGATACGCTCTTATGGGACAATCGCGCCTTGCTTCATAGAGCTCGCCCCTACGACTACGAAGAACCACGCGTCATGACCGCCACTCGGGTGGCTGGTGATACTGTATCTGAGCTGTCCTACTACCCCGAGGACCCACTTGCAGAAGCCGGCAGGCAAGCACTTTCGAATGAGCTCGCAATCTTACGGTCCGAATCTGACAACACGAGGTTTGGTGGCACAACTGCCGCAGAATACTAATCTGAGGCAGGAGATTCGCCCACGGCTATGTAGGCTACAGATTTAACGTGGGGTTGGTTGGACTGATAACAGCTTTGTAATAACCCGAGCCATTAGCGTTTCCAGTGCCATAAAGTGATATCGAATAGAATCCAGTGAAGCTTCGCTCATCAAGATGAATACCATCAATCGATAGTTTGATATTGGCAAACACATTGCCAATAGCCATCCAGTTACAGTAAAAGTTGGTCAATTCCAGATTGGCAATGTTGGGTGCACGCATGATGATTAGCCCATCCACATTTCCGCAAACGGGCGCGATTGTGCTCACCGTCGAAACTAGCCTGGTTTTAATGTCAATGGCTTCTTTGCCCAGCACGGCTACATCAACCTCAATACCGCTCAAATTCATAATTAGGGGTAGAAAAATCCCACCCATGCCAGTTGCCGACAACCCCCCTTCTCCCTTTTTACAATCACTTGTGGCCTTATCTGCATCACACAAAACGATGGTATACGGCGCAGCTTGGCCCAGAAACAATTTTGCAACAGCTTCATCAGGCGTTGCTTGCGCATCTTGTACCCTCAAAACAGGACCATCTATATACCTACCCGTTCCACTACAGGAAGCTAGAGCAATTACACCGATAGAAAGTAAACTATGCTTTATCCATTTTTTCATTTTCTTCTCCATAGATGTTCAACGGATGTTCAACAGATGATCAACACCCGGTGGGCGAAATTGTGTTTACCCTCGTGTAGCAAATTTTTTACCGAGACACCTGACAAATCATCTCATAGCAAACAACCCTGCGAGCTTTGGATCGAAGATTCGTTTGACAACTTTTTGTGGTTAAAGAGACTCGCATATGCGCTTAACGGCGAATACAAGTTTAGGTGTCACAACGAGACCGATCACAAGTCTATCGCCATTTTCGACAAAATCTCTGACAATCAGTTTGAAAGTAAAGGTTTGACGGAATTTTCGCAGGCAATGTCCGACGAGTGCAAAGTAAAAAGTGTTCCAGTTACCGCCTACAGAAAGTTTCACCTCGGCGAGAAAATGAAAATCGCAAAGTGGACTAAAAGAAAAATTCCAGCTTCGGAGCTTCAGTAAAAATACATTTGCTAACTTCTCTAAGTCACCTAAATTCTCTTAATCATAAGACATCAGTTTGCTGTTTTCGGTATGATGAATTCATCATGCCAACTCGCGCACGGAACGTTTATTCGGGCAGCCTAACTAGATGTCTCTAAACCAACAGATATTATCAGTCTGGCTGCGGGTATGGTTCAAGGTGTCAAATGGTGACAACCTGCTTAGTCAGCAGTTGAGCAGTTTCACTTTGGTGCAGCTATCTGGATTGCTGAAATCAACGACACGAGTCTTTCTGTTTACCAAAAGCATCTGATACGTAACTTCAACAATTGAAGTGCCGGAGATCTTTTGCCAAACAGAACCTGACAAAATCTATCTCCATAACAGGCGTCAATTCAATGTACGAAGACAATTCAAAGAATACTAATCGCCTTGCACCATCATAATTTGTATCCGCCGTCGAAGAGTGCGCCTATTCAGGCGTAATGAAAATTAAAACGCCAACATGGATGCAGACAAAATACAGCATTAGGCGCGTGTAAATGGTCACGGACATCCCCGTGTGAATAGCGATGCCGCATCTACTTACACACTACAACAAAACGGGCGTATCTGATGTTCGTGCTCTAAATACTATGTACAAGAAATCCGTCTAGGCAAAATCATGGATTACGAAGCGTAGCGGTACAAGTTACGTCGCTTGGTTACCTCCCGTTGGCATTACGGTGCGATACCTACGCCCTTGTCGGCGATTTACTCTGGCACTTTACTCTGACCCCACAATTAAGAAGATACGGGTAATTAGCTGCTTACAGAGAACAAAGCAAATGTTGCGAAAAACTGACATTCACTGACATTCACCGCCATTAAGTCTATCATTAAACCAAATTAGTTATAGGGTTTCCTGATCATGGCTAAGTATTTTTACCTAATAGTAGATACGGCCAACTCCTATAGATTTAGAGCACTATCGCATTGCTTATTGTTGCCACTGCTTTTGCTGAACATTTTACTAATTAATTCAGTTCAAGCTCAACCAAACAACGCCGCCACAACAAAGCAAAATAAGACTATCAGGATAGGCATAAATTCTACGGTGCCTCCCTTTACATTTGTTCTGCCCAACGGAAGACCGACAGGCCTGTTCGTTGAGATATGGCAAACATGGGCTGATATTAACCACCACACTGTTGTTTTTGTTCCATTAACTCATGAGCAGTCTATCGTGCAGCTAAAAAGCGGCGAGATTGACATGCAAGCAGGTTTGTTCATCAATGATAAGCGTGCTGCATGGGCGGATTTTTCAGTAGCAATTGCCCAAGTTAATAGCAAGTTATTTTATCATGATGAAATAGGAAAAGACCTCACTTTAGAGGCGTTATCCGGTGAGAAAGTAGGCGTCGGCCCAGGCACATTTCAAGACAACTATCTCATCAGCAATTATCCGGGTGTCATAAAAACCTACCTAACAGTTGATGGAGACTTTGTTGATAAAATATTGAGCGGTGACGTTAGTGCCGTAATTTCGGAAGAACCAGTGATGAATGGACGGCTTGAACTAGCCGGTTTAAAAGGAACAATTGTTTCTAGTCAGGAAGCCATTTTAACAAATACCGTCCACGGTACATTTCTTAAAGATAATCTCTACCTAAAATCAATTGTTAATGCTGGGTTTAGAAACATCCCAATTGCGACACTTCGTATCATGGAGAAGAAATGGATCCCCGATAGTTTCGCACTATTCAAGGATTATGAAATAAAGCTTGCAGGTCTAACACTCGCTGAACATGAGTGGATAGCAACAAACCTTAACTTTAGCTTAGGCGTGTCACCTTCGTTAGTACCGTTAGAGTGGCTTGATGAACTTAATCTTCATCAAGGTATCAGCGCTGATTACGTCAATATTCTTAATGACTTATTGTCCATCGAGATGAAACCTAAGCGTAATCTAAGCTGGCCAGAAATCATTGCCGGAATCAAGAATAAAAAAATAGATGTTATACCTGCCATTGTTAAAACTAAGTCTCGCGCATCATTTATCAATTTCACAAAACCTTACATAAGCATACCCTTAGTTATCGCATCTACCAAAGACTCTGAACCTATACTAAGCCTGAGTGATTTACAGGGTAAAATTGTCGCCGTTGGGGAAAGTACGCCAACTGAAGAACTACTAAAACGTGATCATCCCAACCTGATTTTACTTCCCGTTGATGATGATGTGATTACAGGAATGACGTTGTTAGAAACCAACGAGGTGGATGCTTATGTAACGGGTGCAGCCCCTATTATCTACCACCTTAACTCTGGGGATTTTAATAATGTCAAAATAGCTGCCTATACCGATTACAAGTTGGAAATTGCTATGGGCATTCGGAAGGGTTTAGAGCCATTGCAAATAATATTGGATAAAGCGCTCGATAGTATAACGGCCAAAGAGAAAGCAAAAATATACAATAGTTGGCTTACGGTAAGAATTGATACTGGCACTAAGTTCACTACTTTTTTGCTCTGGGCATTGCCTGTTTTGTCAGTTTTAATAGCAACCATTTTCATTTTTTTCCGAATGAACCAAAGGCTCAAGATAGAAATTGAGGGACGAAAAGAATCTGAAAAAGTACAGCAAATGTTAGTTTCTCAGTTGCATCAATCTCAGAAAATGGAAGCACTAGGAAAACTCACAGGCGGCATCGCGCATGATTTTAATAATATGCTTAGTGTCATTCTTGGCTATTCAGATTTGCTGACAATTAAATCACACGATGAAAAACAATTAGCAATCTACGTTGAACATATATCACATGCCGCAGAGAGAGGCGCGAAACTAACAAAGAAACTATTGTCTTTTACTAAACAAGAGACCACTGAAGCAACCCAAGCTGATATCAATAAGCTATTGCGCCAACAACTAGATGTTTTGCAAAAGACATTGACCGTGCGCGTCAAAATAACGCTAAAACTAGACGAAGGTATTTGGCCAATTTGGCTAGAGAGCAGCGATTTAGAAGATGCCATATTAAATATGGCTATCAATGCGATGCATGCGATGAATGATGATTTATTGACCGCTGAATTAATTTTCCAAACAGGAAACGTTGCGCTAACAGAAGGTTATGCTGGTGAACTAGGCCTAGTCCCTGGCGACTATGTAAAACTTAGCATCATTGATAATGGTAGGGGAATGAGCAAAGAAATTAGTAAACAAATATTTGATCCGTTTTTCTCCACTAAAGGTCATAATGGAACGGGCTTAGGATTGTCACAGGTATTTGGATTTGTGCAGCGAAGCAGTGGCAGCATTGTGGTTGAAACATCATTAGAGCAAGGCACTAATTTTTCACTTTATTTCCCAAAACATGTTACTGAGACAGAAACAGAGTCAACTCAAGAGGAGCCTAAAACACAAAACCTAAGAGGTATTGAAACCATACTAATTGTTGATGACGAGTCTGCATTGAGTGATCTGGCTGTCTATTTCTTACAAAGAGAAGGTTATAAAATGTTAGTGGCAGAAAGCGGAAAATCAGCACTAATGATCTTAGAAGAGCAACAGGTTGATCTGGTTCTGACCGATGTTGTGATGCCTGAGATGGATGGTTATCAACTTTCTGAAGAAATCAGAGAAAATCATCCGGGGATAAAAATCCAATTACTCAGTGGCTTCGCTGACGAGAAAACCAGCAATTTTGTAGATGAAGATTTAAAACGTAACCTTATACATAAACCCTATAATAGAATCCAGTTGTTACAGAGTGTTAGAACACTTCTTGATTGCTGATTATTTTACACCCGTTATTTTGCCGCAGCTCATTCATTTCGTATGGCTCTCCACATTAAGAACGACATTTCTCTGAAGCAAGCACTAAGCCAATATTTGTAAGGTACCGAAATTTAGCAATCACTTGTCCTTCGCAAATATTGATCCGGCGCAATTTCAAGCAGCTTTTTGCCACTCATATAGATGATGGAGCCCGCCAACTCTGGAGAGTTCCACTAATCGGTCAGTTACTGAAGTCTGTTTAGCGATCAGGCAGCGGGTTGGCAACCCTATCTTGACAACCAAACAATGACTTTTCATCCGGTAAATGAATTACTTATTCTAATTTAGAATAGGTAAGATTCGTATTGAACTTGCTTTCAGGAGTAAACCCCACATGTCAGGAAAACCAATTTCCAAGTCCCAGCAGCGCTCTGTGGTTGCTCTGATAGCAGGTGAAAGCCACTTTGAAGCCTTCATCACCGAGTATCCGTTAGCACGTAGATGATCTCCAGGGACGCTCAAAGCCAAATCAGATGAGTTGTTTAACTCAGCTCCTGCAAAGATAATGATTGAGGCTGCTAAGTCTCGAGAAAGCAGGTTGCCCGACTCCACTCGAACAAGCAACACAAGCCCAAGGTCTGTCCCTAACGCCCAAGTTGGTCCAATTCTACACGGAATATCTAGTTAACCTAAACGGCAGGCAGGCCTCTATCAGGGTCGGTTACAGGGAGACTACAGCAGAGCAGCAAGCCTCTAGGTTGTTAACTAAAGATAATGCGAAAAATATGGTTCAAGCAGGTATGGACGAAAGATCAGAATGTTTAAAAGTTAGTGCCGATGACGTAATCCAAGAACTGAAGAAAATCGGCTTTGCTAATTTGGAAGAGAACTGATTGATCAAGCCTTCTGACAAGATCAGATCTTTAGAGCTTCTAGGTAAACACTTAAAAGTGTTCAGTGAAAGGATCGAGTAAACAGGCAAGGACGAGGAGCCTATCGAACTCATTAAGCGGAATATGACTCCAGACGAAGCTGGCAAGATTTATAGAGAATAATTGAAGAATGGATAAAGCTCGCGCCTCAGTACAAAACCGATCACCACACTAGATTTCATTTGAGATGTTGCTCTTGAAAATCGGTGTTGTTACGACGTTCCCCTCAAGAATTGGTAATTTCCCGTCACCCCAAATGTGAGATGACCAATATTGAGCCCTAAAAAATTGAATTTCAGTTGATAGTTCATTGGCTACACGACGAAGATTTGGTGAAACCTTGTTAACCCATTCTGCATCGTATTTATGGAACGTCTCCCAGTAATCTACTGGTGCCAAAACGATTACTTCGGGACGCCCACTTGTTAATAAGGGATATGACTTTTTTGCAAGTTCGGGACTGAAGTCGAGGTTTGCATTTGCGATCGCAGCATATACCAAGCCCGACCTCTGATTTCGATATTCATGCGATACGACTCCGATCTAGTCCACTTTCATCTGTGAAGACCGCATATCAACACTGTTCCATGCGCAACGTTACCGACCACCGGACTGACTCTGTGTCTTTCTGCAGGCTCTATGATTCAAACGTGTGATACGGCGAACCAAATGCCTCGTGGCACGCTACTTAGCATAATCCAACACTTCACATAATTGCGGTTCTGGAAAACCTTCAATAACCGGAGGAACCATCTGTTCTTCGGAAGTGATGCCGGTGGTAAGCGGGCCGAGATTATTTACAGTCTAACCGAGACATGTAAAGGCAGTGGTGTTGATCCGTTCGAATACTTCGGTGAAATCTTTGTTCATATTCCTGATCACCCGAATTCGCGGCTGAAGGAATTGCTGGCTTATAACTGGAAACAGCTCAATTAACATCTATTGACCCAGGGGGAGACCGAGTGCTCGGATACTTAAGTTGACACAGATTCTCCCCGAAATATAAAGCGCGCATAAAGCGCGCGAGGTATGAGAGTCGCAATTAATGCGATTGTTGTATTTCCTATTCAACGCTGTAAATGATCTTTAATTTTGGGGTCATAATTTTGGGGGCAGAGTATCCTACCCAAAAATCATTCGGGTCTACTCAGGCGCAGCATGTATCGGATCAATCCAGTGCAGACCCTGGGGATCTTCGATCACCGGAATATCCAGGTTAATGACCACCGCGTCTTGGTCACTTCGAACAAGCACACACTGCAGCGCTTCATCTGCGCAAGCATTAATTTCCTGATGGGGCACGTACGGCGGCACAAAGATAAAGTCCCCCGGCCCGGCCTCACAAACGTACTCTAACTTCTCACCCCAACGCATTCGCGCACGGCCACTAATGATGTAAATGATACTTTCAAGCGCGCCGTGGTGGTGAACCCCCGTTTTTGCATCAGGATGAATCTCCACTGTGCCGGCCCATAACTTCTGAGCACCTGCCGTCGCAAAGTTAATTGCCGCCGCCCGATTCATACCAGGACTCTGAGGTGTATTGGTATCAAGATGGTCACCGGATACTACCTTGATGCCATTATTCTTCCAGTCTGTTGTTTCGGTCATAATTGTTGCCATGCCTTTTGTATTGAAGGAGTTTTAAAGCCTAAGTGTTTCAGATCTTTGGGGTCAGAGTAAAGTGCCAGAGTAAATTCAACACGCTCACTCTCTCGTTCATTCGACTTGTTCTCTGAACTTCTCTGTATCAAGTGCTAAACCAGTGTTTGTACAGTGTCGAATTTTACCGACCACTTCCGCCGTTACAACATTGGTGATCTCTTCTCGATACAGGTTCTGACGAACTTTATCAGTCGAACCCAATACCAAATACAAAGCGTGGGGAGTCTACATGCTCATTTGTTTTCTAAAAGCACGTGACTTGTAAATCGACCAATTGTAATGCCCCGGATCTCTTACTGTACCAGCCCTCATTGGATCTAATTCAATATAACGGACACTGTTCAAGAGGTTCTGATTGCCTTGCACTAGAGAGGATTTGTATCTGCCACCGAATAGCGTGCCTGTTCTAGCGTAGCGATAATTAAATCGTCCAAAATGGACGCGACCAATATACTGCATTAATTTAGCTATACCGCCGTCGTTGCTCGCCGTCAGCAATAAGTGCGTATGATTTGTCATAAATAACCAGGCGTGAATCGCGATGCCGTATTTGATCGTACCCAGCGAAAGCCAATGGGCGTAAGCAGCGATATCTTCGTCGTAAGCAAAGCAGGCTTGCCTATTGTTTCCCCGCTGAATGATATGAACAAGAAATCCTGCAGGCCAAAATTTTGTGTGGCGCGGCATGACAGTTAATTTCGAGGCTTGGGTATGGACAGACTGCACCAACTTCAAGTTTTTAAAAAGGGGAAACAACCTGTTTTACTGTGCGACACCCCCTCCTCTAACTGCGGGCTTACTCTGGCACTTTACTCTGACTCCAAAAATCTGGTGCTTGCAGGTGTCATGACATCCGAGCAAAATGCATGCCCTTTAAATTCAAGCTTTTGACGATGAAACGATCTTGGACCAACACTGCACAAATTTTGCTTGCCGTCGCCCTGTGTGCCGCAATCCCAGCGCATGCGAGCAAGGACCAAACTGAGCAATGGACTCTCAACCTCTATCTGGAAAACGATCTGTTTTCCAATACCGACGAGGGCTATACCAACGGCCTGCGTGCAGCTTGGGTATCTCCTGATGTGAGTGACTATCTGGAGGATGAAACCCTACCCGCCTGGATTCGATCCTTTAACCGGCGCCTGACATTTTTCCACAAGAATCGAGAAGGCCTGAAACGCAATGTGATCTTCTCCATTGGTCAAACCCTGTTCACCCCACAAGACTTAGACCGAGTGGATGTTGTCGACGATGACCGGCCCTATGCCGCCTGGCTGTTTGCCAGCATGGGATACCAAACCCGAAACGATCAGCAAATGGATACTCTGAAGGTTAGCCTAGGCATGGTGGGTCCAGCCGCCATCGGTCAACAAGCGCAAGATTTCATCCACAAATTGCGAGGGTTCGAGACCTTTAAAGGTTGGGACAACCAACTCTCGAACGAGTTTGGCGCCATCTTTCTTTGGGAGCACAAGGCAAAATTCCTCCGCCACCACAATGAGAATTCGCGATTCGGTTTTGATGCCATTAGTCACAGTGGCATCGCCCTCGGCAATGTTGCAACCTATGTCAACGTTGGCGCTGAATTTCGCCTGGGCTGGTCCATTCCGAACGATTTCGGCACGTCCGCGCTGCGACCTGGCGGCGACAACAGTGCACCAGGTACCATCTGGGACCCCCGTGAAACAGATCAAAGGAGATGGGGTATGCACACCTTCGCCTCGATCGACGTCAAGCTGGTAGGTCATGACATCTTCCTCGATGGCAACAGCTTCAGCGACAGTCACAGTGTAGACAAGAAACACGGCGTGGCCGAGGCGGCAGTCGGAATCAGCTTTATCTACGGCGGCACAAAAATCTCTTACGCGCAGATATTTCGCAGCAAAGAATTTACCCAGCAGCCAAACCCTCACTCCTATGGGTCTATCGCAATTTCCTATACCTACTAACCCATCTCCTACAGCGGGTTTGCTCTGGCACTTTACTCTGACCCCAATAATTCTGATAAGCTCGCTCATCACGCTTGCATAGCAAATTTTTAAGAAGGATTTTCATGTCAGATATCGACCTCATTAACACCGCAAATACATTTGCTCGCGACGTGATCCAACCACAAGCGCAGTCCTGGGAAAACGAGAAAAAACAGCCGATAGAAGCATTAAAGCAAGCGGCCAAAGTTGGTCTCATGGCTATAGATACACCTACATCCTTTGGGGGTCGGGGAGAAACATTCGCCACAAAACTCGCCATCTGCGAACTCATGTCTAGGGCCGATATGGGTTTTACTTTCTCGATGATCAATTCTCAGAATGTCGCTGCAAAACTAGCCAATCAACCAGATAGCCAATACCAATCTCTAGTTTCACAGTTAATGAGCGCTGAACTTTTTGGTGCCACCGCACTATCCGAGCCGGGCGCTGGTAGCGATTTCGGCGGGATACAAACTGCAGCAACCAGAACGGGTAACACTTGGCGACTTAATGGGACCAAAGGCTGGATTACCAACGCCTCCATCGCAGATATTTTTGTTGTCTATGCTCAAACAGAACCCGCTAGCGGCTCGCGCGGCATCGCCAGTTTTCTGGTCGACGCTCGCAACCCTGGCTTTACCAGAGGATTACCCTACGAATTGATGGGCGGTCATGCCATCGGTGCCGGTGAGTTTCATCTTGATAATTTCGAAGTTGAAGAATCTAACCTCCTAGCAGCGCCTGGCGAAGGATTTAAACATGCGTTAGGCACCGTGAACAATGCGCGTATCTATGTCGCCAGCATGTGTGCAGGTCTCATCGCAGATGCCCTTCAATGCGCACTTGAATACGGAGAAACGCGGCAGGCCTTTGATGCACCTATTCTGAACAACCAAGGCTTAATGTGGTCGCTAGCAGATGTCGCGACAAAACTTGAAGCAATGCGTGCCCTTTACGAAAAAGCAGGTGCGAAAATCGACAATAATGAAAATGCGATCATGTCCGCTGCCATCGCCAAAAAATTTGCCGGTGACGTGACTGCCAGTGCCATTATCACTTGCCAGCAGGCCATGGGCGCTAATGGCCTGCGTCTAAATCATTCATTAACCAGACATCTCGCTTGCGCAAAAATTGCGGCCTACGCGGATGGGTCAACTGAAATGATGAATGAACGAATTGGTGTTGGATTGCGTAAAGCTCGTAAAATTTAAATGTATACTTGCCTGCCCATAATCTAGAAAAGCAACCAATTTCTAGCATCACAGCTTAGCTGACGAAACCTGATTCAATCCAGTATCAACTCCCCAACAACTAAATAACGGATGAATCCTTGTTCTCTAAAACCTTGACCTTTATGCTCATTGCGCTTGGCACAGTTGCAGGACTCGCAGGCACTGACCTTGTACTTCCCGCTATTCCGAGCTTGCCAGAAACGCTAGGCGGCGATTTGCAAACAGCGCAATGGGTACTCGCCGCCTTCGCTGGAGGCACAGGCATCGGGCTTTTAATCTATGGTGAACTGGCAACCCGCTACGGCATCGGCAATCTGCTCATTACTTCTTTGCTGGGCTACGCCGTTTTTTCATTCCTGGCAACCTTTGCCTCAGACCTAATTGAACTTTCGCTCATGCGCTTCTTTCAGGGCCTGATTGCTGCTGGACCCGCAGTGTTAGCGCCAGTGATGATAAAATCCATGTACGAACACAGAGATGCAGTTGCAGCACTGGGTCGTATCGGCAGCATTGAATCTTTAGCCCCCGCATTGGCGCCAATACTGGGCGCATGGCTTCTCACCGTTTTTGACTGGAAATCCTCATTTTATCTCACCGGTATCATCGCACTCTGCCTAGGGTTGGTTTGGATCTTTGCAGGCAAAACCCGTCTGCAATTTGGATTTTCAAATCGCTCCACCGACGGCTATTCGCCCCTACTTCGTGATAGAAAATTCATCCGTCACGCGCTTAGCCAAGCCTTTACCTTGGGCGCGTTATTAATCGTTGTATTTGCAGCACCTACCGTCGTGACTCATGCTCTGGGCGGCGAACTATCTGACTTCATCATCATGCAAGTTTTAGGCATATCCTTTTTCGTCGTGACAGCAAACACTTCGCATTTCATTGTTGATAAATTTGGCAGCGTAAATACCATTATGGCAGGTACTTCATTAACCGCATTTGGCTGTTTAGGGATATTTTGTCTAGGCTTCATCGGTAACCCACCGGTCGCAGCCCTCTGGTTACTTTTCATATTCGTGAACTCAGGTTTAGGCATTAGAAGCCCAGCCGGCTTTTTTAATGCACTGCACGCTGCAGGCGAAAACGAGTCGCGAGGATCAGCCCTCATCATTTTGTTTATTATGTCAACGACAGCATTGGGTACCATCGCTGTCGCACCATTTGTTGAACAAGGATTGATGGAAGTCGGGGCACTCGCAAGCGGCATCGCCATGCTTGCGGTATGGTTGTCTCGTAAATAGACTCAATGGGGCAACCGAATCAGGGGTCAGAGTAAAGTTTCAACGGGCTTGGTAAGCAGTACATACAGTCGCTTCCATACCGGCAAACATTGCGGCCGTTTTAATCTATTCCTGTGTAAAGAAATTGAATACAACGTCTTCTTTAACGATCTCCTGTGTACCTTCATGGAATGAAGCGAGAATCAGCCCGCCAGGTTTCAAAACGCGGGTTGCTTCCTGCAACGCTAGGCGCAACTGATCCCGGCGACAGTGACTCCAGCAATAGAACGCCACAATGCCGGTGTAATATTCATCTGGTTTGGGTATCGCGAGGAAACTCCCAAACTGAAACTCAATGCTGGGGTAAAAAGACTTTGCCTGTTCAACCATGCCCTCGGAAAGATCGATGCCTTCAACGTCTATGCCGGTCGATGCTAAATGGCCACCAATATGACCTGGCCCACAACCAATATCACAGGCCTCTTTGTGCGAAGCCTGTCTAGCGAATTCTTGCAGAAACACACGGTCTCGAGGTTTATCGTCCAACTCCTGGCGAAATGTCTCCGCATATTCTGGCGCCTAGGCTGAATAGAATCCCGGAAGTTCGTTGTTCCAATTCACGGTTTTTTTTCGTTCATCAAGTTGCACCTTTCTCTTTCTGGACGAACACATATTAAACGCTCAGCCTTTGCGTCATATCGAAAAAACTATTGTGCAAAGATTAGCCAACTTCAGGATCAAGTGGGGTCGAGCAAAAATGAGATCGCAGAGGAAGGGCGTCTGAATTACCTGTCCGAAGAGATAATACCAAAGCGAGTACCTGAAAACGTCCCCAACCACACATCGTCGCCCACATTCAGTGCCATCGTTGCATTGCTAAAAGCTTGGTCGGCGCGCGCACTCCAGCGTTCAACTTCTTTGAGTGTGACAGGATCAAATGTCGCATCTACAGAACCGCGCGGACATGTCGCGAAAGCCGCAAGATCAAGGCCTTCGGCTGTTTCACAAGCATGATCAATCCAACTGGGCCCACCAGTCATAATTAACCCTCCTGGTGTCATATGGATGTTGTCAGGACTAAAATCCATTCTAGCTGTGGTTCGCAATAGTCGCATTGGGTTTGTGTTTGAGAACACAGAAATAGTACTCAGCCCAGTTGAAACCACATAGACTACAGTCCCGTCCTTAGACACTTCGATGCCATTATTACCCGGAAGTTCTGACCCCGTAACTTTCTGAGCTGAAATGTCACCCGGTGACCATGCATAAACGGCTCCTGTTTTTTTACCGTCGAATACATCAACGAATGTATCGCCATGGTGCATTAATACGGTGAACAGCAGTGAACCGTCACTATGCGAAGCAACACTGTTAGCATCGAGTCCTTCAGGCATCATCACGCAGTCGACCTAGTTAAGTTCAGGCCCGCCCACCATGACCGACGACGTACAACATCGAACGGCTATTTCCAGTTGCGCGAATATTTAGCCCATGTGCGACAAATGCGTCTGCTGTCGGGGGCCTGCCACCACCCGCGCTGTAGCCACTCGCCAGAACCCAAGCTGACCCCGGAACAGTCACCAGGTCCTCGGCATTGACGATATCACAGACATAGCTCATATCGCTTGCCGATATACATAGCTCCTCAGATGCTTGCGCCTGCGATGGCAATGAAAATAAATACCAGCCTGGTTGTCATAGATTGTCTCCCAAAATAGATATTGAACCCACATGGCGTGAGGTGTATCACCCTGTATACACTGACAAAGCCATCACCGCTTTCACTTTAGCGTAGATGGGACCTGGAATGGAACATAGGATGCAACATAGGTGACTCGAGGTTTTATTGTGCCGCGGTATGTTGAGCGGAGCAACATAACGGACTAACTAACGACACGAGAATAGCACAGTGGATACGTTGCAGGGAAAATAGCACTGATCACAGGTGGAGCTTGCGGGTTGGGTGAAGCCATAACGAGCAAGTGAGTTTCATGTTTGAAGAGATAGGAGACTATGCCCATTCTGTTGTCCCATTAATATCGACGATGAGAGAAATCTTTGCTTATAGCGCACGTAGTGTGAATGACGTGGGTGTGAATGACGTGGGAGGCTTGTATTTTCCCTCTAACTTGATCAATTTCGCCATCGAATAACCAAATTAACGAATAATCTACAAGCATGATAGATAAGTCATTGTAAGTTATGAGTAAATATACTGGCTCGATGTTTGCTGTATAAATAGCACATAGACAGGAGATGAAAATATGCCGGTAGCAAATCAGGATAGACCTATTGAAATATTGCGAGAGGAAGTGATCGATCAACTGATCGTCAATTACGGCCACGAGGAACTTTCGCT